>NZ_CP121689.1:0-324249 GCF_038396615.1 Thermatribacter velox
TTTGCCAGGGACAGGGATGATGCGTACACCAGTTGTTTTGTGGTTAATAACTCCGATAGCTATTTCATCGGCTATAATGCAGGAAATCACTTCAGAAGGAGTGTCTCCGGGAATAGCTATCATGTCCAGTCCTACCGAGCAGACGCTGGTGAGTGCTTCCAGTTTTTCCATGCTCAGTGCACCGCACAAAGCGGCTTCATTCATGGCAGCATCCTCGCTTACCGGGATAAAAGCTCCACTCAAGCCTCCCACTCGGGAAGAAGCCATAGTGCCGCCCTTTTTGCAGGCATCAGTAAGCAGGGCAAGGGCCAGCGTAGTTCCCCAAGCACCACATTTTTCTATCCCCATGGCTTGAATCACTTCGGCAACGCTGTCGCCAACCCGCGGTGTGGGAGCTAAGGAAAGGTCCACAATTCCGAATTCTACCTTCAGGCGGGAAGCTACAGCCCTGCCAATCAGCTCACCCACTCTGGTAATTTTGAAGGCGGTGCGTTTGATTATTTCGGCGAGTTCTCCTAAGGAAGCTTGGGGATTCCGCTCCACCACTTCCTTGACCACCCCAGGACCGCTGACTCCAACATTGATGACTGCTTCGGGTTCACCTACCCCATGAAAGGCGCCAGCCATAAAGGGGTTGTCTTCCGGGGCATTGGCAAAGACCACCAGCTTGGTGCAGGCGATAGCATCTCGATGGGCGCTTAAGGCAGCGGTTTCTTTAATAACCTCTCCCATCATCAGTATTCCATCCACGTTGATACCGCTTTTCGAAGAAGCAACGTTCACAGAGCCGCAAATACGCTCTGTGCCTGCAAGTATCTGGGGTAGATTGCGGATAAAAACCTCTTCGGCTTTGGTACAACCCTTGTGAATGAGCGCTGAAAAGCCACCTACAAAGTCCACCTTGAGCGATGCGGCAAGATTGTCAATGTCTTGGGCCAGTTCCAGCAATTCCTGAGGTTCATCTTCGGCTTTGAAAAGCAATGCCATAGGAGTAAGGGCGATGCGGCGGTTAACAATGGGTATTCCATAAATTAAGGCGGTTTCTTCCACCACCCGGTGAAAATCACCAGCTATTTTTTCAATTTTTTCAACTATCCGTTTTCGGGTTTGATTGAGAGTGTCTGAGCGACAGTCCAGAATGTTTATACCCAGAGTTACCGTGCGCACATCCAGGTTCTGAAGCTGGAGCATGCGCAATGTTTCCAGAATTTCAGAGCGGTCAAAAAGCATGGCTTGCATTCTCCCTTATATACGGTGCATGGCGTGGAATACTTCTGCGTGCTGCATAAAGACCTTGACCCCTATCGCCTCTCCTTTTTTGGTTAGCGCTTCCTTCAGGGTTTTGAGGTCGGTGGTGCAACGGGAAATATCCCCAATCAAAATCATCGTGAAGTATTCACCGAGTATTTTCTGGGTTATATCTTCGATATTCACCTGGTATTGTGCCAGAACCGAAGTTATCCCTGCAATAATGCCAATGTGGTCAAGCCCCACTACGGTAATTACCACTTTGTTGTGGTGGCTGGGTTTTTCTCCAAGTTCAGAAAACAGTATTTCCTGGTCCAAGGTCTTGGCCCTCCTTTTTAAGTTTTTGAGATAGCTGATGCGCTATGCGGGTTGGCTCCGGAAGGCGGTACCTACTTATTGCCTTGAGAGCCCACCTGAGAGCGCCTTCCAGGCTGATTTTGTGTCCAGGGGAAACGTAAATGGGTTTCACGTTCTTGCGGGTACGCACTGCAAAACCTACCTGCTTTTCTTGATAGTAAAGCGGTGAATAAGCCCCTTTTTCAGGTGAAGGTGGTTCAAACTCTCCAATCAGGGGTTTTTTGGCAATACCTATCGAGACCAAGTCAAAGAGCACACCGATATGGCTGGCCAGGCCCACCCCACGGGGATGAGCTATGCCCTGTCCGTCAAAAAACCAAAGCTGAGGCTCCTTCTTTATTTGGGCCAGCGCTTTTTCTATGGCTGGACCCTCCCTAAAGGATAAAAAACCAGGAATATATGGAAAGGAAGCAGGCGCCTTGCCTACTTGGACTTCCAGAAGCTGAAACTCGGGAAAGGAAAGCACCACAGCGACTGCCATTGAAAAGCCATTTTTAAGATAGGAAACATCGATACCCCCGATGCGGTTTACGGAACTCTCTTCAAGGGTACAGTTTAGGGAAATCCTTTTTTTCAGTTCTTTCTGAATGAACAGCGCTTCTTCTATTGATACCTGGAAAGGAAAAGGAAGAATCTTCTCCATAACAGGAGAATTGTAACGCACTTTGAGAGGTAAGAAAAGTAGGGTAGCGTATGTCTTACAGTACTTCTACTTCTATGGTTTTGGTGAGGATGTCCACGTAGTTAAAGGAGATGCGCTGGCACGAACCATCGATGTCCATGCGGAGCGTAAAGAAGAAAGGATACGCTTTTTCAACTGTTCCTCGGCGGGTTACCGTCCGTTTGCGGCCTTTGTTAACTTCGATAACTACTTCTTTCCCTATTAAAAGGTCTATCCATTCTTTAATTTCTTCTATAGAAGATTGGGTGGTCAAGCAACATCCTTCCCGGGAAAAGTTTTTATAATTATAGCATTTTCAGGCTTTAAAAACAAGTGTTTGTAATTACACAATACAGAGACGAATCAGGTGGTGTAAATCATCTTTGCCATCGAAATGGCATTTATGGTGTCTTTTGTGTTCGTTTTGATTATTGCCTTGAGTTTTACTTTTCCACCACCCTAAATGGTAGTTTCAGAGTACTGATGGTAGTATTTTCAAAACGCGTTCCTGGATTGAGCAAGGAGGAGTAAGTGATGCGTAGTAGATTGCCTGAAAAGGTTACCCTGGGTATCCTGCTTTTGGTTATCTCAGCTTTTCTTTACTGGTTACACTTTCTCATCTTCCGCGATGCTCACCACATTTTCATATACCTTCTGGGGGATATCGCTTTTCTGCCGGTAGAGGTCCTTTTGGTTGGCTTGGTGGTAGAGTCGCTCCTTGGAGAGCGAGAGAAAAGGAATCGCTTAGAGAAGCTCAACATGGTGGTGGGTACTTTCTTCAGCCTGGTGGGAAGGAGAATGCTGGAGATGCTGGCTCAAAAGGATGCGGCTATTGAGAGCGTAAAACCATTTTTTGTGGTGGATGCCAGCTGGTCCAGAAAAGATTTTCAGCATGCCCTGCTCGGGCTGCAAAATTATTCTCCTCAGCTTGCTCTGGGTCCTGAAGACCTGGAGGCTTTACGCTCTTTTCTGGGTGAAAACCGGGAGTTTCTGGTGCGCTTGCTTGAAAATCCGGTTCTTCTTGAGAACGAAAAATTCACCCAGCTTTTACAGGCAGTTTTTCACCTTGAAGAGGAACTGCACTTTCGTGGCGATTTCGCCACCTTACCGGAAAGCGATATCAAACACCTAACCGGCGATGTGGAAAGAGCTTGGGGGTACTTGCTCCGGGAATGGCTCAACTACCTTTTCTATCTCAAAGAAAAGTTTCCCTATCTTTTCTCACTCGCTGTTCGTACCAATCCTTTCAAAGAAAAGTGGTCTCCCGTGGTGGAATAGTTTGCAGGAGGCGTGCTCCGTGGTTTTTAAGGGAGCACACCTCCTCTTACTTCACTTTCCAAAGCGCAGCTGCTTCAACCCTTCTTTGGTTATCTCGCGCTTCATTGGCGCTTCAGAGAGGACCCCGATGGCCATCTCGCACAAATAGAGCACTTTGTTTCCATGTTCCAGGTGGCCTCCATAGGCACCTTTGACGTCGGATACCACGGCGTGAATGTGGGGTTCTCCATTGGCAATTACCCCGTGAAGAGAAAGTAGCTCAAAAGGCCCTTCGTATTTTTCGAAATGCTCTACCGGGGGAAGGCCGGTGGTGGTTACCCAGTGGAGATGCACTTCGCTCAGGGTACCAAAGCCGGTCAATACCACGCCGTTTTTGATTTTTTCCTTTTGAATTACTTCTTCAACTGTTTCCAGCACGTACTCTCCAGGAAAAATGCTGATGACCACCACATCTTCGATTTTCAAGCGTCCGTAATCCATCGCTTTGCCCTCCTGTAGTTGATGATTCAGAGTTGCTCCTTTTATTTTTCCAGATTTAAAGCGCAAAGTAAATAAAGGCTGTGTCGTTTTAACTATTCTTCCAGCGATATTTCATTGTTCAGGAATTTTTTGAACCACCGGGCACTTTCTTTGGGTATACGCTTCAGGTTATCGTTGTAGTCCACGTAGAACAGGCCAAAGCGCTTGCTGTAGCCGTGCGCCCATTCGAAGTTGTCCATAAGGCTCCACACAAAATAGCCTTTAACGGGTACTCCCTGCTGGATGGCATAGTAAGTGTTTTTAAAGTGCTCCTTGAGAAAATCGATACGCTCATAATCCTGAATTTTGCCGTTTTTCATTTCGTCTTTGAAAGCAGCACCGTTTTCGGTGACATAGAGGTCAATGGGGCCGTATTCCCTGTTTATCCTGACCAGTATTTCCTGAATACCCTGGGGGTAGATTTCCCAGTCCATATCGGTGCGTTTTCCTTCCACTTTTACTGTTTTTGATTTCAAAATGCTTTTGGGGTCATAGCTTACTACTTCTCGAGAATAGTAGTTGACACCTAAAAAGTCCATCTTTTCAGAAGCAACCTGGATACTTTCGTAGTCTTTAGCAAAATCTCCGTAAAGTTTTTGGTATACGCTTAAGAGCTCTTCAGGATATTTCCCCTTGAACACTGGATCCAGGAACCAGCGGTTACGGTAACAGTCACTTAAGGTGGCTGCTTCTTTGTCCTGTTCCGATTCCGAGAGAGGATGTACCGGGTAAAGGTTAAGCACAATGCCGATTTTACCAGGCAGGTTTTTGCCACGGAATGCTTTAACCGCTTTGCCGTGCGCTACCAGTACGTTGTGGGCTACCTGAAGAGCTGTACGACGGTCTTTGATGCCTGGTGCGTGCTCTCCGAGTTCGTGTGAAAGAAAGGAAATGCACCAGGGTTCGTTAAAAGTGGCCCATAGTTCCACCCGGTCTCCCAATGTTTTAAAGAGGAGCATGGCATATTCTAAAAAAGCCTGCACAGTATCGGTGTTGGTCCATCCTCCGTGAAACTGCAGGGGCTGGGGCAGGTCCCAGTGGTAAAGGGTGAGCAGGGGTTTTATTCCCTGCTTGAGCAGCTCGTCAACCAGCGCATTGTAAAAATCAAGGCCTTTCTGGTTCACTTCACCTTTTCCACACGGAAATATCCGTGGCCAGGAAACCGAAAAGCGATATGAATTAACTCCCAGCTCTTTCAGCAGAGCAATGTCTTCGCGGTAACGGTGGTAGTGGTCACAGGCAACATCCCCTGTGGTGCCGTCTTTAATCTTTCCTGGAGTATGCGCAAAGCGGTCCCAGATGCTTTCGCCTTTTCCATCTTCATTATAGGCTCCTTCTATTTGGTAAGAAGCGGTGGCAACTCCCCACAGGAAATCGCTTGGAAACATCTCTCTTTTCATAGTGTTTGTTCCTCCCTTTTACCCTGTAAGCAGGTTCGTCAATCTACCAGGGCAGTTCTCTGCCTGAGTGGTAACCTTGCAACAACAGGATTTGAGCTCATTTTATGACAACGTTGTCAAAAAAGTCAATTCCCTTCTTCTGAAGGCTTGGGTGTGCATGGCTTCCAAAGAAAATAGATTTTTGCTGATGTCAGGTGTTAGATGGTTTATACTTCTCTTTTGGAGGCGAGTTAGAAAACGCTCGGTTTTGCAGAAAGCACTGTTTAACTTTGTTTAGCATAGTTTATGGTTCACCCTTTACTTTACTGAAAGAGTGACGTATGGATTATGGTGTATTTGCGACAACCCGGGCAGAGGGATTGCTCTGTTCCCGGGTTGTCCATATTTAATCCTGAACAAAGAGATTAAAGTTAAAGACAACCTTCTTCTACCGGCAAGCTAATTTGCCCCACACAATTTCCATCGAAGTCAAAGCTTTCCCAGTTATCGGGAGAAATGGAAGAACCATCGATGAGATAGACATAGACGTGTGAGGGCTCTGACCCGCTCTGCAATGGGAGAACAATATCCCCTGATTGTCCGATCATGGAACCAAGGTTGAGCTTCCATACAAGAAGTAAGCTATTAGATTCGATTTGCGTGCTACCTTCTGCGTATTCCGGATAGATGAGCTCCTTATTGGCGTGGGGATTGTCAAACCCCAAGCTGAATTCATTTTGAAGCTCATCTAAGGAAATGGTGACATTTCCTTCAAGGCGAATGGCGAGATAGCTTTCAAACAAGGCCAAAGGGTTGTGGAGGTGATAGCCGATGTAAAGGCGATTATTGTCAGTACAGAAATTTGCAGTGTCATTTTGAGGTTCAAAGTAAGGCTGGTATAGATTTTCAAGGGGAGTAGCATCTTTGAGGTTGATTGTTGCTTCCGCTACAGCAAGAACTCTTTCTTGGGGAAGATTTTGAAAATCGTCAAAGCTGGATAGACCGTCAACCCTTACAAGATACACCGAGATATCGTATAAGCCGGGAGAAACGTACTTTGAAAAAGTCATTATAAAACCATGCATTGAAATTCCCTGAAGTGCCATTCCGGTAAGTCCTTCTCCGCATCCATAATAACCTATCCATGCACCCGTTGTGTCTTCTCCTAAGTAATGCAAGTCGTCTTTGTATTTTACGAGAGTTTCGGAGGTATTACCGCTTGCGAAAATTTCAGAAATCGCTTGAGCAACATCGACATAGCCACCCTCTCCCGAGAAAAAAGGAATAATGCCTACATCGTTATCTGCAAGGTTGCCTCCGCCTTGTGGACGGACATAAAAGAGCAACCCAAAGTGCATTTCCCCTTCATAACCCGCGACTTGTGCCATGATAAATGCACTGTTAGCACCTTCTATGCCTCCAAAGTCGTCGACAGAGACTTCGAAATGCAGTCCATCGATTGTTTCTACAAGTTCGATTTTCTTGGTTATCGTTTCCAGGGTTCTTTCTCTAAATGTGCTTAGTAGGTCCGCTTCGCTTTCGAGGCCGTCGACTGCTACCAGGTAGAAGTTCAAAGTATACGAACCAATGGGAAGGTTTTCGCCAAACTGCAACCCTACGTTTGCTCCGAAGAATTTCCCTACTCGAGTTCCCTGGATACCGTTTTCAAAACCGCAATATCCAATCCATTTCCCCTCTTGTATACCCAGATATTTAAAGTAGAAGCCGAATTGTAGAGGTGGAAAACTGTTTTCGGAGAGTTCTTGGGTACTTTGGATTTCTAAGACAACCACAACGTGCTTATCATGCAAACGGGGGTCGTCCTGAGGGTTAGACATCCTGATGTCTATATTAACAAATGGCGAAAGCTTGTAAGCCTTGCTTGGTGTTACTGCTTCAAAGGTAAACGATTCTTTGTGGTATTGGGGTTGTGTAGCAGGAAAGGGGGTTTTCAACCTGTGGGAGAACAATGTCGTTTGCTACATTAATGATTTGGTCGTCTTTGAGGGGGTCTGAGCCTCTTTGCAGGGCTTTTTTAATTTCCTCTACAAGCGTTGCAAAATCTTGGTCTTCAAGGAAAGAAGCCAGCTCTTCCTCACTGATTGTGCCATTGTTTCTGATTTTTGTTACGTACAGTACGGCCAGGGCCGTACTTTCCAGATTTGTGTTCCCTATATTTTTTCGTTCTTTTTCTTTTACACTTGCAACCGGTGCGTAAAGCTTTACAAAATCTTTTTCGACCTTGACCAGATAAGGTCCACCAGATGGGACAGTAACCCGATAGGTACCATCTTTAAGCGTTTTACCTGAGGCAACCAGCTCTTCGGTTTTCATTTCAAGGATGTAAACGCTTGCCTCTCCTAAGGGTGTAACATTATCGTTCCTGGATTTCTCTACCTCAACTGGCAGTATCGCCCTTCCTTCGATAATTCCGTAATTTTGAGGCAGGAAAAGATTGGTGTTCTGAAGGCAGCTGGTGAGGAGAATCAGAACACCTACGATTGCTGCAAAAATTATGGTAATTTTTAATTACACTGCTTTATCACTCCTTTTTCCCCGTGATAGCAGTTGTACACAAATTTAAGAGCAGAATTTTTGTTGCAGGAGAAAAAGATACGCCATAGCTAATATTCTGCACAATCATCCCCCTTCCAATGGGATTTTTGATATATATATCATAATCAATGAATTGCTGCATTATAATTTTGGTTCGAATAGCGCATCAGCTTTCACAGCTTGGTTCCTCCCAAAAACTTTTCTGCTTTCCATCCCCAAAAGTTGCCCCAGGAAAACTTCTGGGCTCGGTGTTCTCGGAGTGCTTTTCCTATGGAGGCGATAAGTCTGGGGAACATGTTTTGAGGGTCAAAGACCAGGATGTGGTGTTCATAAAGGTCAAAGTATATGGGCTGAAAGGTGAATGCTTCATCCCGGGAAAGGATGTAGGGAGAGGGTTCACAGTAAATGCCTTCTTTTTCGTAGAGTTCTTGAGCCAGCGGTTCGGTCCTTTTTATAGCCTCTTCAAACTCTTCCAGCCTTTTTCGCAAGCTCTGAGCTCTTTCAAGGATTACCAAAAGGTCCAGGTCTGAATTTTTGCGGTTTTCGCCCCGGGCGTAGGAGCCAAAAATGGCCAGTATGCATAGCAAGTTTCCATAGTGCTCAATGATTGAGGTTAAGACCTCTTTGATATATTGTTTGTGTGATGGTGAAAAGGTTCGTAATTTTTCCAAAGCTGCTTCCAGCATACTATCACCATTTTTCATTATAACACTCGCTTTTTCCTTTAACGGTTGCATCAAGCTTTGCTGTTTTCATAAAAGAAGGTGCTATACTCTCTAAAAGAGAGTGTTTACGAACACCTTGAGGAAGAAGGTGGAAACTTTTCTGAAAAGGTTCTTCCCGAACTTGCCTTCCACGGTTATTGACATGAAGCCCCTTTATCTTGACTTGCTCGTTGCTTGCAATAGAATGCTGTTTGGGAGTTTTTCTCGTTGAGAAAGGCAGTGACGGAAATGCCATCAGAACTGGTTCAGATTGATAGAGATAAGTTAAAAGCTTATGTAGAAGAAAAAGCTGGCCAGTACAGCGAAATTGCTGGCATATATCTTTTTGGCTCCGCTATCTGTGCTATGAGGCCCGACAGTGATATCGATTTGGGTATCATCCTGGTGCCCGATGCAGTAAAGCCAGACAAAGAAGTAGACCTCTTTTTAGCAAAACTTTACTTAGCGTTGAGAAATTTCGAGGGACATCCTTTTGACCTGGTTTCGGTGTGTGATGTGGATACCGTTTTTGCTTTCGCAATTTTAAGGCGCGGTGTTCCTCTCCTGGTTAAAAACGAAGCGGTAGTTTCGAAGGTTATAGAATCGATCAGCCGAAGATATGCAGACATCTATCCGAGATACAAAAAGGCCCTTGAAATGATAACGGGAGTGAATCTTTGATGTCAGAGAATGAAATTGTTGCCAAAAAGTAGCTTTTATCAAAGAACAGGTCAGCGAGATAGAGTCTTTGCTGCGGCGCAAAAGCAGGAAAGAGGTTTTGAGCGACCCCTGGCTGGTTAAAGGTCTGAAATACTCTTTTAAATTATCGGATTTTGACCGCTTCGTAGAGTTAGTGCTTGATTTTATGAGAAAGCTTCTGTAGGGGAAATTTTGTTTTCGCAAAGCCTTTGTCGGCGGTGTTTGAGCAGTCGCCCATGCCGGATATGCACTTTTAACCCGGATTCAGTAGCACGTTAGCCTGCACCACTTCCAGGCTGGAAAGGGCTTTGCAGCAAGCCTTGGGGTGCTGAAAGGTTTACGGTGAAATTGTGTTTTGTCTTGGTGCTTAAATTTGGTTAAAATAATAAAATATGAGCAAAGTCATCGATGTCAAGAGGATGAACCAATGGCTACTTTAAAGGATGTTGCTAAGCTGGCGGGTGTATCTCCCAAGACGGTTTCCAGAGTCATCAACGACAGCCCTCTGGTCAATGAGGAAACCAGAAGGCGGGTTCTGGAAGCAATCAGGTTACTCGACTACCACCCCAATGAGGTTGCCAAGAACCTTCGCAGGCGCCGCTCTCAGACCATTGGCTTTCTGGTGCCTTATGGTTCTGATTTTGTGTTCCGGGATATGGGAATGATGGAGCAGCTCAAGGGCGTGCATGATGTGGTGGTCAGGGAAGGCTACAACCTGATGCTCTCGGTGCCTCTGGCAAAGGAAGATTCGCTTTGGGAAGCCGAGCGCCTGGTGAAGCGCCGCTGTGTGGACGGAGTAATCCTCTACCCTTCTTCAGGAATTGACGTCATTGCGAGAGAGTTTTTACACCGTAACCTGCATTTTGTTACCCTGGGAATTGGTTTTAAGGACCAGGAAACCAATTTTGTGGAAGTTGATTTTTCGCAAGCTACCTGTGAAGCGGTGTTTTATCTCCTCTCTCAGGGCTGCAAGCGTATTGGCCTTCTCACCCGTCCCCACTGGTTTTTCAATGTTCCGGAAAATGATTCTTTCCTGAGCGGTTTTAAAAAGGCTCTGGAAGAAGCGGGGATGGATTTTATTCCGCAGCTGGTCAGAGAGAGTGATTTCACGGTGGAAGGGGGCTACCGGGATTTTCTGAAACTGCGGGAACAGGTGCCGGATATGGACGGCGTGGTATGCGCCGCTGACCCTACGGCCTACGGTGTTATCAAGGCTCTGTGGGAACTGGGTAAACAACCCGGTCGGGACTTTAAGGTGGTTTCTGGAGACAATTTTCCGCTCACCCGCAAGCTTTTCCCCTGGCTTCCCTCCATGCATAACCCCTTGCTGAGGCAAGGAGAAGAAGCTGCCCGTATGTTGCTTGCACTTATTGAAAAGAATAACCAGCTCCCGGGTGTGGTGCTTGAGGCTACCTTTGAGCCCCCGAAACTGCACTAAGAGGTAACGCGCGGTTTTTCAATTAGATAAATCTCTGGGGCTTTCTTTTTATCTTGGCTTTGGGAGAAGGCACAAAGCAGGCTGCCTTGCGCAAGGCATCAACGTTTGAGAGTATCCAGAGGTATAAATCTGTGGTGGTGTATTTTTTAAACTTTTTCTTTAATCCGCTTTCCTCTATGGCCCGGGCTGCTTTCTGGTAACAGTTTTCAAACCAGCCTTTCACCGCTTCTTCCCAGGGTGTTTCTCCAAGGCACTCTTTCCTCGTACTTTCTGAGCTGGGGCAACCTGAGCACTGGAAACAGCGGATGAGGTGGAGAAGCTCAATGTAACCTCCCAGAATGCTGGTTTGAAGAGGAAGGCCAGTTTTCTCTCTGAAAAGGTGCTCTTCGATTTGGTGGAAAAAGTCCTCAGGAGAGCTGTAGTGTTCCGGCTGCCAGGCGAGCGGCCACTCGATAACCTCAGCATCCACGAATTCCCGACCAGCGGCACGAGCGGCCGATATGCGGTGGTGCCCATCGCGCACAAAATAAAAATCTCCCACCTTGATGAGCAAAACTGCTGGAAGGGGTCGGTCTTTTTCCATCAGAGCGTTGATGCGTGCCCAGCGGTGCTTGAGCTTGCGGTTGAGGGGAAGGAACTCGCGGTCAAAATCGGTAAAGCGGTTTTCGCTGCCGATGATTTTGGAAACGGGAACGGTTTGAATGCCCCGGTAGTGCTCCTCCCCTCCAGGCAGGATTTCCCTAAGCGCTTTGAGCGGGAGTAGTCTGCGCTCATGGTGCCGGAGCGGGGCCAGGATCTTTTTCCATACCACCTTGCGGTATAGCGTGGTAAACCTGTTGATGCTCTCGAACTGGTCGATTGCGCTGGCCATCTTTCTTTTATTTTATCCTTTTCTGGGTTTTGAGGAAACTTTTATTTCCAGATTCAGCTTGTTCGGAATGGCGTTTTCTGCTATGGTATAGGCAGTTTAAGGGATGGAGGGGAAGCGATGAAGCGTTCAGGCTGGGTTCTGGGTCTTGTGCTTTTTTTGATTTTCCTTTTTGCAGGTGGTGCTTACGCCAAAAGTTACTATCACCCCCGCATTGTGCAGTCTTTTTTGCTGCTTGACGACGGCGATGTCGAGGTAACCGAGGACCGCTACTTCTCCTTTGAGGGGAGCTTTTCCTGGGCGGAGCTGCGCATCCTGCGCAAAGGGGTGGAGGATATCCAGTTTGAGGGAGTCTGGGATGCTCAAAGCGGAGAGCCTCTGCCCCATGAGATTTTGCGCGAGGCGGGCTCGGTGGGTATCCGCTGGTCGTACCGGGCGCAGGATGAGGTGCGCGCTTTCCGCATCAAGTACCTGCTTAAAGGGGCTGTTACCTGCTACCAGGACGTAGCCCAGTTTTACTGGAAAGTGATTGAGGACCAGCACGCAGCCATTTTAGAGCTCGAGAGCACCTTTACCCTTCCCCGGCCCAGCCCTGACCTTTTCAAGCTCTTCGTCCACACCAGCGCCGAACCAGGGGAGTTGACTTTTTCTGATGACCGGCGCACGGTGCGCTTCCGGGTGCAGAACATTCCCGCTGACAGCTTTGTGGAAGTGCGCCTTTTAAACAGCCCGTCCGTTTTCTCCAAAGTGGCGCCCCTTCCCGAGAAGCGCTACGAGGCCATTCTTGAAGAGGAACGGCGCTTTGCTTCCCGGGAACTGCGGGCTTTCTGGCTGGGTGCGCTGGCCGGCTTTTTACTGCTTGCTCTGGGGATTTTTTATCTGGTGCTTTTTGTGGTGTATTATTTCCGCTACGGTAAAGAACCAAAAATCGACTATCAGCGGGAATACGAGCAGGAGCCGCCCCTTGACATTGCTCCCTGCTTTCTGGGAGTTGCCTTGAGCCAAAAGCGGGACAATTCCCTTTTGAGCCGCGCTTTTCTGGCCACCATCCTGGACCTTGCCCGGCGAGGCTTTCTTGAGGTGCGGGAAGAAGAGCGCAAAGGGTTTTTGACCAAAAAAGAATACCTGGTTTTCCGCTTCAGCGAAAAATCCCGCAATAAGGAAGCAGTGTCCCGGGAGCTCAACCGCTTCGAAGTGGAGGTCCTGGACCTGCTTTTTAAAATCAGCAAAAACGGTGAGCAAGTGTCCACCTTAGACATTGAGAGCTGGGGCAAGGAAATACGGGGCAACCGCAGCAATTTTCTGCGCTTTATCGAGGGCTGGGGCAGGGATTTACGCGAGGAGTTCGAGCGGCGCTATTTCAAAATCCTGGACCCGATTTCAGAGCGCAAGAAAAACTTTTTTACAGTTTTGGGCGTTCTTTACTTTATCGGAGGGATTTTCCTGACCATCGTGCTGAGCGGTTTTTCCCCAGCAGTTTTTCTGGGGGTGCCTTTTCTAATTCTGGCTCTTTTCCTGGCTCTTCTGGGGCAGCGGGTTTTGCGCCGCTGGAGCAGGGAGGCAGCGCTCCTTTTCCGGCGCTTCATGGCCTTTCGAAAATTTCTCACCGATTTTTCCCTGCTGCGTGAGGCTCCACCCACCCTGCTCAACATATGGGACCGCTATCTCATCTATGCGGTGGTGCTCGGTGTGGCTGAAAAGCTTTTGAAGAACCTGCGGCGCTATGCCGAGGAAACCCATCGCGACCTGGTAGTGCCTTCCTGGTACTATCCAGCACACGGTGTGGCCTTCAACCTGGCGTCGCTTGATGCTTTCTCCGGTTTGGATGCGCTTTCCCACCGCATGGAGAATATGGCCAACCTGCGCCAGGCGTTGAGCTCTTCCTCTTCAGTAGGCGGTGGCTTTTCAAGCGGCGGTGGTGGCGGTGGTGGAGGCGGCTCATCGAGCGCCGGCTGAAGGTGTTTACTGAAAATTAACGAGGAGGTGGGATGTTTATGGGCTGGGTTATTCTGGCTATTCTGATTATCGTGGGGCTTTACCTGGTGGTTCTTTACAACCGCCTGATTACCTTCCGCAACCGGGTTGAAAATGCCTGGGCGCAGGTGGATGTGCAGCTTCGCAGGCGCTACGACCTCATCCCCAACCTGGTGGAGACGGTCAAAGGTTATGCTGCCCATGAGCGGGAGGTGTTTGAAAATGTGGCTCGGGCCCGCCAGGCGGCAATTTCTGCCCAGAGCCCCCAGGAAAAAGGGCAGATGGAAAACCAGCTAACTCAGGCTTTGCGCCAGCTCTTTGCGGTGGCTGAAGCCTATCCGGAGCTTCGAGCCAGCGAAAACTTCCAGAACCTGCAAGCACAGCTTGCGGAAACCGAAAACAAGATTGCCTATGCCCGCCAGTTCTATAACGACACCGTTTTTCGCTACAACACCACCATCGAGAAATTTCCAGCCAACCTGTTTGCCCGCTCCCTGGGCTTTACCAAAAAAGAGTACTTTGAGGTGGAAGGGGAAGGCAGAGAGCCGGTCCGGGTGGAGTTTTAAGGGTAACTTCAGGGCTTTTCCTTTTTTCTATATTGTGGGGAGGATTTGCTATACTAATGGGTGCTGAAAAACACAGGCAAAGGAGGTTGAGCTATGGGAAAGGGTGACCGCCGCACTAAAAGAGGCAAAATATTTCTGGGGACTTATGGAAAGTACCGCCCCAAAAAGAAAAAGAAAGAGAATGCTCAATGAGTTTTTTGAAAGGTGCAGGGGTGAAGGGGGGTAGGGAACCGTGAGAGGCTCTTCAGGCTGGGTCAGGTGGCTTACCCGCACTGCAGTGCTTTTGGCTTTGACCTTGGCGGTGCAGTCGCTGGGATTGCCCCAGTGGTTCACCGGCCCTCTGGTCAACGCTTTTTTACTTCTGGCTTCTTTAGTTTCAGGGATAGGTAGCGGTGTGCTGGTGGGGCTTTTGACTCCCTGGATTGCGCTTTTGCGGGGAATTCTCCCGCCACCCCTGGCTCCCATGGTGCCTTTCATCATGCTTGGCAATGCTCTTTTGGTCATCATTTTTTCGCTGGTGCGCAGAAAGAAAGAGGTTCTCTGGTTGAGCATTGTTGCTCTGGTTCTGGCGGCGCTTGGCAAATATCTGCTCCTTTCTCAAGCGGTTCGCTATCTGGTGGAGGTCCCGCCCCGGGTGGCCCAGGCCATGCAGGTTCCCCAGCTGCTCACTGCTTTGGGCGGGGGTGCCATTGCCTTATCTATTGAGCGAGCGCTCAAGAAGGCTTTGAAGTGAAGGTGGTAGGCTTTGGACCTGGCGGAGGAGAGAAAAAAGCACCAGCTTGCACTTGAGGCTGCGCTCTGGAAAGCGGTTGAGGTTTTGAAGGGTTTTCCCGGCGTGAAGCAGGTCATCCTTTTTGGTTCCTATGCGCGGGGAAGGAGAGACCTTTTCACCGACCTTGATTTTCTGGTGGTCATGGAGAGCGACCTCGACTTTTTGAGCCGCCTGGCCCTTTTACGCCAGGCCCTTGCGCTTCCGGTGGACTTTGACCTTCTGGCTTGCACTCCCCAAGAGCTTGAGCGCTTGAAGGACCGGCCTTTTTTCAAAAAAGCACTCCAGGAAGGAAAGGTGATTTATGAGAAAGAGCGCTGAAGAAGAGGGAAACTAAAAAAGCCCCGCATTGTGCGGGGCTTTTTTAGTGTAGGAAAGCCTTACAAACAGGTTTCCTCGCCCAGTGGGCAGTACTCTTCGCAAGTCTCACATACGGGCTCGACGCAGCAGTCAGAACCACTGTAACCACAGCAGCCATTGCCAAGCTCGTCGCTGATTACACAGCCGCTTGAAAGTGCCCAGCTGATTTCGTCGGCATAGTCAATGCTGAGTTTGGGATCACCGGAGGTTGTATCCCAATACACACTGTTGCCACTATCAATTTCATCATAATAATCTTCTGCATCCTCAGGGCTACAGATCAGACCGTAGAAAGTGCCACTCCCTTCGACTGTAGCTGCACTTACATCGTCCTCTGCCCTTGCTTCAACTATGATTTGATTGTCTTTGATGGTAATACCAGTGATGGTGACGGTTCCGGTTGTAGTTTTGGTACCAGTATAGTTGCTGGTTGCCAGGAACCTCTCATCATCTCTTGATGTCAAGGGGTTCGAAACGGTGATTACCCAGTTGGCAGGATTGTCAGCACACTGGCTCTGGATGTTCTCATCGAAGGTAATAGTGATTTTGAAGTTGGGCTGAGTGCTATTCCAAGCATACATCTTGGTTACCACGGTGCTTACTACCTGCGGGCAGGCAGTGTCTGCAGGGGGTGTAGTAGGCTCTTCGGGTTGGGTTGGCTCTTCAGGGGTGGTTCCCTGCATACAGCCGGCCACGGCAAAGACGGCAATCAGGGCAGCGACCACTAAAAGCAGCCACAAGCTCTTTTTCATTTACGTCTACCTCCTTCTATGTTTTGAGGTTTTTCTTTGAGTGTCGGGTTTTGAAAGGGGCTTTTCCAGGTTTCGCCCGCTTCCGGAAACTCTGCTCTTCGAAGGGCAAGGGTCTTACGTTTTCCCTCACTTTCTCCCTCTCGACCTCAGGGAGTTCGAAGCCGAAGCTTCCTTCCCCGACAACGTTCATTATATATTACGCACGCGGAAAAGGAAAGTTTCAAAATGCTTTTTCTTTTCCGCATCTTTTTAAAAAAAATTTCCTGCTTGCATTTGCGCTGACCCTTCAAAGGGAAAATGCATCGCCCCGGGAAAGGAGTTCAGAAAGCTCAAGGAGGGCAAGCTCCAAGGATTTTTCAGAAATTCTCAAGGTGTCCAGAGCTTGCGAAGACACCCGATACAAAAACCCGTCCACACCCATGCCCAAGCCCAGGGTTACGCTAATCCAGTCGGCAAGGTGCACGATAGCGCAGAGTTTCGGTGCTTCGCTCGCTTTTTCTGGCTGGTGGTGAAAGCCAATGGCTTCAGTCAGTGAAGGAGGAAGGCTCCAGCGCTCGGCAAGCCGTGCTCCAACTGCGGCATGGTTGAAGCCCAGAATTTCTTCTTCGGCTTCCAGGAAAGTAACTTCTCCTTCTTCCACCCGCTTGAGGACTTCCTGGTAGCGTTCTTTGAGGTAGGTATCCAGGATGAGTTTTCCGATGTCGTGGAGAAGGCCTGCGGTGTAAGCGGTTTCTGGATGGGGGAATTTCGCTTTTTTGCTCAAAAGCTGGGCAGCGAGGGCGGCTGAGAGGGAATGCTTCCAGAGTTCTCCCCGTTCCAGAAAGTAGCCGCTGAGCTTTCTCTGCATCAGACCACGACAGGAGGCGGTGAGCACCATGTTCTTTACGGTTTTAAAGCCTAAAAATACAGTGGCTTCAGAAACGGTGCTGATGCGGCGAGGAATCCCGTAAAAGGCGGAGTTGGCAAGCCGCAGGACTTCGGCGGTCAGGCCCTGGTCTTTTTTGAGCACTACTTCGATGTCCTGCGCCGAAGAGCGCGGGTCTTCCACAAGCTCCATAACCTTCTGGACCACTGCAGGAAGTGCGGGAAGCTCTTTGACTTTTTGTGCCAGTTCTTCAAGAGTAATTTCGCCCACCAAGATAAAACCTCCTGTTTTTCCATTATACCCGATTTGAAAGAGCGCACCAGAACTCTGGCTGGCAAAAGGCATTCAGTTTTTGGAGGATGAAAAACTTTGCCCGAAGAGGAGGCGGGCTAACTATCAGATTTTTCAACGCTTTCTGGGTGCACTACAAGACAGGCGTTCTACGAGAACTGGCTTGATACGGTGAAGCTTATCTTGAAGCGCGAAAGACTCGCGCCTTTCTATTAGCTGGAGCAAAAACTCAGTGCCTTTTTTACTCATTTCGTATTTGGGCTGGCGTATGGTAGTCAGCGAAGGATGGACGTAGGAACTAAAGATAATATCGTCAAAACCCACGATGGACATGTCATCGGGTATTTTTAGCCCACTTTCCAGAAAAGCTTTCATGGCTCCAATGGCTACCAGGTCGGAGCTGGTAACCACAGCGGTGGGCAGGTTTTTCCCAGAGAGCAATTTCTTACCCAGCGCATAGCCTATCTCCACCCGATTGGCCTGCTTTTTCTCAACCAGAATCCATTCTTTGTTAAGAGGTAACTTCAAGTGCTTGATGCTATCGATAAAAGCTTGCTGACGTTTGACCAGGGGTAGAATATAGGGTGGTTCACTCAGGTAGGCTATTTCACGATGTCCCAGATTAAAGAGATATTGAACAGCAAGCTGAATACCGGTTTCGCTGTCTACCACAACTGAAGGCCAGCGGTTGTTTACTGGGTATACGTCTACCAGAACAAGAGGTATGTCTGCTCTCTCGAGCTTAGACCATAGATTCTCGTCTATAAGGCTGTAACTTACAATGACTCCATCTACCTGCCACTGGGTGACCAGCCTTACAAAGTCGTATTCGCGGTCCTTCTGGTAGCTGGTGGCGTATAGAATCACGTTGTACTTTTTCTCTCTCGCTGCGTCGGCAACTCCTTTGTAGATTTCGGCGTAAAAGGGGTTGGCAATGTCAGGAACAAAAACCCCAATGGTGTTGGTCTTTCTCTTTTTGAGGTTGCGCGCAGTAAGATTAGGTCGGTAGTTGAGCTTCTCGATCGCTTTTTTTATCTTTTGCCTGGTTTCTTCTGAAAGAGGTGCGCTCTGGTTCAGGAAATGGGAAACTGTTGATAAAGCTACTCCTGCTTCTCTGGCTACGTCCTTCATAGTTACGCTTTTCCTTTGCGACAAAGCCTGGCTCACTCCTTTTCGGGAAGTTTGCTTTATTATATTTTGGTTGTTCTGGAGTTGGTTATTCCATCGGCTTTTGCCTGGGCTCAGGTTGGATTATGCAGAATGCAAACAGATATTGGGAGTTTTTTGATCCGGTGGCAGAAACCGTCCGGGGGTAGCCTGAGACTACCCCCACAATCATTTTTGCGGTCACTCACAAGGCCTTCCACCCAGGAACTCATCAACGTTTTCTGGAGTTACCAGGGCTACCGGGACATATACCACTTCGGGTAGCTTTTCTCCTTGCAAGACCTTTAGTGCGTAATCCACACCCATCCTGCCCATTTCATAAGGCTGTTGAGCTACTGTAGCAGCAAGCCCTCCGTTTTTGATGGAGCAGAGGGCATCAGGAATGGCGTCGAAACCAACCACTATGATCTGGTCCTCCAGGCCTGCAGCCTTTACCGCTTCCAGTGCGCCAAGGGCCATTTCGTCATTTTCACAGAATACAGCGTTGAGGTCAGGGTGGGCCTGGATAAAGTTTTCCATGACGGTCATGCCTTTGGCCCTTTGGGAATCAGCGGGCTGTTTAGCCACTATTTCAATTCCATATTTCTGCATGACTTTGGTGAAACCTTCACCTCTTAAGGCAGGAATGACATAACCCAACTGGCACTGGATGTGAGCTACCTTGCCTTTGTATCCAATTTTTTCGGCTATGAATTCTCCCGCCATTTCTCCGCCTTTGAGATTATCGGAGACTATAAAGGTTTCTATCTTGCCAGAATTCACTCCCACGTCAAGCACAATGACTGGTATACCTGCTTCATTAGCTGCCTCTACACAGCTTCCACCTGGATCTGGATCCCACGGTGAAAGAAGAATAACATCAACTTTTTGCTGAATCAGGTCTTCCACCTGAGCTAACTGTTTGGCGGGGTCAGTACGTGCATCCAGTACGATTACGTCAATGTTACCAATTTCAGCTGCACGGTCCTTAATGCCCTGAGCCACCATCTGCCAGTACTGGTTACCAAGGTCCTGAACTGAGTAACCTATGACCACTTTGTTTTCGGCTGCGAAAGCTACAGCTCCGAACAAAAGTAGTGCAGCAACAACAAACCACACAAACTTGCTCATAAATTTACCTCTCATTTTTGTTCCTCCTTCCTGTTTACAAAATTTCATTTTTCACCTTTCGGTTATTAGTGGATCGCGACTTGTCCTTCAGCCATTGCCTGAAACTTTTTTGTTTTTTTATTTGTTTTCTCACCTCCCTCTACCCATTTTGGCCCTGCTGTCGGCAAGTACTGCAGCGATAATTACAATACCTATTACTACTTGCTGCCAAAACGGGTCTACATTGATTAAATTGAGCCCGTTCCTTATAACTCCCATGATTAGGGCTCCTACCAGAGTTCCCAGTATTGACCCCTCTCCTCCAGAGAGGCTGGTGCCTCCTATGACCACTGCTGCAATGGCGTCCAGCTCGTAATTCTGACCAGCCAAAGGGTGTCCTGAATTGATACGCGCAGTGAGAATAACAGCTCCTAATCCTGCCATAAAGCCACTTATGGTGTAAACCATGGTTTTGTAATAATCTGTCTTAATTCCGGAAAGTCGAGTGGCTGTTTCGTTGCTACCTATGGAATAAACATATCTTCCAAAGACGGTTTGCTTCAGTATGATGAAGACTAGAAGATACACCAGGAAAGCAATGATCACTGGCATGGGGATAAAGCCCAGATATCCTGTACCCAGGAAACGAAAAGATTTTTCAAAGCTGCTTATGGGCCTGCCCTGGGTGTATACAAAAGCTAAACCTCTTGCTACGGCCATCATACCCAGGGTAGCACAAAAAGGCGGCAACCCACCTTTGCTGACCAGCATTCCATTAGTGAAACCGAGCAAAGATCCCAGTCCCAAACCGACCAGGATGCCCATCAAGGTACTACCAGTGGTCTTGAGAACACTGGCTAAAATGACTCCACAAAAACCCAGCACTGAACCTACCGATAAGTCTATGCCACCGGTGAGAATTACAAAAGTTTCTCCAGCGGCCAGGATGGAGATGTCGGACACCTGACGCAGAATGTTGAGAATGTTGCTTCCCTTGTAGAAAGTGGGTGTGATGATGGACAGTATCACACAGAGGCCCACCAATCCGATAACCGAACCCAAACCACGCAAAACGTTCAAGGTGCTTTTCTGGTTATTGAGGCTCTTCATCGATTTTTGTTCCTCCTGCTGCTGCCATAATTATCTTTTGAGGAGTGGCTTCTTCTCTTGTTAGTTCAGCCACGATTTTCCCTTCTCTCATCACCAGTATTCGATCACTTATTCCCAGGATTTCGGGAAGTTCCGAGGAAATCATGATAACACCAACTCCTCTCTGAGATAGCTTGTCTATCAGGTTGTAAATTTCGGCTTTTGCACCAACATCGATACCCCGAGTGGGTTCATCAAGAATAAGAACGCGAGGATTCTTTTCCAGCCACTTTGCCACCACTACTTTTTGCTGGTTTCCTCCTGAAAGATACAGAACTTTTTGTTCTAAGGAAGGCGTTTTTATGGAAAGTTTGTTGACTTGGTCGGCAGCCATTTCTCTTTCTTTAGAGCTATTAATCCACCCTCGTGAAGCCACCTTTTCCAAGTTGGGTAGCGCAATGTTCTCCCTGACGCTCATTCTAAGCAAAAGACCATGTTGGGAACGGTCTTCAGGTACCAGACCAATTCCTATTCTTACTGCGTCTTTGGGATGTTTGATAACTACTGGTTCGTTTTCAATCAACACCTCACCTTCATCGATAGGATCCTCTCCAAAGATGCTCCTTGCTACTTGGGTTCTTCCCGAGCCTACCAGGCCGTAGATGCCAAGCACTTCTCCTTTTTTGAGAGAAAAAGAAATGTTTTCAAAAATTCCTTTTCTGGTTAATCCCTTTACAGTCAGGACCACTTCCTTTCTGGATAAATTTTGAGTTTTGGGAAACATGGTTTCGATTCTTCTGCCCACCATCATAGCTGCTATGTCCGCTTGAGATACATCGGCGTTGTTTACAGTGGCTACTTTGTGGCCATCTCTCAGAACAGTTATTCTGTCGGCGATTTCTTTTATTTCCTCTAAATGGTGTCCAATAAAAATAACTGCTACCCCTTGTAATGTCAGTTTTCTGATTTGTTTAAACAAGATTTCAACCTCGTTTCTGGTCAGGGCGGAAGTTGGTTCGTCCATGATTAATATGCGAGCATTTTTAGAAAGGGCTTTGGCTATTTCAACCATTTGCATTTCTGAGACAGTGAGGTTTTTAACCAGGGCTTTGGGCTCTATGGGGATTTCTAATTCTCTGAGGATGAACTCGGATTTAGCCCAGAGTTCTTTCCAGTTAACTTTTCCGAGCCGGTTATGGGGAAGCGCGGAAAAAAAGATATTCTCAGCTACTGTGAGATGAGGAATTAGGTTGAATTCCTGGAAAATCATGCTTATCCCTAATTTTTCTGCTTCTAAAGGGTTGCTGATGCTGACTTCTTTTTGATTGAGAAAAATTTTCCCTTCATCGGGCGGGTAAATGCCGATTAAGACTTTCATCAAAGTGGATTTGCCGGCGCCGTTTTCACCAACTAAAGCGTGCACTTCACCCTCTTTAGCTTCGAAATCAACTTTTTCAAGAGCTTGCACGCCGGGGAATCTTTTGGAAATACTTTTCATGACCAGTAGAGTGTTTGTCATTTCAAGCACTCCTGTCTTTTGATGAGTTTGTATGCACGATTTTATAAAAACGTTTTCATGACTAAAATGGTAATAAAACACTTTAGAGAAGTCAACAGTGATGTTTCCAGTTTACCCCGAATTTTTAGAAAATTTTTGAAAAAGGCTATGCTACAATACTTACCATGGGAGGTGAGATTGTGGTATTCAAGCGTTTATGGTTTTGGGGGTTAATTCTGCTTGTGGTTTTGAGTTTTTCTGCGGTTTGGGCTGTGGAGGAGGTTCAGCCTCCCTATAGCTTTGATGTTACTGCTGAAGGCTACGCTCAAGTAATGTTTGACCAGGGTTATAACCTCTATCAGGAAGGGCGCAAGGAAGAAGCGATTCAGTTTTTCATTGAGGCAGTTTCCACCAAACCCAATTTTATCAAGGCCTGGAAGTGGCTGGCCCGCACCTACCAGGAGGAGGGAATGTATGACGAGGCCATCTGGGCCTGGGGCAAAGTGCTCGAACTTGCACCTGACGACAACCATGCAGCCTACTTCAGGGAAAAGTGCGAAAATTACAAAAAGTACGGAAAAGCAGCCTGGGACAGCTTTGAAGAGGGAATAGTGGCCTACCAGAGCGGTGATTATTTCTCTGCCATACCGCTTTTTGAAGAAGCGATTCGCAATAATCCAGAATTTGACAAGGCCTATTACTTCCTGGGTGCAGCCTTAATCAAGGTAGAGGACTATCATCGTGCGGTGTGGGCTTTTGAAAAATACCTTACCTTCCATCCCGATGATGAGAAAGCTCAGTACTTTCTAAAAGTGGCTCAGAAAGGAGCGGCTAATCTTCAATAATGGCTACTGCCCGCACTGGTGAGCCAGTAAGTCCCTGGAGTTTCAGGGGAAAAGCATAAAACCAGAAGCGTTTGCCAGCGACTGCTCCCAGGTTGGTAAGAGATTCGTAAATCAGTATATTCTTTTCAAGCAGCAGGCGGTGGGTTAGGTAAGGCTCAAAGTCAATGGATGGAGCGTCAGTGCCCACCGCTTTTATTTTGTGCTGGGCAAAAAATGCAGCCAGGTCTTCGCCAATTCCAACGGCTTTTCGAAAGTAATCTTCACCCGGGTAATATTTCTCTGCTTCAGTTTTAAAGAGCACGATTTCCACATCCTGGAGGCACTTTTCTATATCTGGCATCTTTTGAAAGAAGGATTCTAAATTGATGGTGCTTCCAGGTGGGAAGGTGCTTAAGTCTAAAGCTGTAGCCTTTCCAAAGAAACACTCAGGCGGGATTTCGTCGATGGTTTTGCCCTGGGGAAGGAAATGGGCTGGTGCATCAACGTGGGTGGCAGTGTGTTCCACCATGAAGAGAGCAAAGGTGGCGTAGCCGTGATTTTCGATACGCGTCCAGGGGAAAATCACTGGTTGGGGCTGTCCAGGAAAAACCCAGCTTTCTTTAGAGATGGGCTTTGTGAGGTCAACCACTTTTTTCATGTTGCATCTCCTCCCGTGTAGGCAAGCAAAAGGTAAAAACCAGCCAGCCTTCTCCAGGGTGAAAAGCACTCCATGAAGCGTTCGCTTTCTGCGGGCGAGGGCACTTTACCGTTAAAATAAAATTGACCCAGAGCTTTGCGCACTCCAAGGTCAGAGCAGGCAAAAACGTCTGGCGGACCCAGCCAGCGGGTGACTATGAACCGAGCGCTCCAGTTCCCAATACCTGGGAAGGTGGCAAGAAAAGCGATTAGCGACTGGGGGTCTTCTTTCTCGAGAGAGTGAGTATCCAGTTTCCCCTGTTGCAGCATCTGTGCAGCTTGAAGAATGGACCGGGCTTTGGCCCGGGACATACCTATCTGGCAAAGGTCGTCTACGCTGCAGGAGGCAATGTCTTCTGGATGGGGAAAGGCAGGGAGCTCTTTTTTGGCAAAGAATGCTTTTCTGGAGCTCCATTTTTGTATCAGGCGTTCCCGCAGCGTTGCAGCAGCTTTCATGGAAACTTGCTGTTCCAGGATGGTAGTGACCAGAGCTTCAAAGAAACTGCGTGTTCGGGGCATTCTGGTTCCTGCAAACTGCTCGGTCAGGCTTCTCATTACCGGGTCTTTTGCAAATTTCTGGTAAAAGGGTTTTACTGGTTCATTGCTTCCCAAAAGACGGGCGACCAGCTGGCGAACACCCTCTTCACGTAAAGGTCCCTGCCAGCTTACTCTAAGAAGTGGACTGTCAACGGTTCCCTCCTCCCGAATCAGGATTACTCCAGGTTCGGGATGGGCGTCAATTACCACCAGGATTTCTTCCTCATCCCAGGAAAAGGAGCTGTCTTGAAACCTGGAGTAAGCCCTGCGCCAGTGTTTGGTGGTGAAAGGTGGAAGAGGCCTGATGGTCAACTCCACTAAGAATAGGCTTCAATGAATCTTTTTATAGAACGGTCGTAGGTTCTTTCCACATCTTCTGGGAAAAAGCATCCGGGGAGTTCCCCATGTGCCCGATGGTACATGACGCATTCGCAGCATTTGCCTTTGCGAGAGCAAGTTGGATAAGAACAGGTGCATTTAGCAAGATTGGCCTTAAGGTTACAATCTGGCATATTCTTCACTCTCCTTTTCCGCTTCCGGGATTATTTGAGGCGCATTTTTTATCTTCTTTTCAAAAAGGAGATAAGTTTTGAAGATTTCAAGATACATCTTGATACGGTGGTATAAGCCCAGGAAGGGTCCATACTTTTCCTCTTTGTGGTAGTGACTGATGCCCCAAAGGGGTATCATCTCAATATTGCCCTCAAACTGGCGTGCGTATCTGGTTATAAACACCTCTACTCCAAAGCGGCACCAGGAAAAGTCGGGTAAATTGCGTATCCATTCCCCCCTTACTGCTCGCTGGCCGTTCAGGATGGGAAAGAGCTTTTGGGCAAGGTCGCTGGACTCTCTACCCCCTTTGAAAACACCGATGGTCATGTCCAGAAAAGGGTGGATAGCTAAAGGCGAGGCCAGCGAATACAGGTGTTCCTCTCGAAGGTTAATTAAGTCGGCATCTATGAAAAGGTAAATATCCGCATCAGGAATTTTTCTGATGGCATTTACCAGGGCTTTTGCTTTGCCCGAGTTTTTTGGGTGGCGTAAGAGCACCACCGGATACGCGGAAGCGACTCTCCAGGTTTCATCACGGGAACCATCATCGACTACCACAACCTGGTCGATGAAAGAAACCTTGCAAAGAGTGTCCAGTACCCTTGAAATCCGTGGCGCTTCGTTGTATGCTGGAACTATGGCAACAACTTTTTTGTTCTGGAGCATTGTCTCTCTCTGGTTTTTTGAATTTCCGGGCCAATATTATACCAGATGATGGAAAGGAAACAAAAACCTTGTCAGCTAATGCCGAAAATTTTGCCAGAAAAGCCTATTATTTAGCCTTAACGGTAGCGGCACTGTATCTGGTTTACCTTTTGCGAAATGTTTTGGTTCCCTTTGCCCTGGGGGGTATTCTTGCTTATGCTCTTACTCCTTTTGCCAAGTCTTTGAACCGGCGGGGTCTTTCCTGGAAAATTTCTGTAGCCTTAATTTTTCTTTTCCTGCTCGCTTTTTTTGTGCTGCTGTTTTTTTTGATTGTTCCGGAAACCATATCCCAGATTCGTGCTCTAACTGCGAATCTCCCCGAATACACAGGTAAAATCATTGATATAGCTCGGGTGATTGATGAGCGCTACCCAGGTCTGAATCTCTCTGCAACCCTGGAAGAGTTTCTGCATAACCTCACCGCTAACCTCCAGTCCTATCTGACTGGTTTACTCAAAAACATCTTTGACCTGGTTTCCTTTCTGATGAATGTTATTTTCATAGGTTTTGTGCTCACTCCTTTTATTCTTTATTACTTCATGGTCGATGCGGTGAAAATCCGGCGTGCTTTGCTGAATCTTTTTCCTGCCGAGAAACGTAAAGAATACGTTTTTCTGCTCCGCAAAATTGATGCTGTGGTGGGTGGGTTCATTAGGGGAAGGCTTTTGACCTGCCTTTTTGTGGGTATATGCGTGAGTGTAGGTCTCTTTTTGATGGGTATCGAGTTTGCCCTGGTGATTGGTGTAATAGCCGGTATTGCTGACATCATCCCCTATCTGGGTCCGGTCATCGGTGCGATTCCCGCCCTTGCTTTTGCGGCTCCCAAGTCCATATTTCTGGTTTTGGGAGTGGTGGCGCTTTTTGTGGGGGTCAACCTGGTGGAAGGCGTGGTCATTTTGCCCAAGTTTCTGGGTAAAGAAACTGGCTTGCACCCCATAACCGTTCTGTTTGCCCTGATTGTGGGGGGCAAGCTCTATGGTGCTTTGGGGGTTATCGTGGCCATACCGGTAGCTGGAGTTCTGAAGGAACTATTTATCCACTACCGTCGCAAAGGTTTTTCTCTCACTGAGTAAGGCTCGTTAACTTTTTAATTTCTGCATCCAGTGCAGTGAGGGTTTCCCCGGCTTTACCGTGTAGAACAATATCTGCACGGTAATCGTAGGGAGTGCTTTCCAGGTTAATGATGATGAGCTTTCGGGCGTAACGAGGTAGCAGGTTGGCTGGTGATACGGTCAGGCTGGAGCCAATCACAATCATGGGAAACCTGTGGGCCAGAACCTGCGCTTTTTCAAAATCGGGAGGAAGCAGGTCTCCAAAAAGCACCACATCAGGCCTGATTTGACCCCCACAGGAGCATCGAGGAGGTATTTCTCTTTTTTGGACTTTACTTTGTATTTCCTGCATGGGATACTTGTTTCCGCAGTGCATGCAGTGAGCACTGCGCAAGTGGCCGTGTATTTCAAGCACCTTTTGAGAACCAGCTTTCTGGTGTAAGCTATCGATGTTCTGGGTGATTACTGCTTCAACCAGGCCTCTTTTTTCCCATTCAGCAAGCACCTCGTGAGCGGGATTGGGTCGGGCATTTTCAAAGCGCATGAGAATGCGCAGCCCAGTACCATAGAAGACCTCCGGACGCTTAACAAGCGCATCGGTAGAGAGCACCCACATGGGGTCATACTGTTCCCAGAGACCGGTGTTTTTGCTTCGGAAATCGGGAATTCCGCTCTCGGTGGAGATTCCCGCTCCGGTAAGCACCACCCAAGGTTTTTGGCTTGCGATAAGTTCGGAGGCTTTCTTCAACAGGTCCTTCAAGAAGCTTCACCTACTTGCAAGGTGTTTGGCGATAAAAGACCGACTTTCTTCAGACAGATTTTTGCTGAGCACCAGTAGAGAATGGCTCTCGGTGCTCCAGGGGTTTCCAGCGAGGTCAAAAATGAGCGCTCCCGCTTCCTGGGCAATGCAGATTCCAGCAGCGATATCGTAGAAAGAAAGGTCAGCCTGGAAATAGCCCTCCATTCGCCCACAAGCCACATACGCCACCCCCAGAGCAGCACTTCCCAGGGAACGGATGGCCTGGCATCTGGGAAGTAGTGATGCGTACAGAGATTCGATTCTTTTCCAGGCATCTTCGGAGTGGGGTAAGCCAGTTCCGAAAATGGCCCGGTTGAGGTTTTCAACGCTGGATACGGTTGTCGGTTCTCCGTTCAGAAAGGCTCCTTTTCCCCGGCAGGCGTAAAAAGATTCCTTGAAATGGGGAGCAAAGATAACTCCAATCACTGGTGATCCGTGTTCAAAGTAGGCAATGGATACCGAGAAAAAAGGGATACCATGCATAAAGTTTGCCGTTCCATCTATGGGATCGATGACCCAGGTTGAGGAAAAGTCCTTTAAAGGATGGTCGCTTTCTTCTCCCCATACTGTATCTTCTGGGAAGCGGCTTTTCAACTCCTGAGTAATCAGGGCTTGAACTTCCCGGTCCACGTTGGTGACCAGGTCGGTGTCCCGCTTTTTTTCGTCCACGCTGGTTATGCGTTTCTGGTTGTGCAAGGCGTATTCACCAGCACGCTGTGCAATTTCAAGCGCTACTTGCAGGCGTTCTTCAAGCATAGCCTTTCTCCTTCCTAATCGCCGAGATAAGTACCCATGGACCTTGCTACATCGAGCAAGGGATGGTCTAAAGGAACGGTTTTGAGGGAAGCAATGGCTTCTTTAATGGGCATGGGTTGGATTTCCTGCCCAATCAAGGCCGGAAAATAGCCAAATTTTCCCTGAACAGCCAGCTTCACTGCTTCAGCTCCAAAACGGGTGGCCAGGATGCGGTCAAAGGCAGTAGGTGAACCGCCTCTTTGCAAATGCCCCAAAATAACCACCCGGGTTTCTATGCCAGTGCGAGCTTCAATCTCCTGCCCCACCAGATAGCTGATGCCTCCCAGGCGTATCTGGTCGTGGCTTTCGACAACCTTTTTCTGAATTACGTAGTCTCCTCCCTTAGGCCTTGCTCCTTCAGCTACCACAACGATACTGAACCTTTTGCCAGCAGCAATTCTTTTTTGGAGGAAACGGCATACCCCTTCCATGTCGAAGGGAATTTCCGGGATGAGAATAACATCCCCGCCTCCGGCAATTCCGCTTTCCAGCGCTATCCAGCCTGCATATCTCCCCATCACTTCAATGACCATTGCCCGGTGATGAGATTGAGCAGTGGTGTGAATACGGTCAATGGCTTCGGTGGCCACACTCACCGCTGAATCAAAGCCAAAGGTTAAATCAGTGCCGTTTAAGTCGTTATCGATGGTTTTGGGAACGCCGATTACATTCAACCCTTTTTCAAAAAAACGCTGGGCAATGTGAAAGGTTCCGTCGCCTCCTATGCAGATGAGGGCATCAATGCCTGTTTCTTGATAGGTTTCAATGACCTGCTCAGAGCGGTCTTCAAAGTGCAATTCCTTGTTTTCCCATACTGGATAGCGAAAAGGGTTGGCTTTGTTGGAAGTGCCCAGGATGGTGCCTCCCAGGGGCATAATTCCTGATACATCGTTGTATTCCAGCTTTCTCCATCTTTTCTCCACCATGCCCTGGAATCCGTCCAGAAAGCCTATAACTTCAAGGTTATGGTCAAGTATGGCTTTTTTAACCACAGCGTGGATGACTGCGTTAATGCCCGGGCAATCCCCACCAGCGCTCAAAATTCCTATCTTTTTGATTTGCAAATTGTGTACCTCCTCTTTTGAGGTGTAGCAAGTGGATGCTGCCGTCTATTTTACAATATTTTGGATATCTGGCAAAATATTAAAAACTGCTGGCGAAAGATTCAGAGTGAAAAGAGTGTGAATACCATGCTTTTGCAGACGTTTTGCCACATACCGGGGATAGGCGAGAAAAAGGAGCGCAAAATATGGGAACTGGGCATTCTTTCTTGGCAGGATGCCCTGCAGGATCCCTCTTTTTTTCAGTTATTACCTCCTCCTCTTTCCCACCGGGCGTATGCCTATCTTTTGCGCTCCTTTGAAAAATACGAGAAAGAAGAAGTAGCTTTTTTTGACCACTTGCTGGGCAATTTTAACCGCTGGAGAATTTTCCCCCAGTTCAGGCACCTTACCGCGTTTCTGGATATTGAAACCACTGGAATGGGTCCTGATGCCTATATCACAGTGGCAACCCTTTACGACGGGAAAAAAGTGAAAACTTACGTTTTTGGTATTAACCTTGAGGAACTGGTTCAGGACCTGCGCCATTACAAAATTTTGATTACCTTCAACGGGAAATCCTTTGATATCCCCTTTATAGAACGTTTTTTTGGCATCGAACTTTGCCAGGTACATATTGACCTGCGCTTTGTGTTAAAGAGTTTGGGGTTGCGGGGAGGCCTTAAAATTTGTGAACGCGCAATAGGCATAGACCGAGGTCCCCTGCGGGGAATAGGTGGTTTTGAGGCGGTTTTGCTCTGGCAAAAATACCTTGATGGGTGTCCTGAAGCCCTGGAAACCCTGCTTGCCTACAATGTTGCTGACACCGTTAACCTGGAGAAGCTGATGATTTTTGCTTATAACCAGAAAGTGAACTTGCATGCTCTTCCCTTTCCGCTGCTTTCTGAAAAACCGCAGCGACTCACTATACCGTATCGGGTGTACCCTGAGGTGGTAAGGGAGGTAACCTATGAGAAGTTGCGACTCTACCGGTAGTTCTGCTTCTTTACCCGCCAATGAAGTGGAGAAAATCTGTCGGGGAGAACACGAGAACCTTTTTGCGGTACTGGGCATGCACCGCCTGGATGGTGGGAATGGCGTTGTGGTGCGCACTTTTCTGCCTTATGCCCGAAAGGTGTGGATAGTGTTAGAAGAAGGGAAGAAAAGCTGGCCTCTTTGCAGGGTGCATGCTGAGGGTTTGTTTGAAGCCTCCCTACCTTTGCCGGAGCCAGTTGATTACCTTTTCCGGGTGGAAACTGATTGGGGAGAATATCTGACCGCTGATGCTTATTCCTTTGAGCCTTCGCTTTCTGACCTGGACGTTTATCTTTTTAAGGAAGGCACGCATTATCAGACTTTTCATTTTCTGGGAGCGCATTTTGAAGAGCGCAGGGATGTTGAGGGAGTTTGCTTTCGGGTCTGGGCGCCCAATGCCCGCAGAGTGAGTGTGGTTGGCGATTTCAACCGCTGGGATGGGCGAATCCATCAGATGCAGAACGTTAAGTTTTCTGGAATATGGGAGATATTCATTCCTGGGGTACGGGAGGGTGAAAAGTACAAGTTTGAAATTCGCGCTCAGGAGGGATATTTCCTGCTCAAAGCTGACCCTTTTGCGTTTTCAAGCGAGCTGCGTCCCAAAACCGCTTCGATGATTTATCGCAGTGAGGGAAAGTTTTCTTTTTCTGACCAGGAGTGGATGGAGCGTAGAAAAGCGGAAAATCTCCTTGAGCGACCAGTGAGCATATACGAAGTTCACCTTGGTTCCTGGAAAAGAGGAAAAGACGGTGCTTTCCTTAATTACCGCGAGCTGGCTCATCTTTTGGTGAACTATGTGAAAAAGATGGGTTACACACATATAGAGCTTTTGCCCGTTGCTGAGCACCCTTTTGATGGTTCCTGGGGTTATCATGTGACCGGCTATTTTGCTCCCACCAGCCGCTATGGGAGACCGGAGGATTTTAAGTATTTTGTTGATTACTGTCACCGCCATGAGGTGGGCGTGATTCTTGACTGGGTAGTGGCCCATTTTCCAAAAGACGCACACGGGTTAGCTCGCTTTGATGGAACACCCCTTTTTGAATACCCTGACCCTCGCAAGGCAGAGCACCCTCACTGGGGAAGTCTGGTTTTCAACTATGCCCGGGAGGAGGTGCGGAGCTTCCTTATTTCCAACGCCGTCTTCTGGTTTCAGGAGTATCACATCGATGCCCTGCGGGTTGATGCGGTGGCTTCCATGCTTTATCTCGATTATGGCCGTGGGCCTGGAGAATGGGTTCCCAATGTCTTTGGGGGCAAGGAGAACCTGGAAGCCATCGATTTTCTGCGTACCTTTCATCGGGTGGTTTATCAGTGGTTTCCAGGAATTTTCACTGCTGCCGAAGAATCCACGGCCTGGCCCGGGGTGACTCTTCCTCCGGAAGCGGGGGGGCTGGGTTTTCTTTTTAAATGGAACATGGGATGGATGAACGATTTTTTGACCTACATGAGCAAGGACCCCATCTACAGGAAGTATCATCACCAGAACTTGACCTTCCCCATCATGTACGCTTTCTCGGAGAACTTTATCTTGCCTCTTTCTCACGATGAGGTGGTGCACGGTAAAGGAAGTCTTATCAACAAGATGCCCGGGGATACCTGGCAGAAGTTTGCCAATCTGCGCTTAGCCATGGTAGCCATGTTTGGTTATCCGGGGAAGAAGTTGCTTTTCATGGGTAATGACTTTGCGCAGTGGCGGGAGTGGAACCATGATGGAGAACTGGACTGGTTTCTTCTTAAGGACAGAAATCACCGTGCTTTTCACCGCATGGTTCGGGATTTGCAAATGCTTTATCGCCGGGAAAAGGCACTCTGGGAGAACGAGACTTCACCTCAAAGTTTCCGCTGGATCGATTGCAGCGATGTGGAGCAATCGGTCGTTTCTTTTTTGAGGTTTGGAAAGGATGAGCGGGAGTGCCTGGTGTTCGTTTGCAATTTTACGCCCGTTCCTCGCTTTCACTACCGCATTGGAGTGCCCTTCCCAGTGTTTTACCGGGAACTTTTAAACAGTGATTCCGAAATCTACGGAGGCAGCAACCTGGGTAACTGGGGAGGTGTGGAGGCAACGAGGGAACCCAGCCACGGGTTCCCCTATTCAATCGAGCTGACTTTGCCGCCGCTTGCCGGACTGATTCTCAAACCCGACTTTCAAAGTGGGCGGTAAGCTGTAGCATAATGAGCCGCTATGCGACACGCTTCGTACATGCTTTGCGGATTCGCTTTGCCTGACCAGGCTATGTCATAAGCAGTGCCATGGTCCGGTGAGGTCCTTATAAACGGCAACCCTAAGGTAACACTCACCGTTTTAAAAAAGTTGATGCATTTGGTGGCAATATGCCCCTGGTCGTGGTACAGGGAGAGAACTGCATCGTGAGAACCCTGCCAGGCAAAAAAGAAGATGGAATCTGCGGGAAATGGTCCTTCAGCGTTTATACCCGCTTTTTGGGCTTCCTCTATAGCGGGAGCAATGATTTCTTGCTCTTCTGTGCCTAAAAGACCCCCTTCTCCAGCGTGAGGGTTGAGAGCGGCTACGGCAATGCAAGGATTGGTTATGCCCAACCTTCGCAGATAAGCATCCATCTTTTTTAAGAATGATAACAAACCCTCTCTGGTTATTTTCTGGATGGCTTCAATGAGTGGCAGATGGCGAGTGAAAAAGAAAACTCGCAAGTTTTCAATCTGAAACATGGTAAACACATCCCGGGAGGCAGTTAGTTCCTTGAGGATTTCGGTGTGACCGATAAAAGGAATTGCGGCTGCATGCAGTGCTTCTTTATTGAGAGGGGCGGTTACCAGAGCCTGAGCTTGGCCATCTTTGATGAGTTCTACAGCTTTTCGGAGGTACTCAAAGGAAGCTTTGCCTCCTTCTTTGGAGACCTTGCCCCAGTGGGAGAAGCTTTCGGGGAGAACCTGAGGGCTGACCAGAAGAGGAAGGTCGCTTTTTGCGTTATGAAAATCGGAAGATGGTGTGACTTCCTGCCAGGAAATGGATACACCACAGCACTTTTGTGCTTTCTCAAGCAACCAGCGGTCACCAACCACAACAGGTTGGGCGTCGATATCCCAGTTGGCAAGAGTCTTGACCACTATCTCGGGTCCCACACCAGCTGGGTCACCAACGGTGATAATGATTCGTAACCGGCTCATGAGGCTCTTCTCCTTGCAAAACGAACCAGCCTTTTAACTCCTTCTTCCACTTCCTGGTGGGTGCGGCAAATGGAGATGCGCACAAAACCCTCTCCATTTTCTCCGAAAGTCTCGCCTGGTGCCAGAGCCACCTTTTCTTCAGCGAGTAGCTGTTTGCAGAACTCAAGAGAGGGCATTCCATACTCCCGTACATCCACCCATACGTAATACCCTCCTTGAGGTCGGAAAAACTTCATTTCTCCCTCTTCGAGCAGTTGGCAGGCAATTTCCACGTTGGAAGCATAATAATCCCTCATCTTTTTTACTTCTTCTTCCGGCAGGTCCAGGGCAATTTCTGCCGCTTTCTGGGAGATGTGAGAGCTGCAAGCTATGAGGTACTCAGCGACTTTGGAGAGAGCAGGAACCAGCTTCACCGGGGCTACCATGCAGCCTATGCGCCATCCAGAAAGTGCATAGGTTTTGGAGAAGGAAAAGAGGCTAATCAGTCGCTCAGGGTTTACAAAGCGGTGCATTCCAGTATAGTTTCCCTGGTAAACAAATTTTTCGTATGCTTCGTCAGCAATGACTATTAAATCCAGCTCTTCAGCCAGTCTGGCTATCTCGGAAGCAGTGGATTCATCGAAAGTAACACCGATGGGGTTGGAAGGCGAGTTGACCAGAATCATCCTGGTTCGACTGCTGACCATTTTTCGAATGGAAGCGAGGTCGGGAAGGAAACTGTTCTCAGGCAGAAGCGCGTAGCGCTTGAGGGTTGCCCCGCACAGAATGGCCTGGGCAAAGTGGTTGGTAAAGCCGGGGTCAGGGAGAAGTGCTTCCTCACCGTGGTCAAGAAGAGCGCGGAAAGCAACCACGGTTCCAAAAAGCGAGCCAGGCAGGACGATTACCTGCTCTTCTGAGATAGGCCAGTTTTTCTCCCGAGAAAATTTCTCAGCGATTTTCCTGCGCAGCGAGGCAATACCCGCGGTGGGCGTGTATTTTATTTCTCCCTTCCAGTAGAAATCGGCAAGTTTTTCAAGTATTGAAGGGGGAGTGGGGAAATGCGGTTCCCCAATTTCCAGGTGAATGGCATCTTTAATCTGCAGAGCAAGGCCCATTAGCTCTCGGATTCCAGAGCGTGGAAGGTTTTCTATCAGTTCTGGTATCTTCAACTTTCTGCCTCCTGACTTTTAAAGATTGTGTTTTCTTTTTCATGCCTTAAAACGGTTTATCAGGAACTTTCTCCCAGTCTTCAAGGAAACGCTTGATGCCCAAGTCGGTGAGAGGGTGTTTGACCAGTTTGGAGATGACTGCATAGGGAATGGTAGCAATGTGTGCTCCCATCTTGGCAGCTTCCACAACGTGCATGGGGTTTCGAATGGAAGCCACGATTACTTCGGTGGTGAATCCGTAATTTTTGAAAATTTGAACGATGTCAGCCACAAGCTGCAAGCCGTTGCTGGATAGGTCATCAAGTCTTCCCACGAAGGGGCTTACATAGCGAGCTCCAGCTTTGGCGGCCATCAAAGCCTGAATAGGCTGAAAAATCAAGGTGGTATTTACCTTTATGCCTTCCTGGGAGAGGACTTTTATGGCTTTCAAGCCTTCTTCAGTAATGGGAATTTTCACCACGATGTTTGGTGCCCAACTGGCAAGCTCCCGGGCTTCGCGAATCATACCCTGAGCATCCAGGCTTACCACTTCTGCAGAAACTGGTCCGGGGACCAGGCTGCAAATTTCGGTAATTACTTCTTTAAAGCCTCTGCCAGTTTGGGAAACCAGGGTGGGATTAGTGGTTACTCCGTCCAGGATACCCAGCTCCAGTGCTTTTTTGATTTCCTCCACGCGGGCAGTATCGATAAAAAACTTCATCAGCTCTAACCCCCTTTCCCGGAATATATCTACCCTGTTTGAGTATTATATCCTCGCCAGGCAAAAGGTGAAAGTTGCTCAGTCCACCTCCCGGTTGTATTGCGTGTGGCGTGTGCTTTGCAAACAGCGGCAGGAACTGTGCAAATTGGCACAAATTCCTCCCATTACCGAAAACATACCCCAGAAAAGAGGTTTTTTAAGGATATCAACCGGGTGTGGTTGACTTACCGGAAGCAGGACCAGACCCCAGGCAATAAGATAACAGCCCAGAATTAGGCAGGAATGCCCAAAAATGGCCAGCCAGCGCAACCCGTTTCCCTCCTTTACCGGTAACTCATTAAGAAACGCAAGCATTCGTCCCACTGGGTACTGCGCGCAAAGGCAAGGCTTTCGTACTTGGAGAGATACTGTTTATAGGGAAAATAAATGCTGAGCCCGTAAGCATTGGAAACGCCTGACCCTGAAGTTCGGGAATAGAGGACTGTGTCCTGGACCAGATTATATACCTGGGAAGCAGCACTTTTTACGATGCTGTTTCCAATGCGGGGGTCTCCTGAAAGCAACAGGGCAAGATGAGCAAGGTCCACATAGTCGTAGTCATCAAAATACTGGGCGGAATCGCCAAGAGCAAGGTATATGAAAGGTGGGGTTAGTGAATCGCTGAGTATAGCTGAGGCAAGTTCATCCACTGCTTGAGCCAGAGCGCTTACCTTGGTAAGGTCTACCGCAGAGAGAGTGATACTCTGGACCCAGTAAGAACTGATGTAGGAGTCCACTATGGAGCGGGCAAGATTGGAAGCGCTCATTGAGGGATTACTGTTCAGAGCCTGCAGGAATACGGGGTAGTTCCATCCCTCAAGTGGTTCTGATTCCTGGGAGGCGACCAGAAGTTGCGCACCATCGCGCAATTCATAGGCTACCTCAACCAGAGCCATGAGGCAAGCGTCCATTCCCAAAAGGTCGATTTTCCCTCCTGTATAGATTTTGGCTTGGCGCAGGGCGCTGGCCAGCTCGGGTATGGTCAGGGCATCGCCGCCAGAGGTTTCATCAAAGGAGATGTCTTTACTGTTCCCTTTGAAGCCGTAGCCGTGGTTCCAGATAATGAGCGCATAGTGCTCGGCAGGGTAGTTTTCCGCACAGAAGCGCACAAAATCAACCAAGGTATTACCGTCACCCATATTGGCTTCTCCCAAGTTTTCAAGGAGTGTTGAGCCCCCCTGGTTCACGAGATAACGGGCAGTTCCTCCCCGAGCCTGGTCAAACTGAACAACCACTTTTACCCGGTTGCTGGAGCCGACGCTTTCCATAGAGGCAAGGTCTGCCCAGGCTGCCTGTTCAAGGTCGTTGTCGCCGTTTAAAAAAACCATTACTGTCCACTGGATGCTCTTTGAACCCCCCGAAGTGGGGATTATACCCACGTTGAGGCAGCCGCTTATGAGAAAAACTATACTTAGAACCACTACCAGAAATAGAAATCTTTTCTTCATGATATTTCGCATCCCTTCTTTTAAGACTTCACTTCAACCTCTACTCGTAAAAGGTCCACTTCCCCACCTGACGCATCAGTGCGGGAATAGGAATAGAAACGCTGTAAGCCCGGACGCATGGAAAAGTAGCGCGACAGATTGTCCACCGTGTTACCTGCAGAGTCGGTTACCACCACCATGATATCAACAATCTCTGGTTCACCAAGCTCTTCCAGTGGAACGGTTATTTGCACTGCGTTGTCAGTCACCGTTCCTCCGGTAAAGAACTGGTCCAATCCTCCCGGTTCGCGCTGATAAAAATTGCCGTTTTCCATGCGGAAGATAAAATAGTTTGCCCACTCATCGGGGTTACTGGACGGCCCGGTTAGAACGTTCTCATCGGTGTCAATGGCAAAATAGTATACGTAATCAAGCGGCGGAGAAGAAGCAAAAATTGCTGATATGGTGAGTTCGCCCCCCTCTTCCTCCCAGGAGGGTTGTTCTCCTCGAGCACATCCCATGATCCCCAGACTTATACCAAGCAGAAGAGCGAGCAATAACAACCAGGTTTTTTGAGACATTTTATTCGCCTCCCAGGCTGAATTTGTGTTCAGGGAAAGCTTTTATGGCGTATTCAATCCAGAAAGTGTCTTTTGATTGGTCGTAAAAAAGAGTAACTTCCCGGCAGTGGAGATCTCTGGTTAAGCCCACCCTAATGCTTTCTATTTTGTGGGAGCTGAAATCATAATTTCCCTGACAGTCCAGCGCCCATTCTTTACCCAGTGGCCAGCTGATTTCAAAGACCATGCCTTCCCATTCACTGTTTTCAAAGTCGTAATTTGCACGGAGCTCCACGGAATGGTTGGAGTCTTCAGTATAGCTTACGTTGATGATGCCGTCCAGAAATTGCTTTTCCAAAAAGTCGTAACCACTGCTGAAGCTCACTTCCCAGGGCTCTTTTGCAAAATGCAGGCTCAGGTCCAGAAAACTGGTTTTCCGGGTGGTGTAGTCAAAGCGAAAGGGAGTTGCTCCATCATATCCGCCGAAGCCGTAGCCCAAGCTCAAGGTGGTGTGTTCTCCAAAACTCTGCTTGAGGTTGGTTTCCACGTCGTAAGTGTAGCGAGCGAAGCCGTTACCATAAAAATCCTGAGTGAAAAGAATGACTGGCTCGAGAGTGGTATTTTCTCCCAGCTCACTTTTTCCAGTGGTTTTTAGGGAAAAACGAATCCGTTCTTCTTTCACACCAGTTGCTTGCTCGAAATAGCTTCCAATGGTAAGCGAGGGTTGGTAATAAAAGTCAGACTGACCGATTTGTTCCTTTTTTCGAGAAATACTAAGCTCAGGTTCTTTGAGCACCCGGTTTCCAAAGTCACCGGTGTAGAGGTCCTGATCCAGATCCAGAAAGCCAGTATAGGTCAGTTTGTAAGAGTACGGGTCCTGGGAGTGAGATAGGGCAAGCTCATAGTCCAGTTCCTGGTCGGTGAACTCCCCCCACTGGTGGTCCTGAGAGTAATCCAGCTTGAGGTTGGCATTGAGGTTTTTCTCAAGTTGGTAGGAAGTGTTGAGGACTGCTCTGAGTTGGTCCTCTTCAGAAGCCAGGTTCCAGTCGTAGTCAAGATTTAGCTTCATGGAGTAATCTTCTTTTTTCTGAGCGAAGGAAAAGGTTCCTGAAAAAGTATCCTGGTCGCTGCCTTGATAGTTGAGGTAATCAAGACCCAGGGTCAATGAGGCGTCGGAACTTGGCTCTCTGTAGTAATCCAGGCTCCCTTTAAGGTAATCTCTGGACCCTTCTGGCTTGTCGCGGTAATAAAGGTAGCCTTCCAGAGTCTCTTTGGGTTTTTCATGCTCTATAAAGTGGCGGACTCCCAAACCCCAGCCACTTTTTTCCCACCAGTCAAGGTACACGGTGCCGAAAGAGCCGTCGCTAACAAAGTAGTTGTAGAATAAATTCAGGTAGTAGCCACTGCTTGAGGAGTGCCCGAGCAAAGGTAGAAAAGGAAGTTGCTCTTTACGGTCCAGAAAAATGACATAGTAAGGAAGGGTGAACAGTTTTCTTCCAAAATCCCAGTATGAAAACCGAAAAAGTTCTACCTTTTTATCGGGATAAATGATTATTTTCTGAGCTTCAAAGTGGTAATGGGGTTCTTCAAGGTCGCAGCTTGTAAAAAAAGCGCCTTCGATTTTTGTTTCCTCAGGAGTTCGCTCTACTTCTTCGCCGCGGAAGTAAACAGTTCCTTCAATTCCTTCTCCCCGCAGGTCAGAGCGTACTCCATAGAGCATCCACTGGTCCTCTGCCCAGTTGTAAGCAATTTCCCGGGCGTGATAACCCTCGTCTTCGGTTCTCACCCGAACATGTCCCTGTGCAAAAAGCTTTTTATCTTTCAAGAGGATTTTGATGAAATCAGCTTCTATGGTGTATTCTCCATGCTGAATGGTACCTTTTTCCACCATGGCTTCCTCTTTTTCGGGATGGTAGATAAGCCGTTCTCCAGTTAGCTCTATGCGATCGGACTCTTCCTGGGAGAAAGATATGCTAACCATTCCCAGAAGGGAGAAAACAACAAATAGAGCCAGATAGCAAAGCTTCTTGAGGGTCATATTTTTTCCCCTGCTTACTCGATGACAAAAGTTGCTTTTATAACCCCTTCTGCATCCAGCACCTCTGAGTCGAGGTAATAAGTAGCTTTTTCTACCTGGATTTCGCGCTCTTTTTCGGTTATCAGAACATTTCCTTCAAGCACGATGCGCTCTTCTTGCTGAGTAGCTTCATCTTCAGGGTAATAAAAGACTTTGTCGGCTTTAAGGCTGATTTCTTTCCAGGTTATTTCTGCTCCGTTTTCGCTCCAGGCTTCTTCAGTTTCACCATTGAAAGAGAGTTGAGACGCTTTCCATATGATGTAGGTAGTTTCTTCATTACTTCTTTCTTTTTTGAGCAGCACTTCTCCACTGAATAGATAGATTTCTTCGTCAAAGTCTCCTTCCATTCGGGAAGCCTGGATAACGGTTTTTTCTCTGGTTACCACTACCTGACCGCTAAAGATTCCCGTGTTTTCCTGGAGGTTAAAGACCAGTTCCTGACAGGTAATCCGGTTTTGCCCTTCCACTGCCACCACATTGCCCTGGGCCAGAAAGGTCTCCTTTTGGGAATCATATTGAATTTTATCTGCTCGCTCCAGAAGAACCTCCCTTTTTTGTCCCGTTTCCTCCTGTGCAAAAGCTGTCGCACCCAAAAAGGCAAGACACAGCACCCAAATAATCCAAAAAGCCGTCAATTTGTAGCGTAATTTGAACACCTGAAACCTCTCCTTTGTCAAGCGTGTTTTTTATTATATCATTCTTGAAGGAGAGGGGGTTGAAACCGTGTCCGAAAGTAAAGCGAACTCCATTCTGGATACTCTGGAAACTGCTTTTCCCGATGCCCGGCTACTGCTCGACTTTCGAAATCCTTTTGAGCTTCTTGTGGCCACCGTTCTTGCTGCTCAGGCTCCTGATGAGCGGGTGAACCAAATTACTCCTCACCTCTTTCAGCGTTTTCCCGATGCTTTGTCCATGGCGGAAGCGCCTCTTGAGGCCATAGAAGAAGCGATAAAAACGGTGAGTTACTTTCGTCAAAAAGCGCGTTTCCTTAAAGAAATGTCAAAGGTTCTGGTGGAACGATTTGAGGGAAAGGTGCCTGCCTCCCTTGAAGAACTGGTAACTCTTCCCGGTGTAGGCAGAAAAACGGCGAACGTGGTGCTTGCCAATGCCTTCTCAATTCCAGCTCTCCCGGTGGATACCCATGTGGCCCGAGTAGCTCAACGACTGGGGCTTGCAAAAAGCAACGATGCTGAAAAAATTGAGATGGAACTCTGTGCTCAGATACCCCAGGAGCGCTGGATACGAGCCTCCCATCTTTTGGGGTTTCTTGGCCGCAGAGTATGCAAGGCCAGAAAACCCCTCTGTGAACAATGCCCGGTTACCAGATGGTGTGATTTTTTCGAGAAAAATCGCTGAAGTTTTAAAGGGGAGAAGCTTGATTTCTTTTGAGAAAGGTTAACTCTGCTTCCAGGGTTATGTGGCCTCTAATAGTTTGTGCGTCAGCGGGCAGATTGTCTTCTCCATTCTCTTCAAATTTTCCTTCTAAAAGTACATCAATTTGGTAATTCTTGAACAGCCCTTCTCCAAAAAGACGGAGCTTGCCCCAGTAGAAGGTGGTTAGGGGTAGGTCCAGGGAGTTGAGCTGATAGCAGGAAACCATCAGCACCTTCTCTCGTAAGTCGGTGTTTGAGAAAAGTCGAAAATATCCTCCTTCCCGGTAGCCAATCAGTTCTACAAAGGGGGTTCCAAAACCTATTTCCAGCATTCCTCTTTCTGGGAAGTGGGGGGTGAATTTTTGCCACCAGGATTTTATTTCCTCCCAGGAAGGGCTTTTGAGGAGTACACCGGGTACTTCATTAAGAGGTCCAAGGAGGAAGGTTTCTTCATTGGGAAAATAGAGATTGAATTCTAAGTCCTGAAAGCCTTCCCTGACCAGAAATCGGGGAAGCAGCATTGAACCATAGAAGTTGAAATCCATTTCAATTTCTGCATTTTTCTGTAAAGCTTTCATGGTTTCAAGCAGCAGAGTTTTGCCACTCACCTTTTCCAGTCTTTTACCACTTACTTCCATCCGGGTAGAGACTATGGGTCCTTCCTGGTGTCCCTGCAGGCTGATAAACCTTCTGGTTGGATAAAGGGGTACCCTGAAGGAACGGCGTGGGGTGTGGGCCAGGATGCCCTGATGAGTCAGCGCTTCCAGGTATATGAGATAGCCTTCAAACTCTCTGAGATTGCGGAGAAAAAAGTTACCCTTGTTTTTTTCAGCACGTATGACCCTGTAGAACCTGGAGCGAAAGGGGCGGTAATAAAGGTTGACTTTCTGGGCTCGTGGAGCGTGAAATGAAATTTTCAGCGATTTTTCCTCAGGCAAAAAATGGAGCTGGTAGTCCTCGATGATTCCCAGGGGGTCGAAAGAACGGGCTAATTCCCGAAAGGAGCCAAAAAGTCGCTGCACTTCAGGCAATTCTTCAAGGGTTTCTCCGCTGGAAATTGCTTTTTCTATTCTTTTACTCAAAGCATAAAGTGTTTCCTGGTTGGCGGACTGCTGGCTTTTTCCCCACAGGAGGTTTTCAAGATTTACCAGTGCGCAAGCCGCCTTGAAATCGTCTACCGTTCCCAGGTCCATTCTTTCTTCAGAAAGGGGTGGAACGTAGTCAATAAGCAGGAGTTTGCCTTTCCAGCGAAACTCAATTAACAGCAGTTCCCCAGAGGGTACACGCAAGAAGAAATCCCCGTCTTCGTTAGTTAGCCCCCTGGTTACCACATCGCTTGAAGGAGGGAGTATGGCCTGGACTTCTGCAAAGGCCAGGGGCGCTTTTTCCTCGTCGAGCTTGTTTTCCAATTGAGACAGGTAGCGAAGGGGATTTTCACTGGTGAAAAAAGATTCTTTGGGTAGGACAGCTCTCCCCCGCACAAAAGGCATTATCTCTTTCCTTCCCTTTTCATGTTGTACATGGCACGGTCGATTTCCTGCAGAAGTTGAGGCAAATCCTTCTGGCCGTCAAAAACGCAGACTCCATAGGAGATGGAGAGAGGGAATGGTTCACCCATAATCTGGCTGCCCTGGAGTTTTTCTTTGATTCGTTGCATCACAGCCTGTGCATCCTGCAGAGAGGCATGGGGTAAAACCACGATAAACTCGTCGCCTCCATAACGCACGACTACATCACTTGCTCTGACGTTTCCTCTTATGGTGTAGACGACCATACGCAGCACTTCGTCACCGAAGGTATGTCCGTAGAGGTCGTTGATTTCCTTAAAGCGATCCACATCAATCATGGTTATGGAAAGGGGGTACTGCTCGCGCTTACAGCGGCTCAACTCTTTTTGCATGTATTCTTCAAAGAAATGGCGATTGTAGGCGCCGGTTAGTTGGTCTCTGAAAGCAAGTTCCAGGAGGGCCCTTTCATATTCTTTGCGTTCTCGGATGTCACGTAGGGATAGAAAATAAGAAGGGGCATCCAGGTTTTCGAGAATGGATATATTGGCTTCAAAAGGGAGGATTTTTTCGGGTGCAGGAGCTATGGTTACTTCGCAACCAAAAATCTGGTCTTCAGAGGCATGCGCTTGCAGGGTTTCCCAGGTTACCGGGTCAAGGAGCGAAATTATGGTAGGATTTTTTTGACGGTTGCTTGCCTGGGCGAGCAAATTCCTGGCCTTCTGGTTGGTGAAAAGTATTTCTCCTTTTTGGTTCACGATAAATATGGCATCCGGATTGTGTTCTACCAGGGTGTGGAAACGCTTTCTGGTGCGTTCTCTTTCTTCTTCCTGGCGCAAGAGGCGAAGTATCAGGAACATGGTACGTCTTAGTTTTGCAAAGTGGTTATCTCGTTTGCCCAGTATGGCCAGGATTCCGTTTTTCCCCGACTTAAGAAGGATGATTTCTTTCTCTCCTCTAAGTAATCTGCGATGTAGCGAGAATTCCGGGGGGTTTCTCAGGATTTTTTCGAGTTCTTTAAGCTCTTTTTCGTGCTCTGGACAGGCACTGAGAAAAATTTGTTCCTGGGAGTCTTTTAAAGCTACTGCCTTGACGTTCCAGAGCTTGCGAGCAAAGGAAAGTACCTGGTTCACGTTTTCTGAATAATCGCCGTGCAAGGAGAGAAAAAGGTGGGTAAGGTCGTGGAGAGCGCGCTCCAGTGTTTCTTCCTGGGTGACGTCGAAAGCAATTTCCAGTTTCAGACGCTGGCCGTTGAACTCAAATCCGAAATCGATAAGTCGGAAATAGGCTTTGAGTAAGGGATTATAGGTGCGCCAGAAGTAAGTCCTGGACGGGTTATCTGGTGAAAATAGCAATTGATTTTTACAGGAAGGACAGGGCTTTTCTCTTCTTCGTAGTGCACGATAACAGAGTTCTCCCTCCAGGTTTTCTCCCAACTTTTGCTTGAGCGCGGGGTTAGCGTAAAGAATATGGAAGGTATCAACATCGACTACAAAAGAAAAAGCTTCTATTTTTTCAAGAATTTCTGCTAAATGGATTCTGTCTACGAACACCTTTTTGTTCGGGAAAAGGGGTGGGAAGCCACCCCTTTTCCGCACCCATTTTAATTCCTTTACAAAATTATAAGTATTCTCTGTATTCTTGCAAAGCTACCTCGCGGTGCTTCTACTTCAATCCGCAACGTGTTTTGGCCACTTTCAAACCAGCGTTCTTGGAGTGTGAAGCTTTTGTAATCGGAGGGTTCCATGATTCCTTTTTGGGTGGCACTGCTCACTAAGTTGCCGTTGAGATATATCCGCACTTTTGCTCCTTCGTCAGTTTGTAGCCAGCAGAGAAGCTTGGCCTTTTGTGGTATGAACTCTATTGGAAAAGAAAACTCCAGATAATCTCGATAGTCCATTTCCAGAAGTTGGGTGCCGTTAAGTGTGTAGTTGCTGGCTATGTTGCCGGAAAAATTGAGGTCAAGCACGTTGTGTTGGGTTGACCTTCCCGAAAAATCTACATAATACATTCCAACAGTTGGTGTTTCAGGAACAGACACTTCGATCATTCCTGAAACTGTGGCAGAGGTGGGATTCAACCCTGGGGCTCCTCTAAATTCGGCGGTGATTTCAAAGGGTGTGCTTTCGTAAACCCGGGGAGCAGTGTAATAAACGGTGACTTTGCCCAGAGAATCGGTGATGACTGATGAAGTGCTTAAAGAACCGATGCTGGCGCTCCAGTAAATGGTGCGCCCGTAAACGGGACGGCCGTCGGGTCTTCTCAGATAGGCGTCTATTTTTACCCGCTCGCCTGGCTGAAGGGTAAGCGAATCAGCTCTTATTTCCAGAATGGGAGTTGCTTGAACGGAAACGACTTCTATTTCCACCGAGGAAGAAGTTGGCGCAAGACCATGCTCTCCGCTAAAGTTGGCGCTTATGGTAACTACCTGAGGAGTGCGAGGTGCATAGAAGGTAACGCTGGTTACTCCTCGGGCATCGGTCACTGTTTGGTAGCTACTGAGGGAACCAGAACTTGTTGACCAGTTTATGTTGCGTCCCGGAAGAGGGTTTCCAGAAACATCGCTGAGACTGGCTCTAATAGAAATGGTTCCTCCCGGTGCTACGTTTGCTGTGGAAGGCTGCAGGGTGAGTACGGTTCCCCGAGTGCGCATAGCCACGTTGAAGTGAGTCCTGTTTACAGCGTAGCGGGTGAAAATACGTCCCGCCTGGTGAGGGTTCTGGATAAAGTCTTGCAGTGCACCTTCGCTGACCGGAGTGGGGGTGAAAAGAATGACCAACCTCTCCGTTCCCGCTGGTCCAGACACTGTTCCTCGGTAGGTTTCCGTTCGACCGGAGCCAAAGTATTGGTTGCGCACCAGGACATTAACATCACCATTTGGTAAGTAGTCAATCAGATTGACGTAACCCTGACGATCGACACTGTAGCGAATGGTAATGGGATCACCGACATAATAGGTTGCCCCTTCACCACGGTCCACGCTAATACTGACGGCAGGACTGCGAGGAATGGTGATGTAGATATTGGGATTTAGATTAAACCTCATATATACTCTGCCCTGGGCAGGTGCTACCGCCAGAAAAAGAAACACCACCGCAAACGTAAAAATCAAGAAAGAACCTTTTCCCCTCATAATTATTTCTCCTTTCTGAACTACCATTGGTTTCATTATTATATCATTAATCATTGGTTTTTCCGTTGAGTTTATGCTTCTGGTGAGAACCGCTCTATTTTGGGGTGTGCAGAGCTTTCGTCCAGGTAATCAAAAAGTGAGGTCAGGTCCTTGAAAATCAGGGCACCTTTTTTACAAAGCGCTTCCAGATATTTCCTTGCTTTGCCGCCGGTAAAGTCGAATTTTACATCAAAGCATTCCTCAAAAAGAAGGACCTTTTTACCCTTTTCCTGAAGAGAGAGAGCCATCTCTAAATTAGCGAGATTACCCTCTCCCCAGAAGGTGGGGGCAATGATTACGAAGTTTTTTTGCATGGCTATTTGTTTTGCTCTTTCAAGGTTTTCTTTTTGGATAGAGGAAAAAGGTTTTTCTGTTACTACTTCAAGGTTCAACTTGCGGGCTGCTTCTTCATCAGCATCAAGCTGGTTTACCACTCCCACACTGACTTCTATACCCTTTTGTAGGAGCAATCTCAACAGAGGTTTCCCACTGCCTCCGCCACATATGAGGTGTACTTTCAGGGGGTGTTTGTGCGGAGTGCTTATACTAAGCGGTATGAAAAAGGGTCGCAGGGTGTAGGGGTGGATTTCCTCCAGGAATTTCACGCCAAACAGTTCGCTGAGAACGGAGCTTTTCATAACTTCTTCAATTTTTCCAAAAGCGAATATTTTCCCCTCTTTCATGAAAAGTGCCTGGTTGCAAAACTGGGCTGCCAGATTGGGGTCGTGAAGAACGCATAGAATGGTAATTCCCTGCTCTCTAAGTTGAGTTAGTATAGACATAATCTCCAGCTGGTAAAGTATATCTAAGTGGCTGGTTGGCTCATCAAGCAGGAGAAGCTCTGGTTCCTGGGCTAAAGCTCTGGCAATCATAACTCGCTGTTTTTCTCCCCCGGAAAGCTGGGCAAAGGGTTGTTCCGCTAAGTGAAGGGTGGCAGTTTGTTGCATGGCTCTGTTTACGACCTGGTAATCCCTAAGGCTTTCTTTCTGCCATTTCCGCCAGTGCGGAAAACGCCCCATCATTACTATTTCATGGCAAGGTAGCTCCAGCTGGTCAGGAAAGTTTTGGAAGACCATGGCAATTTTTTTTGCCCTGGCTTTTCGCGGCAGTCTGAGCAGGTCTTTTCCCTCGAGGTACACCCTCCCCTGAGCGGGTTCCAGTAGGCCGGCAAGCAGGGACAACAGGGTGCTTTTTCCGGAGCCGTTGGGGCCGAGCACGCCCACAAAAGCTCCTCGCTCTATTCCAAAGTTCACCCTGCGGACTGCAGGCAGGGAGCCGTAGTAGAAAGAAAGCTCTTTGGCTTTAAGGTATTCACCCATGGAGTTTCTTCCTTTTGCGAAGAAGGTAGATAAAAAAGGGAGCTCCCAGCAAACTGGTGATAATTCCTACTGGAAGCTCCACGGGATTAAGGATGCTTCTGGCAGCGGTATCAGCCCAAAGCAGTATGATTCCTCCGCTCAGGAAGGAAAAAGGAAGGAGCAGGCGGTGATTCTGGCCAAATAGCAGGCGCATTATGTGAGGAACTATTAACCCCACAAACCCGATTACGCCACTTGCTGCCACACAGCTTGCCACCACCAGGGAACAAGCGAAAACCAGCCACCTTTTCACCCGCTCGATATCCACCCCCATGCTTTCTGCTGTTTTTTCACCAAGCAGCATGATGTTCAGTTCTCTGTGGAAAGCGAGCATGAAGGGTATTCCCGCACTCAAAAATGGCAAAACCATTTTTACTTCCCTCCAACTCCGGTTCCAAAGGCCACCCATTAGCCAGAAGACAATCTGATGCAAATCATGACCGGCAAAAAACATGGAAAGCGAAACCAGAGCCGAGAAGAAAAAACCCACAGCGACGCCGGAAAGAAGCAGAGTCTCAAGCGGGGTTTTCCGGTTTACCTGCCCGAGTGAAAACACCAGAAAAGTGGTTAAAAGCGCAAAGGAGAAAGCCGAAAAAGGCACTGCGTAAAGACCAAAATTCCATTTTTTGAGAATGGCCAGCACTGCTCCAAAGGAAGCTCCGGAACTGATTCCCAGAACGTAGGGGTCGACCAGGGGGTTGCGGAAAAGACCCTGCAGCACTGCTCCGGATATGGAAAGACCGCCTCCTACCAGGGTGGCGAGAGTTACTCTGGGCATCCTAACCTGAAAAAGGATGGTTTTCTGAAGGGGGGAGATGTCCTGCCAGTGAAAAATTGCCCAGAAGTCACCGCTTTGGAAGCGACCTCTTCCAAAAGAAAGTGCTAAAAGAAAACTCAGAAGGAGGCCGACTATTAGACCTCCTTCCCAGAGGAAAACCTTTTGGGATGACCTTTTGGTCGTGTTGCTCGGCTCAGTTATCTTGGGTTGCTGTCTGGGATTGAATTTCGTAGTCTTCAAAACGATACTCACCAAATATTTCAGGGTGAATTATCTTTGCGAATATTTCCAGTGCCTGGACTATTCTCGGTCCAGGGCGGGAAACGATGTCGCTATCTACCCGGGCTACTCTCCCCTCTTTGACCGCTTTTAGGGTTTGCAGGCGCTGATCCTGCAGGAGGAATTGATAGGGAAGGTTCTGGGCATCTCCATGATTTTCTACCACCGTTATAATATCTGGATTGCGACGCAGGAGCTCTTCTAACTCAATACTTACATAGCCCTCAAGGTCTGAAGCAGCGTTTTTGCCACCCGCTTTTTCGATGAGTTCATCAATGAAGGTACCTTTGCCCGCTGTCCAGATAGGTTGGTGCCAAATCAGGTGGAACACCAGAGGTTTTTGGACTTCCGTCATTCCAGCTGTTTTTTCTTCCACCCTTTTTATGCGCTCTCTAAGGCTATGTACCAATGCTTCCCCTTTTTCTTCCACGCCACATATTTTGGCTAATTTTTCCAGGTCAGAGAGGATTTCTTCCATGTTTTGGGGATTAACCAGGTATACCGCAATTCCCAATTCTTCCAGCCTGGTAAGCAATTCCTGGGGATTCAAGGAAGATGCCACCACTAAGTCGGGTTGCAAAGAGAGTAGTTTTTCGAGTTCCACTTCGGTTATGGTGCCCACTTTTTCTTTGTTCAATGCTTCTTGAGGAAAGTTGCAATAGGTAGTCACGCCCACTATTTTTTGAGATAAAGAGAGGGCGAAAAGCATCTCAGTGCAGGAGGGAGCAAGAGAGACAATCCTTGCTGGTGGCTGAGCAAGTTCAACCTGCTGTCCCCGGTCATCGGTTACACTGAGCCCAAATGCAATGTTTGCAAAAAGCAGGACAGAAAGCGCAAAAAAGACGGTAAAAATTTTTAACCGTTTGTACACCGTTAATCCCCCTTTCTCGCTTTTAGGGAAGGAGGAGGGGGAGAGGGAGGGCTTTCACTTGATTATCCCACCTCCTCTTTCCGCGAAGAGTGGTTGGGAACGTCCTGGGCAGGTCTCCTGGCTCCCGGATCCTTGCCTTACCGCACCTTCCCAGCCTTTGCAGGCCAGTGGCTTTTTTGCGGCAGGCTCCCCGGTTACAGTGGCGGGACCGCACCGGATTCACACCGGTTTCCCTTTTAAGGCAGAAAGCCACCCAGAACTCTCAACGCTGAATTACATTATACCACAAAAGAAAAAAAGAGTTTTTTAGGAAATCATAAGCCAGATGATTCCCCAAGCGAAAAGCATCAAGGTTGCCGGGATAAGCAGGCGGTAGACTTTCTTGAAACTTGCTTCGAAAAAGCGACAGGAGAAGATGAAGCAAAGGTGCATGGGTGAAAGCAAAACCCCGGAAAAACCACTCAGGTAGAGAATCGGAAAAACACTGGGGAGCGTTTGGGCGTTGAAAAAAGAAAGGACCATAGGAAAGGCAATACCCACAAAAGCAGCAGTTAAGCCAGTAAGCAGGCCGGTAACCATGGGGAGCAACATGCCCAGCAAAAGAAGCGGGACATCTTTGCTAATTAGAAAACTGGCCATTTTATCGATGTCCTGATTTGCAAGGAGTATGTTTTTGAAAATCAGTACGCCAATTACATCAAAAAGTATTGCCCAGGGAAAGCTTCTGGCAAGAAATTTTCCAAGGGTTTTTAAAGGGAGGCGTTTGGTTATTGAAAAAGTGGCTATTCCCAGGATGGCTCCTATCCAGACGGGAATGCCGAGAAGCACGCTGGCTACGGGCACCATGAAAGGCAAAAGCACAAAAAGCAAGTTTTTCATATCCGGAGCAAATCGACGAGTTTTTTCGGGCAGGGGGATTTGAAGGTGGCGTTTTACCGCGAGCCAGCCCGCTCCCGCTGCTATCAGGAAGAAAGGGAAATGGTGGGCCATAATCCAGGTAGCGGGTAGGCCCGATACGGAAGCAGCAAGCAAAACTCCCGGATAAAGCGGTAGAAAAAATTCCCATATGTGACGGAACCAGTAATTGGCAAAGGCCAATATATCTCCATCCTGGGTGTAAGGTGTAGCTGCTGTTTTTACTAAGGGGGCTGAGAAAAGAGCTCCACCTGGCATGGGTAAAATGCCCACCAAGGAAGGAAGGATAACCCCGGCCAGCTCAGGTCTTTTGAGTACTTTCTGGACTGAGCGGGTTAACACATCGAGTTCTCCGCTGTGAGCCAGGGTACCTCCAAGTAGGGTTACAAAAATAACGCTTAAAAGCAGTGCCAGGTTGTCAGGGTTGGGCCAGAAGGTGGAGGAAACAACCCTCCACCAGCCCAAAGGGTTAAAACCCGAAAAAATCAGCAGAAAAAGAGAAACACCCAGGAGCGACCATCCCAAACTGATTTTCTTCTGGAGCAAAAAAGAACAACTACAAAGATGCAAATTATTTTCAGCGCTGCCAGCATTTTTCCGCTTTTTGTGTTTCAGGCAGAGGGGATAACCAGAACGTAGAGATTACACTGGCGGGGGCCATTGAATTCGTAAAAATAGATGCGTTGTCCTTCGCCGAGCATGAGTTTTCCCTCCAAGGCAATAAGTACTTCAGTTGGAGCTACAAAAGCAGCACCCACTTCAGGAGTCTGAAAGTCCTGGCCCTCTTCCAGGACTTTCTTTAGTAATCTGTTCAGGGGAGGATTGGAGGAGGAAGGGCTTTGGGCAATTCCCTGAATGTTAATTGCTGCATCGCTATGGGGGACATAAACGAACACTCCTGCTTCCTTAGAGCCACTTTCTCGAACCACTTCTTCAATCAGGGGGGTTACGTCTATGGTTTCCTCTCTTTGTCGGGTGGTAAGCACTATGTTTTTAAACAAGTCGACTTCCCTCCCTTTTTGGTTTTTTGGTGCTATATAAATTAGCCTTTTACTGCACCGAACGTCAAGCCCCGTATCAGGTAGCGTTGCATGAGAAGGGAGAAAACGATTACTGGAATCATGGTGATGAGCCCGGCTGCAGCGAGAGGCCCCCAGGCAATACGCCACCCGGTTATAAAGCGTCCCAGATAGATGGGAAGGGTTTGGGCGTCCTTGCTGGTGGTGAGGACCAGGGCCATCAGAAATTCTCCCCAGCTCTGGATAAAAGACAGAGTGGCTACCGCAGCTAAACCTGGAGCAGCGAGAGGCAGGCTTACTCGGGTAAAACTTTGCCATATGCCTGCTCCGTCCACATAGGCTGCTTCATCAAGTTCTCGGGGAATTTCGTTGAAAAAGGTTATCAACACCCAGGTACTGAAAGGAGTGGTGAATACCAGATGAGATAGAATGAGTGCCCACCAGGTGTTCACAAGATGCAGTTTGCTGAAAATAACGTAAAGGGGCAACGCTGCAGCGATTGGTGGTAACATCCTGATGGAGATAATCCAGGACACAAAACCCATTCCACCTATTTTGAAGCGAGATATGGCGTAGGCGGCAAGTGCAGCCACTACGGTTGAGATGAGAGCCACAAAAAGCGCTACTATGGTGCTGTTTCTGAGATAAGGGGTGATGGTGGAGATGGCTGTGGTAACACTCCCAAAAAATCCTCCTTCAAGACCCAGGAAATTTCCCACCGTCCAGTAGCGAGGGAAAAAGGAAGGAGGCCAGGTAAACCAGTCTTCGCTCCTTTTGAAAGCTGTGGTTGCCAGCCAGTATACGGGGAAGAGAAAGAAGAAAAGGGTTATGATTACCAACACTGCTCTTGCAATTTTCCAGAGCCACCTCATTGTCTTTCCTCCTTCAGAGTCCCAGCACTTCTCTGAGTCGCAGGAAGCGAATCAGGAGGTTGGTCAAAAGCGATACTACAATCAAAAGGATTACGCTCAGGGCTGAGGCATAGCCAATGTCCCATCCGAATGATATGCCTACTTTATAAATATAAAAACTGTAGGAATGAGTCGCTGAACCCGGTCCTCCAAAGGTCACCATGTAGACCAAGTCGAATATTTTCAGAATATCGATTAGGCGAATAATCAGCACTACCCAGATGAGGGGCTTGAGGAGCGGGAGTTCAATGTAGCGAAGTGCACTCCATCCGCTGGCTCCATCCACAAGGCTTGCTTCCACCACATCCCGAGGTATGGATTGTAAGCCTGCGTAAATCACCAGGAACACAAAAGGTGTCCACTGCCAAACGTCGATAAGGATTATGCCCAACTGTGCAAAAAATTGAGTGCCCAACCAGGAAACTCTGTCAACACCCAAAAGCGACAGGAAGTAATTGATAGGTCCAAATTCAAAGTTAAACAACATTTTCCAGGCTATTCCTGCTACAACTGGAGGTACCATCATGGGAATCAGGAGAGTACTTCTGAATGTTCTTTCTCCAAAAAAGTCACGAAGGAGGAAAGCAATACCAATTCCAAGCACTATTTCCAGAGGGCAGGCAACTGCCAGGAGCAAGATGGTAAACTTAACACTGGAGCGAGCAGTGCGGTCCTGGAATATTTCTTTATAATTTTCGAGGCCAATAAATTCTGGTTTTTCCCAGGAAGCAAGGGTGTATCTGTGAAAAGACATGTATATCATGTAGGCAAAAGGGTAAACAGTCAGTCCTATGAAAAGTAAAAGCAACGGAAGAACCATGAAAAAGCCAATTCTTTTTCTTCTGTGCAGAGCAGAAAGCATGACTCTCCTCCTCCAGGTGGGGGCATGCATGCCCCCACCTGTTCGCTTTTCATTTGCTCAGGGTTTTTATCCAGTCTTCGGCTACCATATTCAGAGTGTCAATTGAAGCAGGTTGCTGACCAAGCAGAATTTCTGAGAGGGTGCCAACCAGGATGTCTTCGAGCCTTGGCTCTTCAGGAATGCGTGGACGGTGAGATGCGCCTTCCAGAGACTGGATGTAGGCGTCTTTGAGCCAGGGCGAATCGGCTAATACTTCAGGGTCGTAGACAACCGATTTTCGGGTGGGACCTATGCGGTATTTTAGCCACTGAATTTTGTCGCCTTCCTTGCTGGTTGCGTACTGGATGAACTGGAAAGCTTCTTTTTTGTTGTCAGATGCTTCATTGATACCGATACCCCAGCCACCGCTTACTGGAGCACCTCCAGGCATAACTGCAACGCCAACTTTTTCTTCAAATGGCTGCAGCTCAGGCGATTCTTTCCAGCTGGCTAAACAGGCGGTCCACTGGGGAACCATGGCTACCCTACCCTTAGCAAACGCTTCCAGAGTTTCGCCGTAGTCAGAGCCCAAGGGGTCGGGAGCGTACTGCATGAGTTCAATCATATCTTGCAGGGCTTTTACTCCCTCTTCGGAGTTGAAAGCTGGCTTGTGGTCTGCAGTGAAATAATCACCCCAGTCGAGATCCACTTCTCCAAATTTGGCTATACCCTCTTCGCTACGGCGATAGGGACCAAAGAAATTCAAGTACATGTAGAAAAGAGTGTGGGTACGGGGGAACATTAAGGCAATACCGTATTCAGTGGGAGAGTCGGGATTAAACTTTTTGGTAAAGAACTTGGCGATGTCTTTTGCTTCTTCCCAGGTCTGGGGCACGCGAAGCTCTTTTCCGTATTCAGCCTGGAATTTGGCTTTAAGTGTCTCATTTTCGAAAAGGTCTTTGCGATAGAAGAAGAACATGGTTGCTCCATAGAAAGGATAACCAATGCGCTTGTCCTGCCAGTAACCATAGACGTATCTTGCTGTGGGAATAAAATCGTCGTCATCGAAGTTGGGATCCACCAGGTCTGGATTGGCTTGGGCAAAAGCTTCCAGGTCCACAAATCCAGGGGCGATGGCTCCAGCAGTCATTAAGTCCCAAGTGGTTACGTCAAAAGCACCGGTTTTGCTGGTTATGTCTTGCAGGATACGTGGGTACAGGACTTCCCAGGAAAGAGGAGTTATTTCAATTCTGACTTCTGGATGCTGGGCCATAAAGTTCTGGGCAAGTTCATACAAAGCATCGGCATTGTCGGGTGAAGACCACACGGTGAGTTCTCCAGCGAATGCCGAACCTGCAACCAGAGTCATCAAGGCAATCAGGGCTAAAACCAACCATTTCTTGCTCATTTCAAGACCCTCCTTTTGAATTGAGGATAGTAAAAATCCAGATTACTACACATTACCACCACAGGTTCCAAATAATGATGGGTTGGTGGTTTCCGTTTCTCGGTTAGGAACTGAAAAAGAATGTTTACTGCTTCCCATCCCTGACGGTAAGGATTTTGAAAAAGCGTTGCCTGTATCACCCCCTTTTTGAGATAATCAACCATTTCCTCAAAAAGATCTGTGGTGATCAGCTTGATATCGTGGTTCGTGTGTTGCTCAGCAAGTACCTTACAGACAGCTACCGAGTTTGCTGTGGCGACATAGATTCCTGCAAGATCGGGGTATTTCCGTAATAATTCCTCCGTGTTTTGAGCAGCCAGTTCTTCCCTTTCATGGTTCTCTACTACCGCTACCACTTCTCCATCTGGGTGCATAGCGAGAAAAGCATTGGTGAAACCGTCCACTTTCTGACGGTGGTCCTCTATTTCCAGAGAACCAACCATAATGGCCACCCGGGGTCCGGTAACGATTTTAGCTAACAGCTCGCCAGCTAATTCACCGTTTTGATAAGGGTTGACACAAACCGATGTTAATCTCTTACTCTCTGGGGCATCTGTGGACACAGTAACCACGGGTATGTTCTTTTCGACAAACTGATTAATCAGGGGGTTCAGTTTGCTGCGATGACCGGGTGTAAGCACCAGAGCATCAATATCTTCTTGGAGAAGTTTTTGCAAAACATTTTCTTCTCCCTGCCCCAGGCTTTCAACACTGTAAACCAGGGGGTATACTTTGAAATCCTGTAGGGCTTCTATGGCCTCTTTGAAGCCCTGCCGTACGTCATCGTAGAAATAGTGAAGTTTTTGTGGAAAGACAGCTGCAAAAACCAAAGGTTTCTTTCTGGTAAGAATGCTGGCTACTCGGTTTTTGCGATAACCAATTTTTTCGGCAATAGTCAAAATCCTTTGCCGAGTTTGAGGGTCTATCCCACGCCGGTTGTGAAGCGCCCGGTCCACAGTACCAATGGAAACCCCGGCTAAAGAGGCAATGTCTTTTATGGTTGGTCTTCGCTTGTGGTCGTTCATCACGTTAACGTTAACGAGAATTTTTAATAATTATACCACACTTTCTAAAAGTGCTATTTTCGAGGGCGAATATCGTTGATGATCAATTTAGCTTTCTGTGCAAGTGGTTGCGGAACCAATATCTCTAAGGGACCCGTATCTCCAAAGTAGGCTTCTCCTCCGTAAGGCTCGGTGGAGGGGCGGAGAATTACCCGTATTCCCTCTGCTTCAAGATACCCTTTTATGAGTTCTGCTTCTACCCGGTTCGCAGCAAGCATTACTTTCTGGTATTGCATGGGCACTCCCTATTAAAGAATTTTTTCCATATTAGCGCAAATTCAGCTTTCCAGCAATTGCACGTTGGAAAGCTTTGATATCTGGAGCTTCACGGATTCCAGGTGCTTTTGCTCTGGCAAAGGGAGCTTTTCGAGTGCGTACACTTTGCCTATGCGGGCGTACTTGTTTATTCCTAAGCGATGATAGGCAAGTACTTCAATTTTACATTTGGGGATGGAAGCGAGAAACTCGGTAAGCATTGCTATGTCTTCCTGAGAATCATTTATGCCCGGTATTAGCGGGTAACGGAATAAACATTTTGAGGGGTACCGGCTGGCCAACTGCAAGGCGTTTTGCAAAATGCTTTTATTGTTAACACCCGTGTATTTGAGATGTTTTTGGGCATCAATTACTTTTAGGTCATAGAGCACAAGGTCTACCATGTCAGCTATTTCCAGGAGACGTTGCAGGTCTTCCGGTGTACCCCTGATATAGCCTGAAGTGTCAATTGCGATATGATATCCCAGCTTTTTTAGACGAAGAGTTAAAGAGCGGACAAATTCAAACTGATAGAGGGGTTCTCCTCCTGAGATGGTTACTCCTCCACCGGATTGGCTATAAAAAGCTTCGTCTTTAGACACTTCGGCAATTACTTCTTCAACGCTCATTTCCTTTCCAATAATGAAGAGCGCAGAAACCGGACATAATTCTATACACTTGCCACAGAGAGTACACTTTTGACGATTGACCCGGTGGGGATTTTGGAGATTGCAGGCATGGTAAGGGCATACTTTCTCACAGGTGCCACATTCCAGACATTGCTCAGGCCAGAAACCTATTTCTGGTTCGGGTTTCTGGGATTCTGGGTTGTGGCACCAGAGACAGCGCAGAGGACACCCTTTTAAGAACACAGTAGTTCTTATCCCTGGCCCATCGTGTATAGAAAAATGCTGTATGTCAAAGACGATTCCTTTCATAAGTCTTTCGTGTTTCTCCTTGTTTTAAAATCAAGGGTACTGGTTATCTTTTAGCTAACCACTTTAAGCTCTGATACCAGAATTGAGCATAGTACTGCCAGTTTACGAAAGCAGTACCCCAGTGAGGTGCCATGTCGGAGGAAAAGGCCATACTCCTTCCCTTTTCGTACTCCCAGACAGCGATAAAGACATCTTCGCCGAATTTGGCAATGGTTTCGGCTCCAACTTTTGCTTTCAGCTTGTTATATCCAAGAAAGAGAGGCCACTCTCGAAGGGGAATCCCTTTTAATGCTGGATGTTCAGGAAGGAGTATCTCGGGTTTAACGCCCTCGGTCGTTTCCACTCTATCATCGGTTGTTTGAATATGAACTGGCAATGCTTCTTCAACTGGGCTTCCATGGTAGTTTGCCATAGCTCTGAAACCCTGGAAAGACATCCAGCCGCCACACATGACCAGTGCTCCTCCCTTGGCAACAAAGTCGCGTATAAGGGTTAGTTTGTCTTTGCCCATCGGTACTCTGAAAACGTCTGGATAAAGGGTTAAAGTATTTCTTCCCACATCGCTCAGTATCAGGACATCGTATTTTTTGAGCTCTTCAAGAGTTTGGGGAAACATGGATAGAGCAAGGTGGTTAGGTAGATGATCTACTTCAAGGTCAGCATATTTTTGCAGGGCTTCTCTAAAGTAAATAGAAAAATCTTCATATCCTCCCAATGGGACAACATCGAAACCTTTTATGTGAAACTTCGATACTATCCAGGTTTCGCCTACCAGAAGCACTTTTAATGTTTCCTGATTTTTCAAAGGTAACAACCCCCTTTATCATCCTTTGCCATATCCAGCCATGAGGCCGGATATGAAGTACCTACCAAGGAAAATGAAGACCAACACAGGAATTATCGAGGTGATTACTGCACCGGCCATTTGAATGTGCCATTGGGCTATCTGAGTACCTTTAAGTTCAGCTAAAAAGGGCATCACCGGCTTGACCTGTGGTCCTCTGGTTAGGGCGATACCCAGCAAAAACTCGTTGTATATCTGGATGAAAACCAGAATGGTTGCCGAAATCAAACCGGGCAAGGATACCGGCAGCAAAATTTTTAAATAGTATTTAAAAGGCTTGCATCCATCAAGTATAGCGGCTTCTTCCAGATCAGGAGGGACCTTCATAAAAAAGGTTCCTGTAATAAGTGTGGCCATTGGTGCATTCAGTATAACGTAAATCAGAATAAGTCCCCAGTAAGTGTTTAAAAGGTTAAGGGTTTTGAGGAACTGGGTTATGGGGATAAGGATTACGTGGTAAGGCAAAAAAGTTACCACAACAATTGCAAAAAAGAGGTAAGTCGCGAAACGAAAATTAAATCCAGTAAGAGCGTACCCGGCCATGGATCCTATCAGAATACATACAAATGTAGCGCTCAAACTGATAATCAGGCTATTTCTGAGGCCAATTTTTAGTGCTTCAAAAGCTTTGGCATAATTGCTGGTTTGAAGTTTTTGGGGAGGAACGAGGTACTTTTGCAGAGCTACTTCTTCCTGAGTTTTGAGCGAAGTACTAATCATGGCGTATATTGGTATCATCCAGAGAAAAACCATAACACATAATAAAACGGTGATTGTTAAAACAAAAGTGCGATCTTTCATATCCTCACCCACTTTTTTATGGCCCACATGGAATAAGGGATAACCATAGCTGCCGAGAGAGCCAGAATGACAATACTCGTGGCTGTCCCCATTCCGATATCTCGAGAGTCAAAGGTGAGTCTGTACATTAAGTAGGGTAAAATTTCGGTGCTGACTCCAGGACCACCTCTGGTCATTATCCAGACCAGGTCGAAGACCTTTACTGTGGTTATAGCGAGCATTGTGGTGCAGATGAGAGTTGCGTGACCTACATTAGGGAAAATGATTCTAAATGCTACCGTCCAGTGAGAAGCACCATCTACTCTGGCAGCCTCAACCATTTCGTAGGGTATGCCTTTTATGGCTCCCAGATAGATTACCAGAGCGAAGCCAAGGTATTGCCAGAAAGCCGCTACAATCATGCAGTATATGGCTGTTTTGGGAAGCGCAATCCAACCCAGGCGCGAAGTGTTCACTCCCAACATTTTGAGAATAGAATTAATCAGGCCGGAACTGGGGTCATACATCCAAGCCCATAACACTCCGGTAATAATGAAAGAGAGAGCCATGGGGAAGAGAAATATTTGCCAAAAAATACTCTCACCTCTTCTAAGATGTGTCAGGAGGTAAGCAAGGATGAACCCCACAAAAACAGTGGGTCCAATAAAGAAAAGCAACCATAAAATGTTGTTACGGATGTTAATCCAGAACCTTTCCATGCCAAATAATCGGGAAAAGTTATATAGACCAGCAAATTTCCAGGTTGGTTTTAAACCCTGCCAGAAGGTAAATGCGGCCACAAAGTCCCAGACAATCATGCTGTAAAAAATGGCAATCAAAACTATGATGGGTATAAGGAACGCGATACCGGAAGCTCGATAATACCTCATTTTTGTCTCCTCCCTTCCCCATGTCGGTTTCTACCGACATGGGGAAGTTCTCTTTTTTACTTCCAGAACCAGCTACAAGCTTCAGCAAGATTTGTTCTTTCAGCAGCTTCAGCTATAGCGCTAATCGCCGCGTCAACGTCCTGATCAACCAGGAACTTGGTCAAGATATCCATGAGCTCGCTTCCAAAAGCAGGTGTAATCATGCCGCCATGAAATCCGTCACAGACAGCTCTCAGAGAGTTAAGGTCACGAGCGCTTCTCTGGCGATAAGGATCCGGGTATATATCTGGAGGCACATCGTTAACAATGGTTACCGATCCTTTAATCAGATTGAACGCTTTTTGGGCCTCTGGGGTAGTACACATTTGTATCCAGTCTCTGGCGTTGTTAGGATGTGGTGCTCCTTTAGGCAATGGGAAGGTATCTGCATGTCCCATCCATACGTTTGGAGGAATAGCTGTTACGCTAAAGTCCACTTCTGGTTCCATGCCTATGTTAAGGTAATATCCCAGAATCCAGTCACCCATCCAGTACATGGCAGCTTCTCCGGTTTTAAGCAAGGCTCCCGCTTCATCCCAGCTTTTAGTAGCGTGCCAGGGATAAATATAAGGAATCAAAGCTGCATAGCGTTCCATGGCTTTCCGGAAAGTTGGATCATTAGCAAAGTCAATCTGCCCTGTATTAGCTCTTTCGTAAAAATCTGGTCCACCAGTGGTAAGTAAGACCATGTCGTATAGATAAGTAGACCATACTTTTTCGCGAGTACCCAGGGCAAGAGGGGACACATCTGGTTTGGCTTCCTTTATTTTTTTGCAGGCTTCTAAAAGCTCTTCGTAACTTTCGGGTGGTTTTACTCCTACTTCTTCCAGGATTTTTTTGTTATACCACAACCAGTTAGTGCGATGTGCATTGATGGGTACTGAGTATACGTGACCGTCAAATTTTAGAGTTTTTACCCACATGGGATTGATACGTGCTTCGAAATTAGTCTCGGCCCAGATATCGTCGACGGCTTCCAGATATCCTGCGTCTATGTAGTCTTTTTGTTGATTACCCTGGTGGTCTTGGAAAGAATCTGGTGGTATCCCTGCCGCAAGGTTGCTCATTAAAACAGCCAGCATGGTTTCTCCTCCACCACCAGCGACAGGGTTTTCCACAATCTTTACCCCAGGATTTCTCTCCTGGTATATTTTAAAAAGCGCATCTATAGCTTCTTTTTCGCCTCCAGCTGTCCAATAGTGGAAAATGATGAACTCGTTTTCTTTTTCCTGGGCCATAGTGAAAGAGAAAGTAGCACCAAAAGCCAGGAAGATGGCTATTAGCACTACCAAACCCAAAAATTTTTTCATACTTCTCTCCTCCTTAAATACAAATTTTCACGCATCACACAAGAACCAACACCCTTTGGAATAGAGCCAGTGCCGGAATATTTCACGCTTTGTGTTTTCTCCGGATTATGATTCAAAAACCATTATGGCACCGCCTATTACACCACCGTATTCACCAAGTTCTGCTTCTTTAATATACGTGTTTTCTATCACCTCCTTTGGCAAGTGCTCTGAGAGATAGGTTCTTATCTCATGCGAAAAAAGATTGACCAACCTTTTTCCAAGGCTTCCGCCAACTATGATAACCTCTGGATTAAGTATCTGAATTATGTTAAGAAAGGCTACAGATAGATATTGAATGAGTGGTTCAATCGCTTTCAGCAATTTGGGATGTTGGTCAGATAAGAGGTCAAACAGTTTTCTTACACAATCCTCGTGGGTTCTATCAGATAAAAAAAGATTTTTGCACAAGGGTTCTCGATTTATAAATTCTTCGAGACCAAGGCCCGAGAGCAAAGACATCAAGCAACCAGTGTTACCGCACTTGCAGCTGAAGCCATTTATATCAACGACCATGTGTCCGAATTCTCCAGCACTTCCCAAGGAGCCCCTGTAGAGTTTTCGATCAATAAATATTGCCCCTCCTGTACCAGTACTGATGGTGAGATACACTGCATTTGTAAAGTTTTTACCTGCACCGATGCGCATTTCAGCAAGTCCTACCAGGTTGGCGTCGTTGTCCAGCAAAACTGGCATCTTAAGTTTTTTCTCTAAAAACTCTTTAAGAGGAGTTTTTTCCCAGGCTGAGTTACGGAGATTGGTATATGAAAATGTAGAACCCTTTTTGAAATCAACTGGACCGGGATACCCCACACCAGCTCCCACAATAAATATATTACCGCAGTTTTCCAATAATTTACTTACGTTCAAGGCTATAAAATCGACCAGTTGCTCAGGGGTAAAATTTCTGTGTTCCTCGCTAATAGAACATTTTAGTATTTCCAGATTTTCTGTAACCAGGCCCAGGCGGAGTTTGGTTCCGCCTATATCAATACCCAGTGCACAGCGTCGAGCCAATTCGATCACCCGTATCCTATTTATTTGGTTACAGAGAATGTTCAGTACGCCTGATTATATCTTCCTGGGTTTTGGGGTCCAGAGCAACAAATAGAGCGCTATAGCCTGCCACTCTAACAATGAGGTCGCGATATTTTTCGGGGCTCTTTTGAGCTTCCCGAAGGGTTTGCGCGTCAACAACGTTGAACTGGACATGCCATCCCTTAAGATCCCGGAAAAAAGTGATTATCAGGTCGATAAGTTTCTTAATGCCCTCTTCTTTGGCAAGTACCGAGGGAGTAAATTTGAGGTTGAGTAGTTGAGCAATCATTTTAATTGTGGGAAGTTTACTCACCGATTTGAGCACCGCAGTGGGGCCCTTTTTTTCGGTTCCGTAGAAAGGAGAAACACCTTCAGCTATGGGTTCTCCTGCTCTCCTCCCGTCGGGGGTTGCTCCAACAGCCATACCCAAGGGGACATTGGCAGAAATATTCGAGGTTGATCCACAGTAGTTTCCGCCTATAGGACCGCGTCCAAAGCGGGTATTACGATAATTTTTAAGTTCATAAAGGTAGTCTTCCATAACTCTTTGAGCAAGCGCATCCACATAGTCTTCATCATTACCATACTTGGGGACTTTATCGCGTATTTTTTTGAGCACCATCTGGCCCGATGGACTTTCGAAATTTTCTCGCAGTGCAGTGAGCAGTTCTTCCCAGGTTAAAGTGCGTTCTTCGTATATTAATTTACGAATGGAAGCGAGACTATTTGCGGTGTTGGCTAATCCTGAAAAAGGACCACTAACCACGTCGTATACCGCTCCTCCTTCTTTAATGCTCTTGCCTCTTTCCAGACAATTGTCTACCAGCGCTGAACAAAAAGCGTCAGGAACCAGTTCCTCGAGTGCAGTATCGGCTCCTGCATCCATTAAAACTTCGCATTTAGTGTAAAAAGCAAGTTGTTTTCGAAATTCCTGATAAAAGTCTTCAAAGTTTTTGCAATGCTGGGGTGTTTTTGTGGTATGAAGGCAACAACCATTGACAGGACACTTTCCTCCATAAAGGGTAACTTCGAGTACTTTTAACGCATTGAGGAAAGACATACCAGTGTTACGATATCCCCATTTTCCAGGAACTGCAGCTTCTACGCAACCGACAATGGCATAATCTCTTGCGTCTTCAATGGTGGCCCCTTTTTCCATGAGGGCGGGTATGATTATTTCGTCGTTCTTCATAGCTGGCATTCCAAATCCCAACCTGATGACTCTGGCACATTCTTCAAGGTAAAAACGCGGGGAGGTGGTGTGATAGCGCGCCGAAAGGTTAGGAGTTGTTAAGCGTAACCCCCCTACAGCTTTTAAGATAAGAATGCTCAATTCATTGGTAGCATCTCGGCCAGAACGGTCCTGACCGCCAATGGTTACGTTCTGATAGGTCGTATACCCCATCCCAAAGCGGGTATGCGCCCAGGGACGGATTTTGTTGATAGTGAACATCTTAATGAACAGGTTCTGTAAAAGCTCTACAGTAAACTGGTGGTCAATTTTTCCTTCCTGAAAATCTTTAGCCCAGTAAGGATAGAGATATTGATCTAACCTTCCCAAAGAGAAAGAATGTCCATTACTTTCTATTTGAGTGATTAAATGAACAAACCAGGTGAGCTGTATTGCTTCGTAGAAACTGGTTGGGGGTCGTTCTGCAATGCGGTCAAGCACTTTAGCAATGTTTTCAAGTTCTCTTTTGCGGAACGGGTTCTCGGTTACACTGGCCTCCAGTTTGGCCAGTTGTTCATATCTTTTTATAAACTTTATTACTCCTTCCAGTACGATAATTACAGATTCATAGAAGACCTTTTTCTTGATGAAATCAGGGTCTCTGGGGTCCAGAGACTCTTTTTTTTCAATTGTTTCTTCAAGCAATCCTTTCCAGCCCTTTTCCAGGACCTTGGGGAAGTTTACAATAATGTGTCCATCACCGGAAGTGATGTTCCCTCTTCCCGAAATAGCTCCTATTTCTTGAGCTTTCAGCACAAAGTCAGGAATAATTTGCGTAGCTCTATCATAAAGGGTTTTCCCTTTCCAGTAAGGGATTACTTCTTTGAGGAGTATTTCTTTTGCTTTCTGGTCGATGAGAAATTTGTCCCCTGGTCTGCGGTGAAATTCATCAATTTCATTAACGATCCAATCCCAGGAGTACTCAGGAAAAATGGGTGCTCCTCGTGGTTTCGAAGCTTGGTTGCCAACCAGTAGCTCGTCCTGATATATAAAAATAGTCATTTTTTCCAGAGTGCTGGCTAATGCTTTAGCTCTCTTCAAAATTGGGGGGTCTGCTTCATTTTGCTGGTACGTTTCGGTATAAATACGAGCTCTCTCTATACAAACTTCAGGTATTGTTTCCAGCAATGCTTCACGCATAGAGCGAATTCGTTCTGACATGGTATAACCCGTTTCTAAAACGTCTAACACGGACTGGGTCATTTTGCTCACCTCACATTAAAAAACTCATAAACGTTTTCTCAGTACTTCAAAGTGGAAAAATTCAGAATGGTAGTAATCTTTCGAAAAAAGGATTGCTTGTCCTCTCGCATCATAATGAACATGTTCGAGCAACAAAAAGGGTACACTCCTTTTTAAACCCAGCTTTTTCAGGAAATCTTTATCAGGGCAGTAAGGTATTATTTTGGCTTTCGAGTAGGCAATAACTATACCTTTTTGTTCCAGTGCCTGGAAAAGCGAACCGTGCCAGTCTCCATCCGAAAAATTTGCGGTGTAGTTTTCTGGAATAATGTCTTCCAGATAAAGCAATGGTTCGTTTTCAATGCCCCTTATACGCTTTAAGAGAACGAGAGGACTTTTAAGAGGAATCCCCAGTTTTTTAGAGATAAGGGCATCAGCAAGAATTTTCTCCTTTTCCACTCTAAGAGTGACCAATTCAATTCCTGAATCCCGAGCCATTTCTGTGGCACTGCGCAACCTGGATATGTCCTTACCCAGGGATGAGGGATCTGCAATAAGAAAAGTGCCTTTCCCCTGGAGAGTTTCGAGAATGTGTGCCTGTTCCAGGCTGCGTATTGCCTCTCGTACGGTGGACCTTCCTACCGAGAAAAGAGAAGCTAAACTCTCTATGGAGGGTAACCTGCTACCTCTGGAGAGCCCTTCTCTAAATATGTAAGCAAGAATTTCTCTTTTTACCTGGCTAACCAGATTTTCTTTCACTATCATCGTTATCATATTAGCAGGTCATATGATGACTTTTAAAAGCATTTTACTGCTTTTTATTCCCTTTGTCAAATTGGGGGATTGCTTTTCTGGGATAACATCCCAAAATGTCTTTTTATGAAATTATCTCGATTTCTGAAACCAAAGCGATTTTTTAAGCTTTTTAGCAAAAGTTGTTTTTGCCCTTCGGGTATTTAGGGCTGTTTTTTCCCGGCTTAGCGTGAGCCCAAAAAGAGCGTATAACGACCGGATTGTCAGGAAATGGAAAAGGGATTATGACCAGGAATTCAGATTAGAGGTTTTCTGTTTCATTAAGAAGGAAGTTCAGGTTTTTTGAGATCGGGTTTTTCGGCTCTTTGTGGTTTCCTGGTGGAAGAAACATTTCTTTTTGGGTTTGGTAGTATATTGTTGGTTAGCACTATCTCCGTGTTTTCTGCCCTTCTATTGGTTTGGCGAAAAAATGATATAATGAACCGAAAGATGATGTACACTAAGGCGGATATTCTGGAAAAAGTACAGAGTGTGCTCAATACTCGTGAAGAAATCATCTTTGCATACCTTTTTGGTTCTTTCACCGAAGAAGTAAGCTTTCGGGATATTGATATCGCAGTGTACTGCGATGAAGAGCATCCCCGGCTACGTAACCTCTTTTACGATATTGAGCTTGCTCGGGAGCTGGAAAGCGTCCTGGGTATTCCGGTTGATCTTGTGATCCTCAATCATGCCCCCGACTACATCGTGTACCGGGCTTCTCGTGGCATTCTCATCAAAGACATGGATGAAGACTTTCGGTGTGATTTTCTCGTCCTCAGGTGGAAAACATACCTGGACTTTCAAGAGGTTCTCAAAAAGTACGCCCAGGAGTTCAAAAATGCCCATAGATAGAGAAAGGATCTTATATCTTCTGGGCGAAATCGAAAAAGGCCCTGAGTATCCTTAAAGAGTTTCAGCAGGAAGCAAAAGAAAGGATTCTTGGTGATCCAAAATCCTTGGGAGCAACCAAGTATTACTTCATCGTGGCTATAGAAAGCTGTGCCAGTGTTGGGAACCACATTATTTCCCGTGAGCACTGGGGTATTCCAGAGAGTTACGTGGATACCTTTGTTATCCTGGGACGGAAGGGTGTAGTGCCGGAAACTCTGGCACAAAACCTGGTTAACATGGCAAGATTTAGAAACCTTTTGGTCCACTTGTACTGGAAGGTAAATGATGAGAGGCTTTATGAAATCCTTCAGTCTCACCTTCAGGACATTGAGGAGTTTGTAGACTGTATAACCAGGCGGTATCTTTGAGAAAAAATATCACCATGTAGTTCATATTATGTAGGGTACTCAACAGGGGAGTATTCCGCAAAGTGTCCCTCTGGAGTTTTTCCGAAACCATTGCTCTTTCCCAGCGTAGTGTGAGTCCAAAAAGAGCGTATAACGACCGGGATTGGCAATGATCAGGAATTCAAGGTTAGGGATTTTCCGCCCCATTGAGGAGGCAAGATGGTTCTGGGCATTAGCCTTTTTGAGGGCACTGTTATAATGGGGTAGGTAAAAGGGGGTGTTATGGCTGGAAGAAATACACTGGAAGCATCGATTTTTTAACGATTCTCCACGCAAGCACGTGCTTTTAATAACCAACCATGGCTGTCATGCTCCACAAATTGTGGTTACGGTAGATACTGGGGGACAAAACATATACGTTAATAATCTGAGCAAAGCTCTGGTGAGGTTGGGTTATAAGGTAACCATTCTCAATCGTGGTGGATTCCCGCATCCGGTGACTGGAAAGATGCAAAAGGGGGTTGCCTACTATGATCGGGTGTGGGGTGATGAGGGTTTATTTTCTCGTGTTGTGTATCTCGAAGATGGTTTTCACGAATTTGTGCCCAAGGAAGAGCTGAACCTGGAACACCTGGAAAAGGAAAAGGACTTTTTTATGGAAGTGGTTAGAGAGCAGCTTGCCCTGGATTTGGAAGGTTTTCATTTTATTTCATCTCATTATTGGGATGGTGGCTTACTCGGTGTTTTGATAACGGAGGAGTTAACCAAAAGAGGTTTTTCCACGCCAGCCCATGTTTTTACTCCTCATTCTCTGGGCGTTTTAAAAAAAGAGAGGTTTCGGAATGCTTCCTCGCAGGATGTTGCCCGCTTTCGTTTTCAATACCGTATCGCTCAGGAAGAAAGGTGCATTGCTAATTCCTGTGGTGTAGTTGCCACCTCCCATGCAATTGAAAGAGCTCTGAAAAGATATCGTTCTCGCCCTAAGCGAGTTTTCTGGTTTCCTCCGGCAGTGGATACCGAAGTGTTCTATCCCCGGAAAATTAATGAATGTTCACTGGCTATTGAAGTGCTTGGTAGGGCACTGGGTATTTCCAGAGAAAGAGTTGTCAAACTCCTTGAAGAAAAAGTGGTTTTTCTCGAACTAAGCCGTACTGCGCGTACTAAACAAAAGGGTCTGGTGCTTACGGCTTTTGCTTCGATGAAGAACCGGAAAAAGGCGCTACTTGTGATGAATGTGGATTCGGCTTCTCCCCTTTATCCCAGCATCATGAGAAGTTATCACAGGTTAGGTGCGGATGAAAATGTGGTTATTGTTGATTGGCTTTTAAATGAGGAAGAAGTGGCTCAGCTTTTTGCTCTTGCTCAAGTTTTCATAACTGCTTCTTTGATGGAGGGATGGGGGATGGCAGTTCAGGAAGCCGCAGCTTCCCGGTGCGCTGTTATCTCTTCCCCCTTTGTGCCTTTTGTTTATGAAGTACTTGGGGAAGCTGCTCTGATTGTGGAGAAAAACACTCCTTTGGCTTATACTGAGCGGATGGACCTTTTGGTTGAAAATGCTGAGCTGAGAGAAAGAATAGGAGAAGAAGCATATCTTAAGTCTCAACAACACTCCTGGGTGAGCAGTACCCGAAGGTGGATTAATGCAATGGAGGAGGCGGGATTAATCGTTGTGTAGCTCAGTATCTGGCACGACGCGAAGAAGAAACTACCTTTTGGCAACGGATCTTGATGGTACTTTGTTAGGTAGCGGGGAAAAATATGAGAGTGCACTGGAGCTTTTCAAGAAAGCTCTGGCTTTGAATTCTTTTACTCTGGTTTATGTAACAGGGCGTAACCTCTGGGAGATTCAGGAAGCTATTGAGAGCTATCATTTGCCTTTGCCTCGGGCTGCTATTGCTGAGATAGGAACCAGGATTTTCTACCAAGAAAGAGGGATTTTCATAAGAGATACGGATTGGGATAAGGAGCTGGTGCAAAGTGCTCCTGGTTGGAATCGAAAGAAAATAACGGAAAGCCTTTCCCAATTTAGGTGGCTTTTTGAGCAGGGCGAGAATCATCAGAATCCTTTTAAAGTAAGTTATTATTTTGCCAGCGCATCTTTAGTGGAGAATCGTCTCGATCAGATAAGGGAAAAAGTTGAGAGGATTTGTTCCAACTTCGAGCTGGTGGTAAGCTCTGACCCAAATTCCGAACTTGTGTTTTTGGATATTGTTCCCCAAAAAGGCACTAAAGCCGGAGCTCTTGAATATCTTAGAAAGAAGCTCGGTTTTGGCAAAAACCAGGTGATATATGCAGGAGATAGTGGCAACGATTTGCACGCTTTAACTGCGGGCTATTGGTCTGTGGTTGTGAAGAATGCTCCTGGGGAACTAAAGGAAAAAGTTGCAAAGATTGCTCGAAAACAGGGTATAATCTCACGAGTTTATTTCGCCTGTGGTTGTGGCGAGCTTGACGGGAAGTATGTATCCGGCTTGATAGAGGGTTTGGCCAAATTAAAGGTTATTCCGCTCCATTTATTGAATGAGAGTGGATAGATTTCATCGACCACACATTCAATTTTTCTACTCGTATTTTGCCATCCCTGCAAAACACTCGTAAAGGTTGAGAGTATGCCTCAAGTGGCGGGTAGTGCCTTACTGTTTTGCAAAAATCTCCATTTAGGAAAACTTCGATGACTGAGTTATCAACGAATATGCGCAGGTTAACGCGCTGATTATTGGGTAACCGGTAATTTTCGTTCATGAACCGCTTACTTTCATTGTCGTAAATTATAGATTCTCCGCCTGGAAGGATTAAGCCCCACTCTCTTGCCGAAACTTTAGAAAGAATGATTTCTATTTCAATCTGGTTGCCACCGGGGATCTCAAATTCTCTGAACCCAGAGCTGTCCGTAAAGCCTTTTAACTCAAAGTAGTCCTTGATAAGGGTTTCCCTCCTTAGCTGGGTCAATTCTGGCACGGGTTCTATCTTCAGCGAGCCATCCGGAGAAAGGCTAATTAGGCGAGGCAAAGAGAGGACACCGCTCCAGCCAGATCGAAGTTGTTCTTCTACAGGTCTTTCTTCATGGATCCACCCGAAAAGAATCCTCCGGTTTTTGTTATCAAGAAGTGTTTTTCCTGCGTAGAAACTTCCATAGTCTACAATTCCAAAGGTTTCTGGTTCGAAGAAAAGATTTTTGAAGTTTCCCACTGCCCATTTGGTGAGTTTTCTCGAAGAGAGAAGAACCCATTTCTCGCCCAATGGAAAAAAGTCGGGACATTCGTCCCCTGCTGCAGGGCCCTGATAAAGGGGGTGGAGGTATTCCCACTTCAAAAGATCAGTAGATGCAAAAAGAAGAGGAGAACCTTCCAGGTAAGACTTTCCTGCCCCAAGGAGCATATACCATTGATTATCCATTTGCCAGACGTGGGGATCTCGAAAAGTCTCGTTTAATTCGGCTGGTTTTTGAAGGTAAGAAATCACCGGGTTTTGGGGGTATTTTTTCCAGCGTATCAAATCCTTGCTCAGGGCAAGACACTGATTTTGAGGATAAACGCCAGTATAAAAAGCAAGGAATAGATTACCTCTTTTTATGATGCTACCTGTCCAGCATCCTTCTGAATCAGGCTTTCCTCTTTCTGGAAAGAGTGCTATGGGAAGGTTTTCCCAATAAACGAGGTCTTTACTCACCGCGTGGTCCCAGTGCATGTTCCCCCAGAAAGGCAATCCAGGATGGTATTGGAAAAAAACGTGATAATTTCCGTCATAGAAATAGGGGATGGGGTCATTCATCCATCCTGGTGGGGGAAGGAAATGGTATCTGGGTCTTTGTGGATCTCGTGAGGCTTCAAGCAATCTTCTTCTTGCTTCCTGAAGGACCACTTCCAGAATGTCTTCCAGAATTTTCTCCTGTTGATTGGCAGGGTTAACTGCTTTGGGTGAAGGCTTGTTTTTGTGCGCCAATTGTAAACCTCCATCTTCATGGTTTTGAATATAATAAATCCGGATTTATGCAAAGTAAAGCTTCCAGAAGGCACAAAAAATTGATTTGCGGATTCGGCCTGTTTTAGGCTGGGTTTCGAAGAAAGTCAAGGATCTTCCGGGAAAAACCGTACTGGTCAAACTCGCTGTTCAGATGAAAAACTGTTCCGGCATGACCGGTGTTGGGTAGAACAATCAACTCTGCCTTATTGCCTTTCTCGCGCAGTTTTTGGTACAGCAGTTGCGACTGCGCAGGAGGGGTAACCCGGTCTTTTTCGCCTACCGCTATCAGGTACTGGATGTGGGTTTTTTCAATCCGGTTAACCGGGGAAATTTCGGGAAGATTTTCTTCCCCCCCGAAAAGATGCAGAAACACTTTTTCAACTATGCCGCGAAATTCAGTTTGCAGATAGCCGCGATAAGCAGGGAGGTGATAAGGGCCGCTCAAAAGAACTACCTTCTTAATGTCGGAAAAAATTGTAGGTGGTAAAAGGTCGTCCTGAACGGTGAGAAGAGCTACAAGGTGTGCTCCTGCTGAATGTCCCATTAAAATCAGGTGATGAGGATTCCCACCGTAGCTTGAAATATGTTCATGGACCCATTCTAAAGCGTGCTTGGGGTCGTTGAGAAAACCAGGGAAGCGAACCTCCGGGTACACACGATAGTCAACGTTCACAAAGATGAAGCTGTTCTGGGTAAAGCTTCTGGCAAAGTGGGAGTATAGTAAGTCTTCTCTGGATCCTCGCATCCAGGCTCCTCCATGGAAAAAGACCACTACGGGGAGTTTTTCTCCTTTTTGGATGCTTGTGGGAACCAGGATATCAAGTTGCTGACGTGATTTTTTACCGTAGGCTATGTCTTTGTACACTATGCTTTCTGTGTATTCTGCGAGCTTTTCTGCAGGCATGTGAATTTTTTTGTTTTTATGCTCACAGGAGAGCTGGAAACGCTCACAGAGTGTTTGCATGATTTTTTCGTTTTCTGCGAAAGAAAAAGCGAATTGCTCTTTCAGGTCTTCAAGCAACGATTTTTGAGCGTTTTGAAAGACGGCTGCTCCCAGAGCAAGGAGTAAAAGAACCGCTACTGCACTGCTTCGTAAAGTAAGTTTTTCTTTTTGGGGGCTGGAATGTATCCAGCCCCTCAATTTTCGGATGCAGGCTAACAAGGCTTTATTCTTCACTCCACCTGGTAAGTGAGGGTTTGTTCTCCAAATTTACTGCATACTGCTTTAATTTCTATGACGTCACCTTCTTGCGCATCATTTAGAAGATAAAGGGCCTTTTGCTCTGCTTGAGTGAACTGAGATAAGAATACTTGTTCAATGACTACTTTCCCGTTTAACGAAATGGTTAGCGAGTTGATGTAGTGATCACCTTGGGGGTCACCGACCTGGTGAAGAATGGAGAGTTCCAGTACTTTGGTTTCTGGGTTGAAAACGGCATTGATTCGTGAGGGAGGATGAGCCAGAGAAATTGCCGGGAGCAGCAACAATAGGGTGAGGAATAGACAAAAGGTAAGTAAAAATTTTTGCCGTTGCATCGTTTCGTCTCACTTTACCTTGGTCATGGGTTGACCGCAGCAGACCAGCTCTCCACCGCCGACTTCTTTCACCTCAACCACATTACCACAGATTTCGCATCGAAAAACTTCGCCTACTTCTTTTACAGGTGGCATCTTGGTTTCACCTCCAGAAGGTTTTATAATTTAAAAAACCTTTTGAGGTTGAAAAAATTCCTGATTTGACGGTTGAAATTTGTGGAAAGACAAATCCTTTACATCATCATCCTTGCTATTTCCGTTTTGGTTACCGGTACAGCAGGATATATCATTATTGAGGGATGGCCTTTACTCGACGCTTTTTATATGACAGTTATCACACTCACCACAGTCGGTTTTGGAGAGGTTCACCCTCTTTCTGCATCCGGCAAGCTTTTTACCATTTTTCTGGTAGGTTCTGGAGTTTTCGTCGTAACCTATTCTATATCTTTTTTGGTCGGTCTTCTTGCCGAGGGGAGAGCCGGTGAATTCTTGCTCAGGAGGCGGGTCAGAATGGAGCTGCGAGAAATAGAAGGCCACTTTATCGTCTGTGGTTGTGGAGTGGTAGGTTCTGAAGTTGTGGAATACTTTGCGCGGACTCGGGAGAGCTTTGTGGTCATCGAGCGGGATGAATCGAAAGTAAAGGAAGTGCTCAAAAATTATCCAGAGCTGCTTTTTATGGTTGGTGATGCCACGCGAGAGGATGTGCTGAAAGAAGCAGGAATTGATAGGGCGCGGGGCCTTCTGGCCTTGCTGGGGAGTGACGCCGATAATGTGTATACCGTTATTACTGCTCGTTTTATGAACCCCCACCTGCGAATAGTGGCTCGGGCTATTCAACCGGAATCTATCGAAATTCTGAGGCGGGCTGGGGCAGATTACGTAATTTGTCCTCAAAAAATCGGTGGTTTGAGGCTTGCTGCTGCTGCACTGCGTCCCCAGGTCACTTCTTTTTTGGACCTGGTTCTGCGCAGCGAAGCTTTTGATTTGAGTATTGAAGAAGTAACCATTCCTGAAAATTCACCGTTTGCCGGAAAAAGCCTTCGAGAGCTCAATCTTCCAGGGAAGATAGGTTTAATTGTAGTGGCAGTAAAACCTGTGAATAGGCCAACCTTTGAATTTAATCCTCGGGCGGACACGGTCATCGGAGAAGGGGACATTATCATTGTTTTGGGTAGATTACAACAACTGGCTGAACTGCGCAAGATGGTCACCCCTGAGTAATGGTTTGCCTTTCTTGATTAAAGCTTAACTGGCAGGTCCTGATTTTCAAGAAGGATTTGGGGAGGGAAAAATCGGAAAGCAACACTTTTTATAAGCATTCCGGATTTGAGGGCCTGAATAAAGAGTGTTTTGAGGGTGGGGTCTACTGAGTAATTGGGTTGGAAACAGGATACTCCAGGTAATGAGGTTACAAAACACAACAAGGCGCGGTTTTTTTGCTGGGCATAGTTTATTAATTCCCGGATGTGACGCTTGCCTCTCGGTGAAGGGCAATCTGGATACAGTGCTGCATTACCTTTTTGAAGTAAGGCTCCCTTTAGTTCGCACATCCATTCCTCTCCTTCACTTTCCAGTAAAAAGTCGAATTTGTTTCCTTTCCACTGTGGGTTGCGTTTCAGCACTTTTGGGTCTTTTAACCAGCGTACAAGATTTCTGGCCAGAGCACTGGAGAAAGCAAGTTCCATCAAATTGGTGTCAAGAAGCGCAAAAGCATTTTTCTTCACTTCTATACCGATAAGCCTGCCTTCGGTTTTTGGTGCTTTACGAGGCAGAAAACAAGCTCTTCTGCCTCGTAAAAGGAGATCGGTCAATCTGCCAGTGTTGCCAAGCGAAAGTCGTATTATCCTGGTTTTCCAGATTGCCTCTACCAGGAAGCGATTAATGCGTTTTTGAAAAACACAAAATTCAAGATCTGGTAATTCCAGACATAAAAAACTATCAAACATTATTAACTATTTTAATTAATGTTGTTCTGATTTATTGAGAATGGATTGCCAGGTCTTTTATCCCCTTTAGAGCTGACAACGTCCATTCTCTACCTGCTTTAAAGAACGCTTCGATATTTTCGAAGGGTACATCCTGGGGAAGGTCGCAACCCGTACTGAGCACAAAGAGAGGGTGTTCACGCATTGTGTTAAGAAGTTGCAGAGTATCGCTATATATTTTTTGGGGTTTCTCCTGAAGCATTTCAATGGGGCTGATGTTTCCTATTAATAAAATGTCTTTACCAACTATCTCTGCTGCTTTTCCAAAGTCAACCATGCTATCAAGGCTCAATCCGGAAACACCGCATTGCGCCATTTCTTTAAGAAGATGGGTAGTGTCACCACAGACGTGAAGCGTTATTTCGAGGTCGTCGAGCACTCCAACCAGCTCTCGGTAGAGCGGAGCCAGATGGTTTCGGAATTGTTGAGGTCCAAAAATAACTGCGGTGGGTTCAAGCACCATCAGGGTATCTGCTCCAGCCTCAGAGAGGGCTTGAGCGTAACGAAGGATGATTCGCTGCGAAAACTGCAAGATTCCTTCAAAGAAGTCAGGTTCAGTTAGGCTTTTAATGGCGATTTCATTAGCACCGGTGAGTAAACCGGCCAGAGTGAGTGGGCCTATCACAAAAGCCCCTACTGGGCAAGGCAAAGCCACCTTCATGTGGCGCAGGGTTTCAAGATACACCATTACCCGTCCGTCGCCCAGGATGTCGATGTTTTCAAATTTTTCCAAATCTTCCAGGCTTTTTACAGGATGCTCTTCTACTGAGGGGGTTTCTTCAAGCGGAAATCTGACCGGCAGGCCCAGAGCGCTGGCTTCTACCGATAAGTCCATGAGAAAAAACATGGCATCCGGGCGGAAGCGGTCATATAGCCTACTGAGAGAACGAAATTGGACAATATGATTAAATTGATTTTGTTTTACAGTGGTACCCGTCAGTTGTAAACCGGGATATCCCATCAGAGGAACGACAGGTCTTCTTCCCTCTTCGTATAAGTATTGAGCCAGGTTGGTCAAGTTAAACCTGTCTTTTTTTCGAGAGTTCATTTTTATCACCTTTTAATTAAGAAAATTAATTTTCAGATAAATTATATAACTCTCTTAATTAAAAGTCAACACCCAAAAACTACCTGGCTCATTACTAAGAACCTAAAGAATTCTTTCCATGTATCTGAAGACTTCTTCCAATTCTTTCAGCTTGTTTTCAAAGTCGCCCTGCTGCAGAGCATTTTTTACGCAAGTTTCTATATGCTTTTTTAAGATGACCGAGTTGGCCCTTTTTAAGAGGGCTATAGTAGCCAGAATTTGTTTGGATATGTCGACACAGTAGGCATTTTCTTCGACCATACGAATAACTGCTTCCAGTTGTCCCCGGGCTGTATTGAGAAGCTTTAAACTCTGGGCATGCTTGGTCATTCAGGTTCTTACCCCTTTCACGATTACTTTTCGATGGCGAGGTCCGTCAAATTCGGCGAGGAAAATTCCCTGCCAGGTACCAAGGACCAATCTGCCTCCTTCCACCACTACCAGAACTGAGGAACCCATCAAGGAAGCTTTTATGTGAGCGGGAGAATTTCCTTCGAGGTGAGCATAGGATACATTTTCGGGAACCATCCTTTTCAAACCCATCAGGATATCCGCTATGACGTCCGGGTCCGCATTTTCGTTGATGGTTATCCCGCAGGTGGTGTGTGGAACATAGACTACGCAGAAACCTTCTTCGAGCTTCATTCTGCGCACGGCATCCTGAACCTTTCCAGTGATATGAACGAATTCTTCGCGAAGATGAGTTTGAACTACAAATTCTTCGTGCATGTTTTAACCTCCCTTCCCGGATTAAGGCAAGAGTTCCTCAAGTTGTTCTTCTGGAGAGCGATCGGTTGGTTGCTTTTCTGTAGAGAAACGTTGTTCCCGGTTTTCTTCGGAAGTTGCCCAGGGAGTTAGCGGAAAACTCACGGTTATGGGAATTCGCAGAAAAGGTTGGTCTATGATGACTTCTCCTGGCAAAAGAGAAGACGCTTTTTCTCGCAGCGCTCCCTGAAGGTGCGCATATTCTTCCTTGCTCAATTCGGCTTGTTTCTGGCGACCCACAATCGTAGTGGCTGCCTGGGTGATGACCCGGTAGTCAACCTGTGAAGCGGTCTGCTCTGCCCCAATAAGCACTACCCGGAAGGACCTTCCACGCTCAGCAACATCCCTGAAGATACCTGCCAGAGCTCCTCCTCCGGTGCGAGGAGCATATTTGTTCAGTTCATCGAGATAAATGAAAACTGGTTCAGGAAGCTCGTCTTTTTCTTTGAGAAACATTATTTCTTTCAACACAGCACCAACTACGAAAGCTTGGACTCTCTGGTGTAGCTTGGAAATATCGATTACTGTGGTACTGCCTGGATGGTTCCACTGAAGATGGTAATCGGGTTCTGGCACTTTATCAATGGGACCATAGCATTTTTTCTCTATTTTTCTCCAAAGTAGGTCTATACCGGTTCTTTGAGCAGTTCTCAGGCGGCGGGCTACTGCCATTATGGTTCGATCTTCGAGTTGTTCTTTTCTGAGTTCCTCGACCAGCGAACTACTCGCTTCCCCTTCCTCATTGATTTTAAACATTTCAACAAAATCCCTGAAACTGTTGGGAAGACCAAAGTGCCCAAGAATTACTCCAGGGTCTTCACCAGTAACTTCCAGGTAGACCCGTATCAAGTTGCTTTTCGAAAGACCTTCAGTTCGCATTTGCAGTCTTTTTCGATAACATGCTTCTTGCAGCTCTTTTTCGGCATCTGCGAGCAGTTTATCGTACCTTGCCCTCAGCAAGTCTTCAATGACGGTTACCGCAAGTAAAAAGTTGGGGTTGGCGCTCACTTCTTCTACATCAAACATCAGGGATACCAGGTTCAGCTCCACAATATCCAGAATATCCCATCCATAAGTAAGGGTTCCTTTTCTGGTGCGCGAGATGCGTGGAGTCCCCCGGTAATCTTTTGGGGGAACATATACCCGCACATTTTGGAAAGGCCTGGGTTCCACCCCAAAGCGAGAAAACATTTCTTTCCATTCCCGACCCTGACGTTTATTTTCCTGAGCTTTCCATTCTGCGTTCCAGTGGTCAAGAAAGAGAAGGCTTTCTCCTTTCACGTTAAAAATCACTGAGCGGCTGTTTTTAAGTTCCCGGGCAAATGCACTTTCCAAGGCGTTTTTCTCGGCATAGTTCTGGAGCATCCAGAGTAAAAACGTGGCATAGGAGGTTTTGGCAGCTACTCCGGATTGACCGCTGATGTTGATGTGTGCTCCATTGTCTCCCAGCAGGTATTTCAAGTCCAAGTAAGCTACTTCACCATTGGAAAGAATCCCAACCGGGATTTCTCTTTTTTCCTTTTTTATGACATCGAAGCCCAGGGCGGCGTCGGTTTCTTCAGGATCGATGAGGAAAACCTTCTCTCCAGCTGGAGGTGGCAGAAAAGGTGTAATGGTAACCAGGTCTTCGCCTCGCCAGGTTTGAGCACGGGTAACTGCTACCTGGCAAAGATAGATGGGAGTTCCACTAAACGTTCCTTCAAAGTAAGCCTCTTCCTGATAACCAGTGGTTATCATGCCGTCCCAGGTGGTGACCACCTCGATGACTACACCGTAAGTTCTAAATTTTTTCTCTCCAAACTGGTAGTCAACCTGAATCAAACTGTCGATACCAGGCACCGGTTGTCCGGAGTTCACTCTTATCCAGAAGCTGTAGGGGGATATTTCTTTCAATCCGGTGACAGTGCCTACCAACTTAGGCATTTTTGACCCTCCATATGAATTTATGACATAAACTTTGAATCCATTGAGGAGCGGAAAAGTACTGACCCAAGTAGTTTTCAAGGGCTATCATGGGAAAAATGTTTTCAGGTAATCTCCGGTATGGAAAATCTCGGGTGAGAGAAGGAAGCACAGACGCAATGGAGTTGAAAAACTGCCCCAGTTCTTCTTTTTTGCCTTCCAGCTCTTTTTCCCGTAGCACCACCTCTAATCGTACCAGACCTTTTAGAGGGTAAAGAGGGTTTGCATCAACAAGACGCGTGAAACAGAAAACTCTTACCGTATCCGATTTGTCTCCCAGATAGGCGCTCAGAAAAGGGGTGCGTTTACCGCGGTCAATCCTGAAAAGAAGGTTCATAAAATCCTCGGAAGGTGGTATTTGCAACCTTTGGATTCTTTTTACCAATCCACAAGGTCCCTTCCCACTTTCAAAAAGATGGGTGTCAAAGTGAATGGTGCCGTCCATTATGATGGGAGCATTTTTGCTAAGCAGAGAATTGACCACCTGTTTTTCCAGCTCTTGCATAGCGTTAAAAACTGCTTGCTGAGCGGTCTCCTGATAGGGAGCGTTGCGTGATTTGCGGCTTGAGGTTTTTACAAAGAAAAAAAGGTTGTCGTCTACTGCAAAGGAAGTTTCCGCTTCTCCCATATCTAGGAAAAGTTCTTCGGGGGTACCAACGACCCTGCGCAGGTGGGGAGGGTTTTGGGGTGAAAACCCCGGCTTAACTCCGCCTTCTTTTGACCATTCCACATATCCGGCAGCTACTTCTGCCAGAAGGAGGACGTAGTTTTTCAGAAACAAGCGGGCGTATATTCGCATCCTGCCGTCCACAAAATACATTCTCTCTGGGATGGAAGTGCTGATTTCTGACTCCCAATTTTTCCATTGCGTTTCATCGGCTTCCCATAAATCCGATGAAGTGAGAAGTTCTGGTTCCGAGACCATCTCTTCGTGGTGAAAAGCTCCTTCCTCATAAAACCAGTGGTCGAGCTGAACCATATTCTCAGAAAACAGTTCTTCCCAGCTTATAATTCCTCTTCGGTGGTTATCCATGAGGCTTTTCCTCCACTCACATTAAGGCGGACTGGAAAATAAGTAGCGAAAAGAGGGTCGTGGGTTACTATACCTACCAGTTTTCCGTCTTTACCCATATTTAAAATAGCATCTGCTACTAACTCCAGATGTTCTCTATCTAAGGCAGAGAAACCTTCGTCTATGAAGATACAGTTGGCTCCGCTTTTTCCACTTTCATTGCCAAAGCGCACCCGGGAAAGAGCTATGGCTAAAGCAAGAGCAATTAGCGTTTTTTCACCCCCTGAACATTCCCCAGGTGAACGTTCCTGACCTCCAAACAGGTTATCGATGACTGCCAGGGTGGCCTTTCCTCCCTCCATTTTCATGGAAACCGTGTATCTTCCCTGAGAGATGTCAGCAAGGATGGTAGAAGTTTCTTTCTCCAGCTGCTCAAAGAGCAAGCCCAGGAGAAAGTTCTTAAATCCTTTACTTTCCAGAGCTTCTTTCAAAGTTTTGTGAAGGTTTCGTTCCTGGATGATTTTTTCCAGTTCGGCTTCTAACTGTTCTTTTTCCTGGATTTTTTCCTGCAGGTTCTGGATTGCCTGGCGTTTACTACCCAGTTTTTCGTTGGCTGCACGTATTGCTTCTTTTAGTTCGACCAGTTGCACAGCGAGGTTTTGTGCCAGTTCTGAAAATCTCGCATGTTCTGTATGAAGCTCCGCTTCGTAGGCTTTTATTTTCGACTCGGTGTCTATGAGTTCTTTTTGGAGATGTTGCAATTTCCCCTCAAGGTGGACTTTTCGTTCCTGCCAATTGCCGGGCTTCTGGTCTTTAAGACTTTTGAAATAATCTTCACTCCAGCCCAGCCGTCCTATTTCCTCCAGAAAGAACTTTTCCTGGCTTTTGCTTTGTTGAGCAACTTCCTGAATTTTTTGTTCCAGTTCTCTCAATTCCTGGGTGAGTTCTCGAAGCTTTTCTTCTTGAGCTTTTTTACGTTCTTCCAGTTTGCCTTTCCGGTTTTCCAGGTTGGAGGAACTTTCGAAAAGTTCCTGAATTTTGTTTTGGGTTGCTTCTATGATTTCCTGGGCGTTCTGTTCAATTTCACGATTGGGGTCAAAAGGCAGCTTGTTTTCTTTGAGGATGGAGAAAATAAATTGTCTTTTTTGTCGCAAGTAAGTTTCTTTCTCTAAAAGCTCGCGGGTGATATTCTGGATTTCGCTTTGCAAGTCCCCGATTTGTTTTTTCCAGCTTGCAAGATAAGTTGCTGCTTCCTGTAAGTCTTTTGAAGCGTTGTGTAGTGTTTCAAAGAGCCCTTCTACTATTTCATTTTTGTGTTTGTAGAACCTTTGCAGAGAGCTAAAATCTTTTATCCCCTCTTTGTCAAGCTGATGTTCTTTTAGAACTCCTATCATGTTCTTTCTGATTTCCAGAATTTTCGTCTGCAGGGTTTTTAGATTTTCAATGTCTCTTTCCAGTTGAGCACTTTTTTCTCGCAGTTTTTCATCAATACTCCGCCTTTTCTCTTTCCATTTTTCGAGTTCGCTGCTTGTTCTGGTTAGTTCTTCTCGAAAAGCACGATACCGTTTTTCTTCCTCCAAAATATCTGCTGTAGGTTGTTCAGAAACGGGAGGTGCCGGCTTAACAGTGCCACAAAGGGGGCAGGTTCCACTTTGCTTCCATTCTTCGTTGAGTTCGTTAACAAGGTAAGTCTTCAGGATCTTGTGGTGAGCTTCTTCCATAGCAATTTCTCGTTTTTTCATTTGAGAGAGGGTCTCTTCGATGATTTTGACCCGGTTGAGAGCTTCATCCAGTTCTTGCTTCAAGAGAATGTTTTCTCGTTCCTTCTTGGTTTTTTCTTCTTCCAGGAATTGCTTTTCTCGCTCCAATCCCTTTCTCTCTTCTTCTAAAGCAGCGATACTCTCCAGGGTGTGCTCAATCACTTTGAGCCAGCTTTTTTCAGTTTGAAGCTTTTCCTGGATGGCTTGCGTTTTTTCACGTAAGTGGAACAAGTCTTTTTCTTTATTCTTTATGGCCTGAGAGAGGTCGCTTTCCCGCTTCAATAAATCCTGGTATTTTCTTTGCAAGAGAGCAATTTGTGGCTTGAGGGCTCGCGTTTCTTCAAGAGCAGGTTTTACCTTTTCTTGCAAGATATTGGCAATAAGCTGGTGATGGTCTTTTTCTTGTAAGAGGTGAACAAGTTTCTGGGCACTGGTTTTGATTTCCTGGTCAAGGTTGGCAATGGAGCTGTTCAGCTCTTGAATGCGTGATGCTTTCTGGGTGCGTTCTTTTTCCAGCTGAGTTAGGTTTTCCTGACAGCGAATTAGTGGTTGGTAGAAGTTAAGGTTTACCTCCAGGGCTTTTTGTATATCGCGGTCCAGTTGGGCTCTCGCTTCAGCTTCTTTGATTTCTGCTTTAAGGACTTCGATTTGCTGACTGAGGCTTCGGCGCTTTTTTTCTTCATCCACAGCTTTTTCTACCAGGCGCTTTCGATGTTCTATGGTTTCTTCCTCTTTTTTGAGTTTTGCAATACTCTTTTCAAGCTCGCTTCTTTCTTTTTGCAAAATTTCAATTTGTCCTTCCAGGTCGGCTTCCTTGAGGAGGCGCAATTTATCCAGACGAGGACCGAGATTACCTTCTAAGAAGTCGAGCCGATTTTTAACTTTCTGGTGTATTGCATCCAGAATATCCAGCCCAAATAAGCTGCTCAGGATGTTAAAGCGCTTGGCGGGCGTAGCTTCAACAAAAGAGAGTGTTTCTCCCTGAGGCAGAAACACCGAAGCCCGGAAAGTACTGGCATCGAAGCCTATCAGCTTCTGTATTTCTTGATTTACCCGTTCTTCTCCAGAGTGAATGGTTTGCCAGTTTCCTCCCAGCCTCTGTTCTAAAGCGGCACTGCCTCCCTGCTTTTTGGAGAACTCCCTGATTATCCGGTAACTTTCTCTTCCCACCGTGAATTCAAATTCCACCCGCAGAGCATCATCAGGATGTCCTCGATGAAGCAGTTCTTGTTTGCTGCGTTCGGAGCGCACTCCTTTACCGTAAAGAGCAAAAAAGATTGCTTCCAGTATAGAGGACTTCCCTGCTCCATTGGGGCCGACCATTACAAAGAGATTGTGTTCAAAATCGAGCTCCAGATTTTCAAGACCCAGAAAGTTTTTTACCTTAATGCTAACCGGTCGCATCTCGCTCAACTTCCTCTAAAACCTGATGATAATAGATTTCGAATAATCCTTGCAGTTCTTCGGGGAGATTGTTGCGCTGACAATATTCCTTGAAAAGTTCCGGCATAGTATATTTACTGATTTCTCGCTCTTTTTCTGACAGGTCCTCTGTTTCGACCTTATGAGATAAGACTTCCAGTGAGACAATCTGCCAGTTTTCGCCTTCCAGGTTTCTGATTTCGGATATGAATTCCGGGGTTAGCAACTCCTCTTTTATCCTTAACCGGATGTAATTGCGTTTTCCTTGCACTCGGCTGGCTATCTCCTTTTCCAGGTTATTTATGGTGTCAGTTTCTTCAAGCAAAAGGCTGAAAAGTTGTGCAGAGGAACTGAAATAGTAAGGTCGTACCTCGGGCTTTTGCCCCTCTTTAAATTCTACAATGAGAAAACTCCCTCTTTCGCCCTCTTTTTGAAAGGTGTCGCAAATGAGGGAAGATGGATAATAAATCGGGAAGGGAGCTTTTTCAAAGGGTATCAGGCCATGCAGATGACCGAAAGCTCCATAATCAATGCCTCGGGGTAGTTCGGCAGTTTTTAAGAATATTTCTCGTGTTATGTTGGCTTCCTTATAAAAAGCTAAATCCTCGAGAGTACAGTGAGCAAGCAAGATGTGCCAGTGCTCCGGATGGTAGTGTTGCTGCCATTTTTGGAATATCTCTGCTAACACTTCTGCAACTTCTTCCTGGATGGATTTACCAGGGCATTTTCCAAGATATCTGGAAAGACTCAAGTACGGTAAAGGATAAATGCATACGCCGAAATCCTCAATGAGTAAAGGGGTAAAGTTTTTAGATACCATGATGGAGTTTGGGAATATCCCCTGTAGGGCTTCTATCGCATACCAGTCATGGTTCCCCATGACCCAGACCACCCGAGCGTTGCGACTCATCTCGACCAGAACTTCAGTTGCTAAACGAATAGCGTCGCGGGGAGGGTTATGGTACTGATGAAATAGGTCTCCCGCATGCAGGACAAGATCCACTTTTTCTTCCTGGGCGATTTTCAACATTTCCTGAAGGCACTCTCTCTGCTCTTCGAGGCGGTTAATTCCCTTGAAACCTTTCCAGGAAACAAGCCCTAAGTGCCAGTCTGCGGTGTGCAGGACTTTAAGATTCTTTTTCATAAAAGTACCTCCTCTTTTATTTTATCACGGCTGTTTGAGGGGGAAAACCTGCTAAAATAAGGTGGGTTATTGGAGAAAGGGAGGATTGACTGTGGCAGAAGTTTATTTTGTTTCATTACGGGCCAAGGATGAGAAAAGCTCTGTTCTTGAACGGGTAAAGAGAATGACCAAAAAACTTTTGGAAGGGCGTCTTGAGAAGGATGACCTGGTTGCAGTTAAGGTCCATTTTGGAGAACGTGGTAATCACGGTTTTATAAAACCGGTCTTTGTGCGCTATATCGTGGAAGCAATTCGGGACCTGGGTGGCAAAGCCTTTTTGACTGATACCAATACCCTGTATACCGGGTTTCGCCATAACGCTTTTGATCACCTGGAAACGGCTTACTTTCACGGTTTTTCTTACCCTTCTGTTCCTGCTCCAGTAATCATTGCTGATGGGTTGCGGGGCAGCGATTTTAAGGAAGTAGAGGTAAATCTCAAACACTTTAAAACGGTAAAGGTGGCCAGTGCTATCCACGAAGCGGACTTTTTACTGGTGGTTACCCATGTTAAAGGTCACATCGAAGCAGGACTGGGGGGTAGCATCAAGAACGTAGGCATGGGGTGTGCTTCTCGTTCAGGAAAACAACTTCAGCACGGGGAAACCTTTATCCCTTCTCCGGATCAGGAAAAGTGCATTGGTTGTAGGCGTTGTGTAGTGCATTGTCCTGCTGAGGCTCTTTATCTTGATGCCAATGGTAAAGCTCGGGTTCTGGTGGAAAATTGTATCAGCTGTGCAGAATGCGTCATTTACTGCCCTACTGAAGCGATTGGCATTTCGTGGTCATCCTCAAGTGTTACCCTTCAAGAGCGAATGGTCGAGTATGCCTATGGTGTGATTACAAGTAAAAAGGGTAAGGTAGGTTTTATCAACTTTTTAACTGAAATAAGCCCTGATTGTGACTGTGCTCCCTGGCATGACGCCAGTTTAGTACCGGATATTGGTGTTTTGGGTAGCCATGACATTGTGGCTGTTGACCAGGCTTCTGCGGATCTCGTAAATAACGCTCCCGGCCTGTCTAATTCGGGCCTTAAGAAAGCACATCAGCCCGGCCAGGATAAATTTAAAGACGTGCACCCTCAAGCCTTGTGGCAAACCCAGATTGACTATGCCTGTGCCCTGGGGTTGGGTGAGAAGAAATACTCGCTGGTTGAGATATAGGTCTCTGTAGCGAGTTAGTTCACTCTTTCGGAGTTACCTGCTCCGGGAAGATTTTGCCGGGGTTCAGAATACCCTTCGGGTCAAACACCTGTTTTATCTTTTGGAGCAAGCGCAGTTCAGCAGGCCCGAGGAAAAGGGGAAGATATTCTTTCCTCTTGAGGCCTACTCCGTGTTCACCAGTCAGCGCTCCTCCCAACCTTTTTACTTCCTGGTAAAATTTTTTTCGCAACTCTGGTTCCAGTGTTTCCCACCCCGTGCTTTTCAAGGGAGCAAGGGTGACATGAAGATTGCCATCGCCAAGGTGCCCATAAAAAGGAGCCAGGAGGTTGTTTTCCTTGCTGAGCCGTTCTATAAAACGCACAAAGTCGTACAGGGCGGCTAAGGGTAAGGAGACATCTTCGTTAATCTCTAAAGGAAGTGTTTGGTGAATGGCTTCGGGAATTGCCCGACGAATTTTCCATATTTCTTCTGCACTACTGCTTTCGTCAGCCACAAACACTTCTTGAGCGCCTTCTGCAAGCAGTTTTTCTCCGATAAGACGATAGACGCTGAAGACCTCTTCTTCGCTTTGCCCGTCTATTTCAACCAGGAGATGGCATGGCGCGTCCTGAAAGGGGTAGGTTGAATCGCAGTATTGATAGGCAAATTCCAGGCTTTGACGGCTCATTAACTCAATTGCTGCGGGCACAACACCCAGTTCCCCCATTATCAGCCAGGGTGTTCTCAGGGCTGCTTCGATGGAGGAAAAGGGACAGAGTAACACTGCTCTCTCTCGAGGACGAGGCAGCACTCGCAGGTAGATTTTGGTTACTATGGCCAGAGTTCCCTCAGAACCCACTAAAAGATGCAGAATATCATAGCCGGTAACATCTTTTTGGGTTTTCCCACCAAAACACAACACTTCCCCCCAAGAAGTTACTATTTCCAAGCCTCGCACATAATGTCCGGTGACACCGTATTTGACGGCTTTACCCCCTCCAGCATTTTCAGCAATATTACCCCCAATCTGACAGGTTTCAAGACTCATCGGATAGCCAGCGTAGAATAGGCCGAATTCCTTTAGCTTGCGGTTTATTTCGTTGGTGATTACACCGGGTTCCACTACCACGATAAAATTTTCGCGATCTATTTCCAGAATGCGGTTCATGCGTTCCAGGGAAAGAATCACGCCACCTTGAGCCGGTATGGCCCCTCCGGAAAGCCCACTGCCTGCTCCTCGGGGGGTAACCGGGATACTTTTTTCAAAGCAGTAGCGCATTATTTCCTGAATTTCTTCTACCGTTTTGGGTTTTACCACCACTTCAGGAAGATGGCGCAAGGTTTCGTCTGGAGTTTCGTCCTTTGCATAGTTGGCAAGAGCTTCAGGATGGGTTAACATAAAGGCATCACCAACTACTTTCCGAAAGAACGCAATATCCTGGCTGTCGATTTTTTTAAACTGCTGATTCATGGGTTTTCTCATCAATAACCTCAAGTATGCTGGTGATGATTTCGCGGGCGTCTCCCACCAGTCCCAGGTCGGCTATCTGGAAGATGGGAGCTTCAGGATCTCGATTTATGGCCACAATCCATTGTGAACCTTGCATTCCAGCAAGGTGCTGAATTGCGCCAGATATGCCCACTGCCAGGTAAAGCGTAGGATTCACGGTTTTTCCACTTAATCCTACCTGTTGGGGGTAATTGGCCAGTCCTCGTTCCACCAGTTTTCTGCTGGCTCCAAGTGCTGCGTTCAGCTTTTCAGCCAACTTGGAAAGTAACTCCAGGTTACTTTTGTTCTTGATTCCTGCTCCTCCGCTTACTACTACCTTTGAAGCGGTGAGCTCTTTCTGGTCTTTCTGAATAACTATTTCACTTTTCAGAAGTTCTGGATTGTAATTTGTAGTGTCCTTAAGAATTTTTATCTCTCCTTGACGGGAGGTATCAAGGCGGGGAGGAAAAAGGTTAGGTCTCACTGAAGCCATTTGGGGAAGAGTTCGGGTTTTGATGGTCGCCATGATGTTTCCTCCTATGGCAGGGCGGATTTGGACCAATCTTCCGTCTTCAGGGTCAATATCAAGTGAAGTGCAGTCAGCGGTCAATCCAGTATGCAATTTGGCTGCAAGATACGGTAATATGGTTCTTCCCCAGCTGGTTGCAGCACCAAGGATGATTTCTGGTTTCAGTTCTTTTATCGGGGGCAAAAACAATTTTGCAGATAGATGAGGGAGCAGCATTCCAAATATGTCGTTTACTACACAGTAAACTCGATCTGCTCCGTAATGAATTGCTCGTTCAAGCTCTTCGGTATTCACCTGGGTTGTTCCCAGAAGGAACAGTACTTCTCCCCCAATTTTCTGGTTTAGGTCCTGAGCGACTCGTAGCATTTCAAAGGAAGTGGTTTCTATTTTCCCCTGAAAGGTTTCTCCCAGAACTAGGATTTTACGTTCCAACCTCATCGTTAAAGCAAGCCCCGCTCTTCGAGGAATTTTTTAAAGGCCAGAGCCATGGTCTTTGGCGATTGGTCTCTTAATACCGTGCCTTTTCTGGTTACCTGAACTTTTTCCACCTTTTGCACCCAAGTAGGAGAACCTTCGAGACCGACTCGGGAAGTGGCGATGCCCAGCGCAGTAGCATCTAGTTTCACTATGGGCATTTCATGGGCTCTGATTTTGTCTTTGAGAGTGGGAAGCCGTACTACGCTCTTGCCTCGGGAAACGGTTAGCACAAAGGGAGGCCGAACTTTTATGATTTGCCATCCACGCTCAATCATTCTTTTAATGCTGAAGGTTTCTTTTTCCACCGCGACCTCGGTAACGTAGCTGAACACTGGTAAGTTCAGGAAAGCAGCCACTTCAGGTCCTACCTGTCCAGTGTCTCCGTCAATTGCTCTTTCGCCGAACACAATGATGTCCCAGGGACCAAATTTTTGCAATGTTTTGGATAGGATGTAAGAAGTAGCATAGGTATCGGAGGCAGCAAGTCGGGGATCGCTTATCAGGTAACCACGCTGACAACCCCAGGCGATTGCGTCTCTCAAAACGCGTTCGCTGGAAATTGGCCCCATTGAAAAAGCTACCATTTCTCCTCCAACCTCTTCTTTTATGAGCCGGGCTATCTGTAAAGCTGCAACGTCCAGTGGGTTTATGGTAAGAGGAACACCACTGCGTTCCAGCGTTCCGGTTTCAGGGTTGATGCGAGCTTCTCCAATTTCGGGAACCTGTTTTACACAGACTGCAATTCTGCAAGTTTTATCCAAGTTTTGCATTCCATTTATTTTTATTAGGTATCGGTTGTCTTCGAATTTCATTCTACCAGATTCATTTCTTTTTTAAAGAAGGCTTTAAGAATGCTTGGAAAGGTTTTAGGGCAAGTTTTGGTGGTATATTCGGAAAGAAGTGTTACAATGTTCAGTGTATTTTGTAACTCCTGTTTGGGATATCAGAATTGTCCTGTTCTGGTTGTGGGGAGTAATCATTATTGACTTGACGAGCAGGTTGTCGATATAATTAACCCGCACAATTGTTTCCCCTTGATTCAAAGCAGGAAAGGAGTAGAAAACATGAAAAGAACTTATCAACCTCACAACTTGCCAAGAAAAAGAACTCATGGCTTCAGGGCTCGCATGAAGACAAAGGCGGGACAGGAGGTGCTCAGGAGGAGAAGAAAGAAGGGTCGTAAACGCCTTACTGTTTAACGAATGGAAACACTGAGGAAGAAAAAGGACTTTGACCGGGTTTTCTGTGAGGGCAGAAAGGTGGATTTGCCACCCATCCGGATGTGGTTTCTCCAAAAAGAGAGTGGGTCTTTGCGAGTATGCTTTGTGGGTAGGAGCAAGAAAGCAGTGCGTCGAAACCGCATTAGGAGAAGGCTTAGGGAAGCTTTCCGGCAGTACTTTTATGATCGTTTTCGAGAAAAGCCAGTGGATGTAATTTTTTTTAGTGATGAACGGCTTCTTAGTGAGGATTTTAAAACCATAGTAGAAAAGATGGCGAGGTTGCTCGACGAAAACCTTTGTGGACAAGGAGAATTGCTGTAAGCGTGGGCATGGATCGTAAACTTCTGCTGGTTTTTGATCGGTTGATTGTTTTTTATCAGCAATTTGTTTCACCTCTTTTTCCTCCCAGCTGCCGTTTTGAACCTACCTGTTCTGAATATGCTCGTCAAGCGGTTCAAAAATACGGTTTGGGAAAAGGATTGTGGTTGGCTTTTAAAAGGGTTATCCGCTGCCACCCTTACTCGGCTGGAGGATATGATCCAGTGCCTTAATGCTAATTTTAATAAAAGGTGGTTTTATCTATGTGGTCGCAGATCTGGGATGGTTTGGCTCAAGGAATGGAGTTTATACTCCGTTTCTTTTACAATCTTACCGGTAATTATGGGGTTTCTATCATTTTGCTAACTGTGGTAATCAGGCTGGCTTTGTACCCAGTTATTCATAAACAGAACCTTTCTACTAAAGCGATGCAGGAGATCCAGCCTGAAGTAAAGAAGTTACAGGAAAAGTACAAAAAAGACCCCCAAAAGCTCAACCAGGAAATCATGCGCCTTTACAAGGAAAAAGGGGTTAACCCACTTGGTGGGTGCTTACCCTTACTAATTCAACTCCCTTTTCTGTTCGTTCTCTATCGGGTTCTGGTTACCTACGATTATGGACAGGGATTTTTGTGGCTTCCCAATCTTTCTCAAAGAGACCCCTATTACATTTTGCCACTGGCTATGGGTGCTACGACTTTCTGGCAACAAAAGATTGCAACGCCGGCTATGGGTGGAGAAGCTTCTCAGCAGAACCTGCTCATGATGGTGTTTATGCCTCTTTTCCTGGTATTCATTAGCTGGAGCCTGCCTTCAGGCGTTTTGCTTTACTGGTTTGTTTCCAATCTTTTTTATATTTTCCAGCAATATATGGTTGAACTGCAGGTTCGTAAGACCCGTGCACTCGCTTCGGGAAGCTTACCATCTATCCAGGAAAATTCTTCCTCTCGTTCTGGGGTTTCCAAAAAAGGGGGAAAAAAGCGTGAGAAGAAGCGTTGAGGTGTCTGGAAAAAGCATTGAGGAAATTTTAGAAAGAGCTGCTAACTATTTTGAGATTCCCAAAGAAAAACTGGAATACGAAGTAATTTCTGAAGGTAAAGGTATTTTGAGCATTCTTGCTCCCAGGGCTTTAAAAGTCCGGGTGTGGATTAAAGAAGACAACGAGACTGGCTCTTCTGAAGAGCGGCCCGTAGACGAATCTGAGGAGAAAAACAATCAAGAGCCAAAGGCAATCGCCGAGGAACCTGAACATTCTGAACCATCTAAAGTAGACCACTTGCTGCTTGACAGGGCAAGGACCGAGATTGAGACATTCATGACCGGGCTTTTTGAGAAGATGAAGGTTAATGTTTCTGCTGAAGTAGTGGCTAACAAGGATAAGTTGCTGGTATCAATCGATGGGGAGGACTCCGGGCTTTTAATCGGTAAAAAAGGAGAAACTCTGGAAGCTTTTGAGCTTCTTTCCAAAATGTATCTCATCAGAAAGGGTCTTAGAGAGGTTCCTGTTGAAGTTGATGTGGCTAATTATAAAAAAAGAAGAGAAGAAGCATTGCGCAAGCTGGCCAACCGTTTGGCGAAAAAGGTAATTCAAACGGGAAAAAGGATAAAACTGGAACCCATGTTAAACCGGGAAAGACGTATTATTCACGTGGCTCTCAAAGGCCATCCTCAGGTTACTACCTACAGCATAGGCCAAGAACCGGAAAGACGCGTGGTCATTGACCTTAAGGAACGCTCCAAGGCTAAAAATAGCCGCAAGAAGTCTTCTCGTCGCAACAAAAAACGTGAACAGGCAAAGTAATTTCTGTGTTAGTGAAGATACTATTGCTGCCATAGCAACACCCTCTGGTATGGGGGCCATTGGCATTGTCAGGATGAGTGGCCCCCGGGCAATTCCCATAGCTGCCTCTATTTTCAAGACTCACTGTGGAAAAAGACTTGAGGAGTTGCAAGCCTTTCATTTTTATCTTGGCAGAATCGTAGACCCCGGGAGTCGGGAAGTTCTGGATGAAGCCTTTATAGTTATCATGCGTGCTCCTCGCAGTTACACCCGCGAAGATGTGGTTGAGTTTCAGGTTCATGGAGGGCCTTTGATTCTGCGCAAGGTACTCGAGCTTTGTCTTCGTTACGGGGCGCGACTTGCTCGTCCTGGTGAGTTTACTCTGCGCGCGTTTTTAAATGGCCGGATGGATCTTGCTCAAGCTGAAGCAGTGGCCCAAATGGTGCAAGCACGCTCTGAAAAGGCTCTTTCTGCTTTTTATCGCAGCTTGAGTGGTCAACTCAGTCAGAAGGTCAAGGGCTGGCAAGACAGGCTTTTGTTATGTCAAGCGTATATTCAAGCCTTTTGCGATTTTGCAGACGCTGTTGAAGATTCAATCGAAGAGCTGATTTGGAAAGAACTTGAAACCCTTGAGAAAGAACTTGCTGAAGAAGTGCAGAAAAGCGAGCGTTTTGCCATCTTTCAAAACGGAATTCTGGTGGTCATTGCAGGTAAACCAAACGTGGGAAAATCCAGCCTCTTCAACCTGATATGCGGTGAGGAACGGGCCATTGTAACCCCCATTCCGGGAACTACTCGTGATGTTCTCGAAGTTTCTCTGACCATAGATGGAGTGCCTTTTCGCTTTGTGGATACGGCAGGTTTCAGAAATTCACAAGACGTAATAGAAAGAATTGGTTTACAAAAAGCCGAAGAGTTTCTTGAAAAGGCGGACCTTGTGGTGTTGGTTTTCGATATGGGCCAACCTTTTGGGGAGGAAGATTTCTCGCTCGTTAAAAAACTTGCTCATAAACGGCGTATTCTGGTCTTGAATAAAAGCGATTTGTCACCTCAAATTAGCAAAGAGGATTTGAACAAACTGTGTCCTGGAGAGGAAGTCCTCGAAATTTCGGTTTTGCAGCGCAAAGGAATAGAAAAATTGTTTGAAAGGCTGGTTAACGTTGCACAACTTAATGTGGACCTTGAAGAAACTCCTCTATTGGTTACCCAGAGACAGCGTGAAATTCTTGAGGAAGCTTTGAGAATAGTTCAGGAAGCCAGGGAGACCCTGAAACAGGGCTTATCGATAGACGTAGTGGGTATTCTCCTCGAAGAGGGGTTGCAAACTCTCCGCAGGTTTACCGGAGAAGACGTCGATCAGAAACTTCTGGATGCGATTTTTTCGAACTTCTGTATTGGGAAATAACCTGTTCCACGTGGAACAATTTGTTTCAAGAAAGTGGTTTTTTCTGAGGAAGACCAGCTTTACGAGGCAAATGGGAAGGCGTAGACATGTGTTTTTCTATTTCGATTAAATAACTTTTTCTCTCTGCCCAGGGCGCATCTATCTCCCAGGTTCTTCTGAGCTTGCATCCCAGAATGTTAAGAGCTCCTTCTGCATCTTTTAGTTCCTGGAAGTAGCGAGGCCCTTTGTAAAAAAAGGCTGATTTGCCAGTTTTCAGGAAAGGGATGGTTATTTCCAGTGCGACATTTAAGGGGGCTAAAGCTTTACTCAACACGGTATCAAAATTTTCTCGCAGAGGTTTTTCTCTGGCAACATCTTCAGCTCGGGCACATATCACGCTGACATTACTCAGATTTAGTTTAGCAATTACTTCTTCCAGAAACAGGCATTTTTTGTTTTTACTCTCAAGAAGTACAAAGTGGGTTTCAGGCCTAAAAATGGCCAGAGGAATACCTGGAATACCACCACCACTTCCAACATCTATGGCTTTGCCCAGCTGGGATTTTGCGAAGGATTCCACAGCGAGAAGAGTTAGTGAATCAATAACCAAATTGATCAGTATAGCTTCTCTGTTTTTATGCGCCGAAAGGTTAAGGTTTTGGTTGACCAGATGGAAGTATTCTACGAATTCCATGGTCTTATCTATTGCTTCTTTCTCTGCGGGTACTTTTAAAATTTTCAATGCTTCAACAAGAATTTTTCTACCCTTTTGCACAACTTATCCACAATTTTTATTCAGAATATTTTTGAACAACAATTACTCTACAATAACGAAGGTACCGTGGCAAGAGTATTCTTCAAGCCTTATGAAATAAGGTTTTTTGAGGTGCTGATTTCTGGTTTTAGCGACAAGCTGTTCTCATGCTCTGAGCACAGCCTCATTTGTTCCACAAATTATCCACAGGAAAAACGCAGCACCAAAATTCTGGATTGGATTTAGAGAAATTGACAGTTACGAGGAGGTTGCGTTAAGTGTTTGCGCAATCTCACCGCTTTTTGTCTTTCTGGAACAAAAACAAAAAACAGGTTTATGATGCTTTTTATTGAAGAAGCAGGTTCTTGATTTTGGTAAGCAGGGTTCAGACCTGGTAGGGATAATTTTCCGACATCTAAAGCATCATCTGGTAGAATAAAATCCTGCTTTCAGGTGGTTTGTTTGAACTGGGTGGTTGTTCATACTTGTCAGAGGTTGGTAGTCAGAGGAAAGACGCGAGTGTGTGTTCCACGTGGAACAAGAAGTGGTGTTTCGAAGATGAGAACAGATTCTCAATGTTTTAAAGAGATTGGAGGGAGAATACGAAGTGTGCATTCGAGAAGGTGAAAGAGTGTACCTCCTTTTAGAAGATGGTAAGGATTACCTGATACGCGTTGAGAAGGACAAGGTTTTCGGCACTCACCTGGGAGGGATAGCTTTCAACGAAATTATTGGCAAAAGATTTGGAGAGCTGGTGCTTACTACTTCTGGCAGAAAAGCTTTTTTGCTCCAACCTGGCATCGTCGATAACCTGTTTCACATGAAGCGCCGGACTCAGATTGTTTACCCTAAAGACCTGGGTTTCATCGTGCTCATGCTCGACGTGAAAGAGGGAGATCGAGTAATCGATGTAGGATTAGGAAGTGGTGCGATGTGCGGAGCGCTGGCCAGGCTGGTGGGCGATGGGGGTAAAGTTTATGCTTACGAAAGGCGCGAGGAGTTTATCAAGGTTGCAGTGGAAAATCTTAGCATCTGGGGTGTTCTGGAGCGGGTGGAAATTAAAAATAAAGATATTAAAGATGGTTTTGAAGAGGAAAACATCGATGCTCTCTTTCTGGATGTTCCGCAACCCTGGGACTATCTGGAAGTTTGTTGGAGAGCGCTTCGAGGGGGCGGTAGAATTGGTATTGTTTCTCCGACTACTCCTCAAGTAGTAGCCGTACTTGAAAAATTGAAAACACTACCCTTTATACAGGTGGAAGTTTGGGAAAGCCTCTTCAGGAAGTACAAACCCAATCCAATAGCTTTCAGGCCTTACGATAGAATGGTTGCTCACACTACCTACATGATTTTTGCTCGCAAGGTGTTTTCAGAGAATCCCTAATTTTGTCTTTTCTGCTATATTATGTTAAATTTAATTGGGCCAATTTTAGATAAGAAGGAGGTAGAGAGGTGGCTGGTATTGCAGGTATTTTTGCATCAAATCAGCATGAAAAGGTAGAACAAATGCTTGACCTCATTGGGTATCGTGGTCCGGCTGGTAGAAAAGTGGTTGCATTGCCAGGAGCTACTCTGGGAGTGGTTTACAATACCGTGCAGAAGGAAGCGCGGGAGATTCTTGAAAAAGAAAATAAAGCAATTGATTGGAGAGGACCAGATCAGTTTGCCGTTGCTGCACTTGAGGATGGCTCACCACTTCTTGAGCGTGACTTTCTGGGGGTAGCTCCCCTTTATTATGCTTATGATGCCCAAGGTAACCTCTGCTTTGCGTCCGAGTTCAAAGCTCTGCGCCAGCTGAGTGACGAGGTTAAAGAACTGCCTTGTGGTAGCCGTTTTGAGAAAGGAGAAATCAAAAGTTATTTTGAACTTGAAGAAAAACCTTTTCTCAAGAGTGACGCTAAAGAGATATCTGGAAAGTTGCGCACGCTTCTTGAGGACTCAATTGCTAAAAGACTTAGTGGTGTAAGAGAGGCTGGTTCCTGGCTTTCGGGAGGGCTTGATTCAAGCACTATAGCTGCCTTGCTCAGCAATACAGTGGATAAACTTTATACTTTTGCAGCAGGTTTTCCCGGTGCTGAAGACCTTGAATATGCCAGGGTGGTGGCTGAGCACATTGGTTCTCAACATCAGGAAGTGGTTATCACTCTTGAAGACGCGATTAAAATTTTACCCGAAGTGATTTATCACCTCGAGTCCTTCGATGCTCTTCTGGTGCGCTCCAGCATAACCAACTACGCGGTGTCAAAGGTAGTGGCTGAACATGTCCCTGTGGTTTTCTCAGGAGAAGGAGGAGACGAGCTTTTTGCAGGCTACGATTATCTTAAAAATATTCCTAAGGAAGGATTGACTACTGAGCTTATCGACATTACTGCCCGACTTCACAACACTGCTTTGCAGAGGGTAGACCGCAGCGCTGCGGCTCACGGACTGCTGGTCCATGTTCCTTTTGTTGACCGAGACGTAGTTTCCTTTGCGCTTTCTATTCCTCCTGAATACAAAATCAATGACGGGGTAGAAAAGTGGATTTTGAGAAAAGCGGTGGAAGATGCACTGCCAGATAAGGTGCTCTGGCGCAGAAAAGCCAAATTCTGGCAGGGAGCTGGTGTAGAAGAACTTATTGCCAATTACGCTGAAGAAAGAATAACCGATTCGGACTTTGTAAGAGAGCGAAACTTGCCCAATGGCTGGGTTCTCCGAAGTAAAGAAGAGCTTTTCTATTACCGAATTTTTAAAGAACATTTTGGTGAAAGGATGGACCTTGACTGGATGGGGAGAAGTAAACTGGTTTAGTTTTTTTGTGTTTCGCTATTGGACTGTTGGTTTTCGATCAGGGGCTCTGCTTTGGCAGAGCCCTTTCTTTTTTGGACGTTCAAATTTTGTTTGCAAATTGTTAAAAATTGCGTCATAATTGGTAGATAAAATAGAGCCTGTTTGAAAAGCGAAAATTGCAGGTAGCAAGGAAACAAGGTGGGAGGCATTCTTGATGTCAAAAAAAGTTAAGGTTCCTATTATCATTACAGTGATTATTCTGGCGATTCTCCTTATCACCTTCCGCTTTTTGAGGGATAAGGAAAGTCCGGAGGTTGTGAGCCAGGAATTGCCTACCGTGAAAGTGGAACGGGGTTCCATTGAAGAAGTGGTTTCAGAGCTGGGTACTCTGGAGCCCTGGGATGAAATAGGGCTGACACCTGAGACAGGTGGTGAGGTAGCCCAGATTCTGGTTGAAGTGGGGCAGAGGGTTAAAAAAGGCGACCCGCTGCTGGTTTTTGACACTTCAGATTTGGAGATTTCTTTGAAGAAAGCGCAGGCTCAGTACAAAGCCGCGCAAGCCGAGTTGGAAAAAGCACTTAAAAAACCCGAAGAAGTAGAATTGAAGCAAGCAGAAGCCGCCTACCAACAGGCTCTGGTCACTTACGAGGAAGCAAAAGATACTTACGAGAAGAATCAAAAGTTGTTTGACACTGGTGCCATTTCTCTGGAGACCTTGAAAGAGAGCGAGCGTAACCTGCGGCTTGCTGAAGCCAACCTGGAAGTAGCCAAGGCTGAGCTTGCGGATACCAAGGAGGGCACTCCTCCTGAAGACATTGCCATATTGCAATCCCAGCTGGAACAAATCCAAACCGATATCGAGGTTATCGAAAAAGATATTCAGGATGCTACTGTGGTAGCGCCCATTGAGAGCACAGTTCTCTCCATTGAGATAGAAGAAGGAGAAAGAGCAACTGATGAAACGGTGCTCATGGTTTTGGGTAACGTTTCCCTGATGCGGGCGGTAACCTACATTAACGAAGTAGATATTCCCAAGGTGAAAATTGGCCAAAAGGTGCGTATTTCAGTTGATGCTTTTCCTGACCAAACCTTTTGGGGAGAGGTTGCTGAAATTGGTTTGAATGGGGTGGTTCAGGAAAACGTGGTTACTTATCCGGTGAAGATTAAAATACCCAATCCCGAGGGCCTGCTTTTTTCAGGGATGACCGTTGAGGCAGATATTATTATCGAGGCGCACCAAGACACTCTGCTTTTACCGACTGAAGCGGTGGAAGAAAGAGATGGTGAATATCTGGTTTTTGTGATGGGCGAAGATGGAAAGCCTCAACCCAGAAAGGTTAAGGTGGGCTTACAGAACGAATCCCAGGTAGAGATAGTCGAGGGCTTGCAGGAAGGAGATGAGGTCTTACTGGGAGTTTCTGGAATGGTTAGCCCGAGCGCAGGTGGAGAGAGACCTCGGATGTTCATCGGAGGTCCTCCACCAGGGAGGTAAAATATGGGTAAACCAGGTAGTGAGGTTCTTATCAGGGTAGAAGATTTGGTCAAGATTTACCGTACGGGTTCGGTAGAAGTCCCTGCCTTGCGGGGTGTGAGTTTTACCATCGAGAGAGGAGAATTCGTGGCTGTGATGGGTCCTTCGGGTTCTGGAAAGTCTACCTTGTTGAATATTCTGGGCTGCCTGGATACACCAACCAGTGGGGCCTATTTCTTAGAAGGAAAGGATGTTTCGAGGTTGAAGGAAAATGCGCTGGCTCGGGTGAGGAATCAAAAAATAGGTTTTGTTTTTCAGAACTTTAACCTGCTACCGCGCTACACCGCTTCCCAAAATGTCGAGCTTCCCCTTATTTATGCTGGAGTGCCACGTAGGGAACGCAGAAAACGTGTAGAGGAAGTGCTTCAAGCGGTAGGGCTTGGCGACCGCATGGATCATCGTCCCAATCAGCTATCAGGTGGTCAAGCACAACGGGTAGCTATTGCCCGGGCCCTGGTCAACAATCCTTCTCTGATACTTGCTGATGAGCCCACCGGTAATCTGGATTCTCGCTCCAGTGAAGAGATAATGGCCATTTTACAAAAGCTTAATCAGGAAGGTAGAACCATTGTACTGGTAACTCATGAGCGGGACATTGCCCTGCATGCAAGGCGTATTCTGCACTTTTTGGATGGTAAGCTCTTTAAAAACGAAGAAGTGGATAATCCCATCCAGGCTAATATCCGCCTGAGTGAGTCAGGGGAAGAACTTTTCAAAGAAAAGGGGGTTAAAGAACTCCTTTGAATCTTTCTGAAAGTTTGAGGACGGCCATCTTAAGTATTCTTTCCAATAAGTTGCGTTCCTTTTTGACCATGCTGGGAGTGGTTATCGGTGTAGCTGCGGTTGTGGCCATGCTGGGACTTGGCGAGGGAATGCGGGAACAAATCATTTCTCAGATTGGTGCTCTGGGTTCTAACCAGGTAACAGTTGTTCCCGGCACGGTACGGCAGCGCCCCGGCATGCCTTTTGCTCGCCCTGGGGAGGAGCTTATCGATTGGCAAGAATTTAAGGAGCTGGAAGCCAGAAAAATCCCCCAAATTGAGTATTTGGTTGCTCAGAATACCACAAATCTGGTCATAACCTATAAAGGAACGAGTACCCGGGGCAGGGTGGTCTGCACTACCACTGGTTATCCTGAAGTGTATAACTTTCAAATTGAACGGGGCAGATTTTTTAATGAAAGAGAACTAATAGAGAGAAGCCGAGTGGCAGTACTGGGTAAAACCATGGCAGAAGAACTTTTTGGTAGCGAAGACCCTCTGGGCAAAAAAATACGCATAGGCAGGGTTATTTTTGAGGTGATAGGAGTTACTGGCGAAAAGAAACTGATGGGCCAGGATTACGGTAATCAGGTAATGATACCCCTCACCACCGCTCAGACCAGACTAACTGGTTCCCGGGATATTCAGTTGATTACTGCTAAAGCAAGGAGTGAAGAAGATCTGGACTTGGTAGCTCAGTTTCTGGAAGGGTTTTTCACTCGCAAGCTCGAGGATCCTGATAAGTTTTCCATTCTCAACCAGCAGGATATTCTGGAAACCATTCAGCAGGTTACCGGAACCATAACTCTCTTTCTGGGTGCCATTGCTGGCATTTCGCTTCTCGTGGGAGGTATTGGCATCATGAATATCATGCTGGTATCGGTAACCGAGCGGACCAGGGAAATTGGTCTGCGCAAGGCCATAGGAGCTAAACCTGCGGATATTCTGCTGCAGTTTGTTATAGAATCCTCAATTTTGAGTTTTCTGGGAGGTGGCATAGGCGTTCTCCTGGGTCTGCTGGGGGCTAACTTTACCTCTCGATTTTCCCAGTTCCAGCCTCAGGTTTCTCTGAGCGTGGCTTTGCTTGCTCTTTCCATTTCAGCTGGGGTAGGGCTTTTCTTTGGTATTTATCCGGCAAGAAGGGCGAGTAAGCTTAATCCTATAGCTGCTCTGCGCTATGAGTAAGGAGGCCTGAAGAATGTTTGGCTTGAAAAAAGCTTTTTGGATAGCTTTGTTTTCCGGAATATCAATTTTATCTATCTCTTGCTTTTCCTGGTCTCAAGAATTGCTCACTCTTGAAGAAGCAGTTAATAAAGCGATTTTACATACCAAAGAAGTGCTTAACGCTCAGGATAGGTACCAGATCGCTCAGCTGGATTTGGAAATTAGCAAATCTACTGACTTTTCTCCTATGGTGAATATAGAGGGTTTTGTTCCTTTGTATGGAGATACTCAAAGCAACATCGCTCTGACCATGAGCGATACCATCTACCTTAAGAAAGCTTCAAAGGAAGAACGCCTGGCTCAGCTTGCTTTGCAAGGTGCACAGGACGATCTTATCAAAGCCCAGGAGGAAGCGAAGCTTCAAACCATCTCCAAGTACTGCTCGCTTCTTCAAGCGCAGGAAGATCTGCGAGTTATTCAGAAGAACCTGGAACTGGCGCGGAAACTTTATGAGGATGGGAAACTGCGCTTTGAACAGGGCAATGCTTCCCTTTCTTCTTTACTGGAACTTGAAAAAGAGGTGAAAGAAAAAGAGGCTCTTCTTGTTCAGCAGGAAAAATATATTGCTTCGCTTACTCAGGAACTTAACTTGTTACTGGGTAACCCTCTCAATGCGTCTTTTCAGCTTGCTCCTTTGCCAGATTTTGAGGCCCTTCCTCATCCTGAGCTTGAGGAAATAGAGAGCTCTAAGCTGGCCATGGCTATTGATAAAAAGTCGCTATTGCGACAAAAGGAGTCTTATCGGGTGGAACTTGAAGAGCTTACTAAGCAAGAGAAAGTGAAGGTGTCCCTTTTTACTAATTATCAAGAGAACAATGTGAGCTTTGACGCTTCTTTAAACTGGCCTGACTGGGCTCTGGAATATCAATTGCAGCTTGGCTCCAGTATACAGGATTTTTTTCAGGGTGGAGGAAGCGGTACTTCTTTGAGTGAAGACGGAAGCTGGACGATTGGAGTCGAATTTTCCTTTCCCCTTTTTGATGGCGGGGTAACCAGAAAAAAGAAGGAGCAGCTTCGTCTTAATATGGAGATTCTGGAGAGAAATATTGAAGGGTGGGAAGAAGAAGCCTTGCTTGCAGTGGATGCCCAATATCAAAGCTTTGTTCAGGCTGAGAATGAGTTCCTTCTTTCCAGGATTTCGCTGGAGAACGCCGAAGGTACCTATCAGATTCTCAAGAAGCAGTTCGAACTTGGTGCCATAACTGATCGGGAGCTCCTTCAGGGGGAGGTACAGCTTGTTGGAGCGCAGAGTGATTATCAGAAAAACAAAGTCGATTATTTTTTGAACTGGATTCAACTTTTGGCTCAGAGCGAAAAGCCTCTGGATATAGTGCATGTTATGGAGCAGCTTAAGCTTGCTCGCTAAAAAATTTGAAGGAGGAGGTTGAAAAGTTTGAAAAGGGTTCTGTTTGTTACAAGTTTGTTGGTTTTGGGGATATTGTTTTTTTCTCTAGCTGGTGCGCAGGAAAAACTATCCTCGCTTTCTCTTGAAGATGCTATCAAAAAAGGGCTTGAGGAGGGTAAAGATGCTGCACTTTACCGCATTCAACTACAGGTTGCCCATAATGAGTACCAGAAAGCTATGGCTGATCTCTTGTTGAATCCTTCCGTGATTTCCAAATTGTCGGCTGAAAATTCCTGGAAGTGGGCACAAAGGGAAGTAGAAATTAACCTGAGTGAGCTGGCATTTTCCATTGAAGAAGCTTATTACAACGTTTTGAGAGCGGAGCAGGCCTTGCGTTTGGCTCAAAGTGGTGCAGAGAGGGCTAAAAAACAGCTCGATGATATTCAAATTCGTTTTTCGCTGGGAATGGTAGCCGAAATAGACCTCTTGCAGGCTCAGCTGGAAGCAGAACAAGCTGAGCAAGAGATCAATAACGCTTCGCGCGACCTGGAGCTGGCCTGGCAAAATTTGAACAGCCTTATCGCCGTTGATCCGGGGACGCGTTTTGAATTAACCAGTACTCTCAGTTTTTCCCCCGTGGAAATAGATTTTGAAAAGTCTCTGAATTATGCTCTTTCTCATCGTCTGGAAATTCAGCAGGCCGAAGATAACCTCAAGCTGGCAGAAAAGAAAGTCGAAGTGAGCAATACCCCTTACACTCCTTCTCTTGATAAAGAAGCTGCTCGGCTCGAAAGGGAGCAGTACTCAATACAACTTGCCAAAACCCGGGAAAGTATAGAGCTTGAAATTAGAGAGGCCTATTTCACTTTGAAAAACGCTGAAGAACAGGTTCCCCTCCGGGAGAAAGCGTTGCAGGTGGCCAGAGAAAACCTGAATATTGCCCAGGCTCGTTTCGAAAATGGAGCAATAACCACTCTGGATTTACTGGAAGCGCAATACAACCTCTACCAGGCGGAAATTTCTTATCTTCAGTCTATCTACGATTACAACGTGTCTTTAGCTCGCTTTTTTACCAAACTCGGTTTAAGTTTTGACGAGCGTGCTACTTTCCTTCAAAGTTCGGCATCTCCTACCCAGGAAGAAGATACCTCAAAAAGTCCCGAAGCTCCTGCTTCTTGACAAGATGTGCTATTCTCAAAGTGAGTTTTGGACCAGAAAGGAGGCATTGTGAATGCGGACCAGAAAGTTGGGGTGGACGGACCTTGAGCTGAGTGTCATTGGTCTTGGGACCTGGGCGATAGGCGGTGGTGGCTGGAAGTTCGCCTGGGGTCCTCAGGATGATGAAGCTTCCATAAAGACTATCTGGAAGGCACTGGATGCAGGAATTAACTGGATTGATACTGCAGCAGTTTACGGTTTGGGTCATTCTGAAGAAGTGGTGGGGAAAGCCATAAAGAATTTGTCTCAAAAACCGATAATTGCCACCAAATGCGGTCTAACCTGGAATGAGAAGGGTGAAATTATCAATTGTTTGAAAAAGGAAAGCGTGAAAAGGGAAGCCGAAAACAGCTTGAAACGACTCCAGATAGAGGTTATCGATCTTTATCAAATTCATTGGCCCATTCCTGATGAGCAAATCGAGGAAGGTTGGGAAGCAATATCCGAACTTATTGAAGAAGGAAAAGTTCGCTACGGTGGTGTTTCCAATTTTAGCGTTTCTCAGATGCAGCGGGTCCAAAAAATTCGCCCCATAGCCTCGCTCCAGCCTCCCTACAGTATGTTCCGCAGAGAAATAGAAAAGGAAATCCTGCCTTTCTGTGCTTCCAACGATATCGGAGTTATTGTGTACAGCCCCATGCAAAAGGGCCTTTTGACCGGGAAAGTTAATCCCGAGTGGGTGAGCAAGCTCCCGCCTGATGACCATCGTCGCAACGACCCTATGTTTCAGGAACCCCAACTCAGCATCAATATGGAGTGTGTGGAAAAGCTTCGGAAAATCGCTGAGGAACATGGTAGAACCCTTTCTCATCTCGCAATTGCCTGGGTTTTGCGCCGTGGGGAGGTTACTGCAGCAATAGTTGGAGCAAGAAGTCCGGAGCAGATTGCTGAAACTGCTCTTGCTGGCGATTGGGAACTGGATGAGGTTACCATTTCTGAAATAGAGAAAATTCTTAAAGAACGGGAAGCAAAGATTGCTGATCTGGCTTGAGAAAGGGAGGCACCAGTTATGGAATACATTCAATTGCCTGAAGGCAAGATGCCGGTTATCGGGCTGGGTACCTGGGATTTGCGCGGTGTGCAATGTGAAAAAGCAGTGCTACAGGCTTTGGAGCTTGGGTATCGCCACATAGATACTGCCGAATTTTACGATAATGAGGAATTTATTGGCAAAGCCCTTCGTAGGTCAGGTATTGCCCGTGAAGAGATATTCTTGACCAGCAAAGTATGGTATACGCATCTTCGCTACGCAGAAGTTTTGAGAGCTCTGGATAGGAGCTTAGAAAAACTCCAGACTGATTACCTCGACCTGTACCTCATTCACTGGCCAAATTTGGAGGTACCTCTTGAGGAAACCTTGCAGGCGATGGCGGAGGCTAAAGAGCAAGGCAGAATTCGCCACATAGGAGTAAGTAACTTTGAAATAGACTTACTTGAAAAGGCAATTAGTATCTCCTCTTACCCGCTTGTGAATGACCAGGTAGAATATCATCCTTTGCTTTCTCAAAAGGAGCTGCTTACTTACTGCCAGAACCACCGCATTGTGCTTACCGCTTACTGTCCTCTGGCTCGGGGTAGAGCGGTAAGAGAACCGCTTATCAGGGACGTTGCTGCCAAGTACGGTAAGACCCCGGCTCAGGTGGTTTTGCGGTGGTTGATTCAGCAAAAAATGGTGGTGGCTATTCCCAAGGCAGCGAGCCTGGAACACCAGAAGGAGAACCTGGAAATTTTTGATTTCCAGCTTACCGAAGAGGATATGCAGGCTATATCTGGTCTTGCTCGTGGGGAGCGAGTTGCTTCACGGCTTTAGTTTTTGCTGCTCATTACGGTTTTTAAGCGGGCAGGAAATGCATACTGATGCAGTGCCCAGCTCTACTATACGGTAAGGGAAGTTGAGTTTCCTGTCCGCTCTTTTAAGGAGTATTGCTATTATTCCCACGCTTAGAAAGGTTCCTGTGTAAGTGAGTGAAGGTATCTTCAAAAAATAATTCAGCAAAGCATAGCTGAGTATTCCGGCAAGAATTGGCAATATGTATATCATGAACGCTGTGCGCAAAAGGAAAAGATCTTCTACCTCCACCATTACCTGGTCTCCGCTTTTGGCTCCAACTGAGTTAATGGCGCACACGGTGTAGAAGTCGTCTTGGGAGTCATCAATCAACGATGAACTAAGCGGGCAATGCTCTTCACCACAAGAGGCCCCTTTTTGCATTTTAACCCAGGCCCTGTTACCTTCCGTCTTGATTACCAGACCTATTTGACGCATTTTAGCCACCGCCCTGTGGTTTGTGCTTGGTGCACTTACTTGACAAATTCTGGATATACCATATAATACCACTAAATCTATTAAATTGGTAGTATTGGGGGAATGAACTATTAAACTTTCTACTCGCTCGCGTTACGGTACAAGGTTAATGTTGAGACTGGCTCTCAACTATGGCAAAGGTCCAGTCTTTTTACGGGATATTGCTCGAGAAGAGGGAGTGTCTGAGAAATACCTTAGTCAACTGGTGATTCCGCTCCGCAGCAGTTCGCTGATTGTATCTTTAAGGGGCTCAAAGGGTGGTTACACACTGGCTCGCTCACCCAGGGAGATCTCTTTAGGAGAAATTGTAGAAGTCTTAGAAGGGGGACTGGACCTGGTTGATTGTGTGCACAATCCCTCTCTTTGTGAGCGATCAAAACATTGTGTCACCCGGGATTTATGGGGCGAACTTGAGGAAAGCATTAGAGAAAAACTCTTTTCTACCACTCTTCAGGATTTGGTAGAGAGGTATCTTCAGAAAAAGAATACTCCCACCTACAGCATTTGAGGAAACAAAGATGCGCAAAGCGGTTGGTCTTTTTTCAGGAGGATTGGATAGTACTCTTGCAGCTTTACTGGTTGCCAGACAGGGCATAAAGGTTGTGGGTGTTCATTTTTTGAGCCCTTTCTGGAAGAAAAGTACTCATGTTCTGAAAAACGCTTTGAAATTTGGCTTTGAAGTCCTGGAAGTGGAGTTGCCCGAGGAGTATCTGGAAATGCTTCGCGATCCAGTTTATGGATATGGAAAGAATTGTAATCCTTGTATTGACTGCAAGATTTTTATGCTACGGGAAGCCAGGAAGATAATGGAAAAAGTTGGCGCTTCTTTTGTTTTCACTGGAGAAGTGGTAGGGCAGAGGCCTAAGTCACAGCTTTTCTGGTCTTTACGGGTTATTGAAAGAGATAGCGGTCTTGAAGGTTTACTGCTTCGGCCGCTTTCAGCAAAGCTTTTACCTCCTACCATTCCTGAGCGGGAGGGTTTGGTGGACCGAGAAAAACTCTTGGATATTTATGGTCGAAGCAGGAAAGTCCAGTTTAAACTGGCTGAAGAGTGGGGGGTAGAAGATTTTTCCTCTCCAGCAGGAGGATGTTTGTTAACGGATGCTGTTTTTTGTGCTCGTCTTAGAAGACTAATGCAGGAAAAGATTTTCTTTAGCTTTCAGGACGTGGAGCTTTTGAAGCTGGGAAGGCATTTTGCAATGAGTGATACATTCAGGCTGGTTGTGGGCAGGAACCAGAAAGAAAACCAGAGGATTATGAGTTTCTATGAAGAGGGAGACTTTTTGTTTTTACCGCGAGGAAGCAAGGGTCCAGTCGGTTTAGGTAGGGGAAAACCAAAATCAGGTGATGTACAGCAAGCAGCTGCTTTGGTCGCTCGTTACTGCGATCAAAAAGGAAAAGCTCTTCGTGTAAATGTCCTTTCTGACGAGGGTGAATTTTCGCTCCTTGTTTCTGCTCTTTCGGATGAGCTTATTGCTCCTTATCGCATTTGAGTTACAAGAAAGTTTTGATGGGAGGGAAAAACGTGAAAATCGCTCGGGATATTACCAGGCTTATTGGCAATACGCCGCTTGTTTACCTTTCTAAAATTGGGCGAGATTTGCCTGGAAAGTTGGTTGCCAAGCTGGAATTTTTCAATCCTTGCGGAAGTGTTAAGGACCGGATTGCTGTTTCCATGATTGAAGATGCGGAACGCAAGGGGCTTATCTCTAAGGACACGGTTATCGTGGAACCCACCAGTGGCAACACGGGAATTGCTTTGGCCTTTGTGTGTGCACAAAGGGGTTACCGCCTTATTTTGACCATGCCTGAAAGTGTTTCGATAGAGAGAAGAAAGATTCTTTCCCGGTTTGGCGCTGAAGTAGTGTTGACTCCTGCAGAAGAAGGTATGAAAGGTGCGGTAAGAAGGGCCGAGGAAATTCTGCACAGTACACCGAGAGCATTCATGCCACAACAGTTCAAAAACCCGGCCAATCCGCGTATTCACAGGGAGACTACAGCACTTGAAATATGGGAAGATACTGAAGGAAAGGTGGATATAGTTATTGCTGGAGTAGGTACTGGAGGCACCATAACCGGTATAGCCGAGGTTTTGAAAAACAAAAAGCCCTCTCTTAAAGCGGTGGCTGTGGAGCCAAAGCGCTCGGCCGTGCTTTCTGGAGGCAAGCCGGGAAGCCATAAAATTCAGGGTATAGGAGCTGGTTTTATCCCTGAGGTTTTGCGTTTGGAGCTCATTGATGAAATTATTACTGTGGAAGATGAGGACGCTTTTTCCATGTCTCACCTTTTAGCCCGAGAGGAAGGCATTCTGGCCGGAATATCGAGTGGAGCTAATGTCTGGGCTGCTCGAGAGGTTGCTGCTCGAGAAGAAAACAAGGACAAGTTGATCGTGGTTATTATTCCGGATACCGGAGAACGCTATCTTTCCATCTGGTAAGCTGGGGAATATTCAATGTTTTCTGGTGTCGAGCCTGGAAAAAAAGTTCTGGTAGCCATGAGTGGTGGTGTGGATTCTTCGGTAGCTGCTCTTTTGCTGAAAAAGCAGGGCTACCAGGTAACAGGAGTTACTCTGCGTCTTCGCTCTCTTAAGGAGAGCCAATTAAGACCCCTTGATGATGGGGCAATAGAAGACGCCGCGAGAGTTTGTAAACATTTGGGAATTCCACATATGGTTCTGGATTTCTCTTTGCTTTTTAGAGAAAGAGTGATTGCACCCTTTCTCGAAGAATACCGCAAAGGGCGCACTCCTAACCCTTGTATCATGTGTAATCGCTTCATCAAATTTGGTAAACTTCTGGAGTGGGCTCTGGAAATGGGCTTTGATGCGCTGGCTACAGGTCACTATGCGAGGTTGGTGGAAGAGAAAGGAAATCTGTTTTTAGCCAAACCTCGGGACCGAACAAAAGATCAGACCTATTTTCTCTATTACTTACAACGAGAATCCCTGCCCTATCTGGTTTTTCCGCTGGCTGACTTCACCAAGGAGGAAGTGCGTTGTATTGCCGCAAAGCACTTTTTGCCGGTTGCTCACAAACCACAGAGTCAGGATATATGTTTTGGAGAGTATCAGAGTATGGTTCGTGAAGCTATTGTGGCACGTCCTGGTCCTATCGTTGATCTCGAGGGCAAAGTTCTGGGTAAGCACCGGGGTATACCCTTTTATACCATTGGTCAGCGGAGAGGCCTGGGTGTAAGCTCAACGGAAAGGCTTTATGTGGTGGATATTGTTCCCCAGCGCAATCAAGTTGTAGTAGGTCGGAGGGAAGCATTGCGGGCTGCAGGTCTTGTAGCCAGAGCACTCAACTGGTTTGTTCCTGAAATACCTGAGCAGGCTATGGCAAAAATTCGCTACACCCATCCTGAGAAAGCTTGTCGGATAAAATCCTTGAAAAGTGATACCATAGAGGTGCTATTTACGGAACCGGTTGAGATGGTTGCCCCGGGACAGTCAGTGGTGTTTTATGAAGGAGATTTGGTGCTTGGAGGAGGGATTATAGAGGAGGTTATTCGCAATGGAAAAGATAATCCAAAAAATTCAAGAACTCAAGATAAAGAAGAACGCTGTAATACTTGCTCATAATTATCAGCTTCCTGAAGTGCAAGACATCGCCGATTTTACAGGTGATTCCCTGGGTTTGAGCATTCAAGCCAAAGATACCCCGGCCGATATCATCGTTTTTTGTGGAGTTCGCTTTATGGCAGAAACAGCAAAAATCATTTCTCCTCACAAAAAAGTCTTGCTTCCCCGCCGGGAAGCAGGATGTCCTATGGCAGATATGATTGACAGGGAAAGCTTGCTCCGGCTCAAAGAAAAACACCCTGCAGCGAAGGTCCTTTGTTACGTGAACACTTCCGCCGAGGTTAAGGCAGAGTGTGACCTGTGCTGTACTTCGGCGAATGCTCCCCTGGTGGTGGAGAAAGGTCTGCAAGAAACAAAAGAGATAATTTTTGTTCCTGATAAATATCTGGGCTCTTATGTTGCTTGCAAGACAGGGCGTAAGTTTATACTCTGGGATGGGTATTGCCCGGTGCATGTTAAAATACTCCCTCAGCACGTTGAGAAAGCAAAAAAGGAACACCCTCAGGCTGAGGTGTTGGCGCATCCTGAGTGCCGCCCGGAAGTTCTGGAGCTTGCCGATCAGGTGCTCTCTACAGAGGGAATGTGCCGGTATGTGGCTCGCTCTTCTTTAAAAGAATTTATTGTCGCTACCGAGGTGGGGATTCTCCACAGATTGCGCAAAGAAAATCCTCAGAAAGGTTTTTACCCTGCTTTCGAAGGTGCTGTGTGTGAAAACATGAAGCTAACCACTCTGGAAGATGTGCTCCAGGCTCTTGAAGAGGAAAAACACGAAATCACTCTTACTCGGGAGATTATTGAAAGGGCTTCACGGAGCATCGAGAGAATGCTGCAGCTTAGGTGAAAAAGTGTTCAAGGAGGGATGGCGTTGCTTTCCAAGAAACTCTGGTGGTGGTCATTTTTAATCCTTGTGGGGTTGGTGGTTACCTGGTTGGTTGCTTTTCCGGTGAAGCCTCCTCCGGACTGGGATGTGGAGGATATTGTAATGGAAGCGTCCATTTGGGGGGCAGTGTTTTTCTCTTTCTTGATTTTTCCCCGCAGATGGAGGTTGTTGCTTTTTTGGGGATGGTTTATTTTTCTTTTTGCCAACACCATGGATCTTCTTGACGAGTTCACTTCAGAACCCGGGTTTTTTGATACTGTGCTTGAAGGTTTTCTGTGGCTTGCCGGGTGGGTGATGATTGCTCTTTCCTTTCGTTGGGAAAATCTTACCTTAGAAAGAGAAAAGGAGATAGATCCCCTGACCGGTCTTTTGAATCGCTACTTTCTGGAGCGAAAATTTCCTGACCTTTTCCGAAAATTTGTCGATCACCAATCGACGGTCACTTTCATCCTGGCAGACCTGGATGGTCTCAAAGAAATCAACGATCGTTTTTCGCATCAGGCAGGAGATTTAATTTTAAAGGGTTTGGGGCAGATTTTCAAAGAAAGTGTGCGTAAGAAGGATTATGTCCTGCGCATTGGAGGAGACGAGTTTCTTCTGATACTGCCTGAGACTGGCCAGAGAGAAGCCGAGGAAGTAACTAAGCGAATTAGAGAAAAATTGAAAGTCTGGAATGACACGCTTCCTTTTCCTGTGGATTGCAGCTTCGGGGTCTACATTTTCAATCCACTCTATGGAGTGACATCTCTGGAAGAAGCCCTTTATGAGGCTGATCAGAGAATGTATCAGGAAAAAAGAAACAAGAAAAAGTCTTTGCTATAGCTTGAAGACACGTTAGTCCATTATTTCTATGCGCTTTGCGTAACCCTGTACCGGGTAAGATTCCATAACCGGGCCTTCAAACCACACTCGAACCCGCATTCCCTCTTCAAGGAATAAACAGGCTGTTCCCTCCACTTCTGTGCCGTTTCGGATAATTGCTGTACTTCCATTTATTCTCACCCAGGCCAGGTCGTAAAGAGAGCTGCTGCTTGCTTCTTCCTTAACAAGTATTGAACAGTGGTACACATCTGCTCCTTCTTGAAAATCTTCAATGAGCCCCACAATGTCTGGCTGACCCAGAATTACAGAGCTCTGACAACCCATCGCGACCAGAAGAATCAGTGCTTGTAGAATGCCCAGTATGGTGAATAATTTTCTGGTCAATTCTTCAGGCTTTTTCAAACTGGTCTTTGCCTGCACCACATACTGGGCATACCCAGTCTTCGGGGAGCTCAGAGAAGGGGGTTCCTGGAGCTACGTTGGAGTCAGGATCTCCCTTTTCAGGGTCATAGATGTATCCGCAAATTTTGCAGATGTAGCGGTCCATTTCAATCACTCCTTATCGTCGATAATTTTAGTTTTGTCTATTATACACCTTGGGAATGAGTTGATGAGTTGCAAAATTGCAAATTTTTATAAAGCGGGTTACAATGAAAAAAATCACAGTGTACTGGCAAACCAGTGAATTGAAAGCGAACTATCCTGTTAGTGAGAAGGAGTGATACTCGTGAACCGTTACGAAGCACAGATTCTGCGCTCGCTTAAAGAGGGTCCCAAAAGCTTCTGGAGATTGCTTGATGAGCAAGATGAGCATATCCGAGGTTTTGCAGAGCGGCTCAAGAGGCTTCTCCAGGAAGAACTGGTTTGCGTGGTAGATGGGAAGTTCACCCTTTCTGAAAAAGGTAGGGCGAAGTATACCTCCTTGAAACCCTACAAGAGTGCAACCTGTCCCAGTTGTCGTGGAGGATACAACCCCTATGCTTTTCGGGAAGCCTTTGAAGAGTATGCGAAGCTGGTTGAGGGAAGACCGCTACCCAACCTTGACTTTGACCAGGGTTTTATGACCCATGAGGACATTTTTGCCAGGGTGGCTTTCATGTATGAGCGTGGCGACCTGGAAGGTCAGGAAATACTCATCCTGGGCGATGACGACCTCTTCAGTCTTGCTCTGTGCGCTACTGGCTTCCCTAAGAAGGTTACCGTTCTTGAGGTGGATGAGCGCCTGGTTTCCTTTATTCAAAAAAGAGCTCGGGAAAAGCAGTTTCCACTGGAAGCTCGCATTTACAATGCTTGTGATGCCTATCCTTTAAAAGAGCATGCTTTCGACGTATTTATAACTGACCCTGTAGAGAGCGAAAAAGGACTAAAAGTTACCCTTTCTCGGGGAGCGCAGAGCCTTAAAAAAGGGGGAGCTCTCTATTTTGGGTTAACGACCATTGAATCTTCCTGGAAGAAGTGGTATCTGGTAGAGAAGATGCTACTTGAGATGAATTTTGCCATTACCGATATTTTGCGCCGTTTCAGCTCCTATCCGGACCGGGATAACCAGTTCGATCGTACCTACTATGAGCGTACCATGATGCTACGGCTCTTGGACTTTGAACCCCCACTTCCAGCTGATGCTGATTGGTTCCGCTCTTCTTTCCTGCGCTGTGAAGCAGTGGAATTGCCAGTTCCCTTGATTACTGGTAGCGTTGCTTTTGATAAAGATTTTTATCTGGATGAAGAGACTATGGCAACACCAGGTTTTGAGGTTGAGGATCGTCCCAGTTTCTGAACGATTATGTAAGAGAAGGGCTCGAGAGGGCGAAATTTTATAAAAAAATTTTTTTGCAGGGTGTAGTCAAATTGTATAAAGTGTCGTATAGTATTATTAGCGAGTTAGGCTTTAGCGCCTCATCTTTCTGGGCGATGAAAGGAGGTGAAAAGGATTCTTGGTAGGCCCGGAAGGAGAGGTGTTGGAAGCGGCTGGATGCACCTGCAAAAGGGAGAGAAGAGGAAACAGGGATACTCTTCGGTTCTCCTTGGCAGGGCAGAAGGCTTAAAAAACCTGAAACTACCAAGGAGGTTTGAGTCATGAAGAAGCTCGCACTGGCACTCGTTTTAGTGCTTGCCTTTGCCCTTCCGGCACTGGCAAATCCTTTTGTGGATGTACCTCTGAACCACTGGGCATATGACGCAGTGCAGAGTCTGGCAGCCAAAGGCGTTATCATCGGTTATCCCGATGGGACCTTTGGTGGCAACCGGGCACTCACCCGTTATGAATTTGCCCAGGCAATTGCTCGTGCCCTCGGCTACATGGAACAGTACGTTGATGAAGCAGGTTTTGCTTCTCAGGACGATGTAGCAATGCTTGAAAAACTGGTTCAGGAATTTGCCGATGAGCTGAAGTCTCTGGGAGTTACCGTTGACGACCTCAAGAAGGCGCTGGGTGAAAACAGCCAGGCCATTAAAGCTCTTGAAGATCGGGTATCTAACCTTGAAAAGTACGCAGAACCAGTAAAGGTCACTGGAGAATTTGACGTTGTTTACACCGCTTACGCACCAGCTGATGCCGGAGCAGGTAAGACCGATGTATCTCTTTCCGATGAAACTACACTGACTATTGCTGCCGATATCAACGAATACACCACAGCAGGCATTGAATTGGTTATTGACGATACTTTCTCCACTCCGGTTGTTTCTGCAGACAACTTCTACATTGAGTACCAGAAAGACGAATGGTATCTCAAATTTGGAGACATTGGCCTTGATGCTATTGGTCTTGGCCTAGTGCTTGGTGAGTATCAGCCCAACGATGATGAATATGATCTGGACTTTGAAGGCCTCAACGTCGTGTACACCCCAGAGGACAGCGACATCGTCTGGAAATTGGTTGGTGCACCTAATGACTGGTACACTCTGCGTGCTGAGTGGGAGCAGGTGGGTCTTGGTGTTACTCTGATTCCAGAAAGCACCATGATCTTTGACGCTACTTCTGACCTCATCGTAAGTGCTGATGCCTGGACCGATTTCGACGAAGAGGATGTAAAACTTACCGTGGAAGGTGCCTATGGCGTACTTTCTGGAACCTATGCTGCAGCTGGTGAACTCTGGTTCAAAGCAAGCGACGATGTGGACTTTACCATTGATGCACACTATGTAACCGCCGGTTTCACTCCAGCAAGCTCCACTGCTTCCCCCAGTGGTTTCAACGACGATGAAATGGGCTTTGGCGTTGCTGCTAACTTCAACTTAAGCGGTGACGAAGATGAAGATAAGTGGACTCTCTCTGCAGAATACGATTGGGCACAGCAGATTTCCACTGGCACCGTTACCACCAACGATATTGGTGCCACGCTCACCTATGTACCTTCCGATGCGGTAGAGAACGAACAGTTTGTGCTCGACTTTGACTACAGCCTGAACACTGCATCCTTTGTGGTCTTTGGCGGATATGAAGACTACGACCTTGAAGTGGAAGATGAAAATGAAGATGCCTACCTGGGTGCGCTGGTCCAGTACGACTCGGCAACTTCCCAGTTGGTGGCTGTTGGTCGCTTGACTTACAAATGGCTTGAAGAGAACACCACCCTTACCATCGAAGGCCGTTATGACAGCGCTTGGACCACTTCTATGCCAGTAAGCGTATACGGAGAAGTAGAATGGGCAATGGCTGACAACACCACTTTGACCGTTGGTTACGAGTACCAGACTTGGGGTGCCGATGAAGACTGGCCCGATGACTTTGCAATTGACACTGATCGCGGCATCGTAGACACTGCTGGAACCATCACTGCAGAGCTGGATGTGACTTTCTAACCAGAACTCAACACCGAGTAAAGCCCCGGGTGTTGTGCCCGGGGCTTTTTTTGTGGATTGGCTTCAAGGAGGGTTTTGCTTCTAAATTTTGATTGGAGTTTCAAATAAATATTAGAAGAGAACTTCCTCGGATACCCACTACAATATTAGTAGGGCAGAAACAAGACTGGTTTTTGATGTCGTTTATTTTCCCGCGCTGGGAAAATTCATCCTTTTAAGGATGGGAGAAGGTTACGGTGTTACAAATAGGGCGTAGAAGTACACTGACCTTTCCTTATTGGGAAGGTCAGGCGGGGAGGGAATCCCCGCCTGTTTTTTAGGGTACCAGAGTGAGGATTTGCTTGGCCTGTTTTGGATAGCGGGCAATGAACAGGAGTTCATCTTCGGTGAGCGGTTTCTGCTTTTCAACGTTAGCAAAACGCACCAGCTCCAAGATTTCCCGAGCTTCCTCTTCGTCTTTGAATTCCACTTCCAGGTTTTCGTACACATTGCGGAAACCTTTGATGCCGCTGTATTCTCCTACCACGATTCGTCTTCCTGTTTCAATGATTTCTGGTTCGCCACGACCAAGCTCTTCGAAATCATAGAGCTCGTAGTTTTTGCGGTCTTTTAGCACGCCATCAGCATGGATGCCTGAGGCATGGGCAAAAGCGTTAGCGCCAATGCCGGGCTGGGTGATGGGAATAGGCACTTTGAAAGCATAGGATGCATATTTGCAGGTTTTCCAGGCAGCTTTGAGGTTGGTGCGGGGGTCGAGTTCATATTTTCCAGAAAGGCCGTTGGCGTATTTTATAGCGAGAAGCACTGAGACTAAGTCAGCGTTGCCTGCCCGCTCGCCGACTCCGTTCAAGGTGGTGTTAATGTAGGCATCGCAGCCTGCGTCAACTGCTGCTTTAGCACCGCTTACTGAATTGGCCACTGCCATACCCAGGTCGTTGTGGCAGTGAAGCTCGATAGGCATTTTTACCCGTTCAGCGATATAGCTTATACGTTCATAGATAGTGAAAGGACTGTCATAGCCAAGAGTGTCGCAATAGCGGAAACGCTCGGCGCCGGCCTCTTTGGCTGCCAGTGCAAACTCGACCAGATAGTCAAGGTCGGTTCGTGAAGCATCTTCGGCGTTTACTCCTATTCCCTGTGCTCCATGGTCTTTAGCACTTTTCACTGCTTCGGTCATCATTTTGGTAATGTCATCACGGGTGTATTTGCCCTGGAACTTGCCTTCCAGCATCTGGTCAGAGGTGGAGATGGAAAGGTTGAGGTATTTGAGCTTAGGGACCATCTGGTAGGCCAATTCCACGTCGGCTTTTATAGCACGCATCCAGCCACTGAGGCGAATGGGATGAATGACGCCCATTTCGGCAAGCTCCAGATTGGCGTTTAAATAGTTGGTTTCGTGGCGGGTGGTTGGAAAACCAAATTCGCTCTGGAACACACCCATTTCATTGAGGAATATATTGACCATGGTCTTTTCTATCTTGGCAAGGCCCAGATGAGCAGTTTGTACTCCATCGCGATTGGTAACGTCGATGATGTAAATGCGTGGCATTATGAACACCTCCTAATTCAATTTTTTGAAAAATTCCTGCATGCGTGCCATGCCTCGCTCGATATTCTCAAGCGAAGTGGCATAAGAAAGGCGCAGGAAACCTTCCATTCCAAAGGCGATTCCCGGTACACAGGCCAGGTGCGCTTTTTCAAGCAAAAGATCTGCCAGAGTGAGTGAGGAGTCTATGGTTGTTGTTTCGAATTTTCTACCAATGTAGGCCGAGAAATCGGCAAATATGTAGAACGCACCCCGAGGCACCGGAAAACGGACTCCGGGTATTTCCGAAAGGTATTGCATCATGGCTTTTCTCCTCTGGTCGAAGGCGGTTACCATTTCTTCAACCACTGATGCATCACAGCGAAGCGCTGCCAGTGCTGCTTTCTGGCTGATGGAAGTAGGACAGGATGTGGAGTGGTCCTGGAGTCTTCCCATGGCTTGGATGACTTCCTGAGGACCTGCTGCGTAGCCAATGCGCCATCCAGTCATGGAAAAAGCTTTGGAAACGCCGTTCACCACCAGAGCACGCTCTTTCATGCCTTCCAAGGAGGCAATGCTTTTTACCTTTTCTCCATCATACACTAAGCGTTCGTATATTTCGTCTGAAATGACGAAAATGTTATGTTTTTTGCACAGTTGCGCAATCTTCTCGAGCGCTTCTTGCGACCAGACCACTCCTGAGGGGTTGGAGGGGTTATTAAGGATAAGCAGTTTGGTGTTTTCGGATATGTTTTTTTCTACTTCTTCAAGGGGCACAAGCAGCGTTTCCGGATCGCAGTCAAGAAGTACTGGTTTCCCTCCAGCCAGGACTATTTGCTCGTAATAAGTGACCCAGTAAGGTTTGGGCAATAACACTTCGTCATTCGAATCACAAAGTGTCATCAGCGCATTGAAAAGGACGTGCTTTGCGCCGCAGGAGACAATAATTTCTTCTTTTGTGTAGTGGAGATCGTTTTCGCGTTTCAGTTTTTCGCATATTGCTTCCTTTAGTTCCGGAATGCCCGAAGTTGGTGTGTATTTGGTGAAGCCCTGATCGATGGCCCGCTTGGCTGCTTCCTTAATCGGTAGGGGTGTATCGAAGTCCGGTTCCCCTGCGCTGAAGGAAATCACGTCCAGGCCTGATTTTTTCATTGCTTTGGCCTTTGCAGAAATGGACAGGGTTGCAGAAGGTTTTATTTTTTGGGCTCTTTCTGATAGAAGCAAAGTCACTGCACCCCCCGTTTAGATTTTCAATAATATACCAGAGTTTGGGAAAATTTGCTATTATTAGAACGAAGTTTCTGTTTGCTGAAGTGGCGGACAAACTTTATAAGGAGGAAGGAGGAATTTTTTCATGAAAATCGGTGTTTTTCTGGTACTCTTTCAAAACGACCCTCTGGAAAAGGCCCTTGATTACGTGAAAAGTGTTGGTGCTGAAGCGGTGGAGATAGGAACTGGGGGCTATCCCAGCAACGCTCATTGCAACCCCGAAGAAGTTCTTAAAAGCCCGGACGAGATTAAGAGGTTTAAAGAAGCGGTTGAGTCCAGAGGTCTTGAAATAAGCGCTTTGAGCTGCCATGGAAACCCACTTCACCCCAATTCCGAGGTGGCCCAAAAACATCACAGAGAGTTTGAGAATACCATTTTGCTTGCTGAAAAGCTTGGTGTCCAGACGGTAATCACTTTTTCGGGTTGTCCAGGGGATTCTGAGAATGCCAAATATCCCAACTGGGTAACCTGTCCTTGGCCACCGGAGTTTCTGGAAATAGTGCGCTGGCAGTGGGAAGAGAAGTTGATTCCCTATTGGAAAAAGATGGCCCAGTTTGCACGTGACCATGGAGTGAAGATAGCGCTTGAGATGCACCCTGGTTTCTGTGTTTACAACCCGGAGACGCTGCTCAGGCTACGTGATGCTGCTGGAGACAACATTGGAGCCAATTTTGATCCCAGTCATCTTTTCTGGCAGGGGATTGACCCCATTTTCGCCATACGGAAGTTGGGTGATGCAATCTTTCACGTGCACGCTAAGGATACCAAGATTGACCCGGTTAACAGCCTGGTAAATGGAAATCTGGACACCAAACCCTACACTGACGAAATTAATCGCTCCTGGATTTTCCGTACCGTTGGCTATGGGCATGATTTAGGCTTCTGGAAGGATTTTGTCAGTAATCTGCGGCTTGTGGGTTATGATGGAGTACTTTCCATAGAGCATGAAGATTCGCTTATGTCGGGTCGCGAAGGCTTTGAAAAAGCAGTTGCGCTCTTAAAGGAAGTAGTTCTCAAAGAAAAAGTAGGGGCTGCCTGGTGGGTGTGAATTAGTGGTAAAGAGCCTGGCTCTGTGCCAGGCTCTTTTTTTTTGAAGCCTTTTTTGATTTATATCGCGCTCCTTTTTTAGTTCCGCCTGATTTTTGCTTCAACAAAGTTTTTGTGCTTCTTTGTTGTCTTCCTAAGGGAAATTGATAAACCCACGAATTGAAAATTTTATTGGCTTTATCGGAGTGGTTCTGGCAAATTTTTTTATCAAAAAGCCTTTGGAAAGTTGATTTTTCGAAGGGGGTTTTCGGGTGATACGGGGCGTATACTCTTCGACTTCGGGGTTTAACCTGAGGGAGCTGGAACAGCAGGTTTGGGCCAATAATCTGGCAAATATTGATACACCAGGTTTTAAAAAGGACCTGGTGGTTCAGGAAACTTCGGGCTTTGAAAAAGAGCTTTTCCGCTTTGCAAATGGGGAACGAGTTTACCTGGGAAAGCTGGCTTTTGGTACAGCTTCTGGTATCAAGCAAATTACCGATTTTTCTCAGGGTACCATTGAGACCACAAGCAATCCTCTGGACCTGGCCATTGATGGAAAAGGATTTTTCGTGGTCATGACTCCCCAGGGAGAAGCGTATACCCGGGCTGGTAATTTCACGCTCTCTCCAGAGGGAAAGCTGGTAACCTGGGAGGGATATCCAGTGATGGGCGAGCAGGGAGAGATTGTGGTGGGTAACTCTGGGCGTTTGGAAATCAACGAGCGAGGAGAAGTGCAAGTTGATGGTAATCTGGTTAACAGGCTCCGGATAGTGGATTTTGATGATTATTCTGTACTCGCTAAAAAAGGGCAAAACCTTTTCATAGTCGAAGATACCGACATTACCCCTTACTCAGCTCAAGATTTTAAGATTGTTCAGGGAGCTCTGGAGCGGGCTAATCTGGACCCCGTTGAAGCCATGGTACACATGATTGAGGTTTTGCGGAAGTACGAGAGCGTCCAAAAAACCATTCAGAGTCATGATGAAGCTCTCCAAAAGGCGACCAGTGAAATTGCGCGCCTTTAAGACTTGAAACCCAGATGTGTTAGGAAAGGAGGTTTTGAATATGCGTGCACTGTGGACGGCGGCAACTGGAATGCAGGCCAAACAACTGGATATTGATGTGATTGCCAATAACCTGGCTAACATCAATACCACTGGTTTCAAAAAAAGCAGAGTCGACTTTCAGGATCTCATGTATCAAACGGTAAGAGTTAAGGGTGCTCCCAATACCCAGGAAAACCAGATACCTACCGGAATAGAGGTGGGATTGGGAGTTCGTCCGGCAGCGGTACAAAAGCTTTTCTTCCCGGGTGATGCCTATGAAACAGGAAACCCACTGGACATAGCTATCGAAGGCGATGGGTTTTTCCAGGTTTTACTTGCTGATGGCACCATAGGGTACACAAGAGACGGTTCTTTCAAGCTGGATGCCCAGGGAAGAATAGTCACCAGCGATGGGTTCCCGCTTGAGCCGCCGATTACCGTACCCCAGGATGCTGAATCAATCACTATCGGCCAGGATGGTACAGTAACTGCAAAGATTGCTGGAGAAACAGAGCCGCAAGAGTTAGGAGTTATCGAGCTGGCACGCTTTATCAACCCGGCAGGGTTACAAAGTATCGGGCGTAATCTGTATGTTGCGACTGTGGCCTCAGGTGAACCGCAAGTAGGTACTCCGGGTTTCGACGGATTAGGAACTCTGGCCCAGGGCTTCTTGGAGACTTCCAATGTTCAAGTAGTGGAAGAAATGGTTCGCATGATCAGCGCACAGCGTGCCTATGAGATCAATTCCAAGGCTATAAGTGTTGCCGATGAAATGATGAGCATTGCTAACAACATGAAGCGATGAGGAAAGAATATTTTAGTGTAGCAATCGCGATAATTGCGGTCTTTTTCTTACCTGTTTCTCTTTGGGGGCTGACCTTAGAGGTTTATCTGGAACCGCAGGTCAGCTTGAGTCAGGAAAATATTACCCTGGGAGATATTGCACGGATTTCCTATCCACTCCCTGAGGGAGAAAAAGTGGCTGAGCTGACCGAGCTGGGTATGCTTTCTCCATCACAACCTGAGCGCGTAATTACTGCCCAGGAAATCTATAACCGCTTGTGTGCTCGGGGTATACCGCAACTTGATTATATTTATTTCTCAGGTGCTATGGAGTGCAGGGTGCGCTTGCAGGGACAATGGGTTTCTGTAGTGCAACTTGAGGGGGAAATTGCAGATGAGATCAGGGAACGTTTTGAATTTGTAAAGAGGCTTGAAGTTAGATTGGCTTCTCCAGAGCAGGTTTTTCTTCCCGATGGGTGTGAGCATCGCATTTCTTTGCCTACCTCCTTTAATCCCTGGGGGAGCATCACCGCCCAGCTGGACATTCTTAGTCCGGAGGGAGAGGTAGTGAACAAGTTGCCTTTACGCTTGGAAATACAAGCATTTCGCAATGTGGTTCGAGCCAGGGAAAACCTGAAGAGGGGAGAGGTAATCGATGCTTCATCAGTGTATGTAGTTGAGGAAGTTTTGGATTACCGAAATTTCAAAGCCCTGGACGATCCGACTAAAGTGGTTGGTAAGGTAGCCAAAAGAAACATTAACCAGGGAGAGCTCATTACTCCTTCTTCTTTCGAGGAAGAGGCACTGGTGCAACGGGGAGACCTGGTAACTATGGTAGCCAGAAATGGAGGTATAACGGTTACCGCTTTGGGTAAAGCGCGCTCTGATGGTGCTCTGGGTGAAGTTATAATTGTCGAAAATCTGGATTCCAGAAAGCGGGTGCAGGGAAGAGTTGTTGGGGAGAGAATGGTAGAGGTGGCGGTTAAATGAAAAAAGTGCGTTTTTTCTGGTGGTTATTTACTGTTTTTGTGGTGTCTTGGATAGCGCTTCCTCAGAGTTTTGCGGAATCACTGTGGAGCGATGATGCCTGGTTTGCAGACCCTTATTCTGATTACCGGGCTTCTCGAGAGGGGGATATTCTGACCGTCATCATAACCGAAAATTTGGAAGGGAAAAACAGTGCCACCAGCAGTGGAGGAAGCTCAGTGGATATTTCCATGGAAGCAGGGCAGGGAATTTTCGATTTCGTGCCACCTGCTTCTTTTAAAAGACAAAGCACTCGCCAGGGAGAGAGGAGCAATCAGAGACAGATGAGCCTGAGTGGGGTTATTACCTGCCAGGTGGTAGAAGTGCTGGAAAATGGAAATCTCAGAATTGCTGGCAGTAAAGAAATTTATTTGAACAAAGAACGGGAGATAATGCATATCGAGGGCGTGGTAAATCCGAGGTTTATATCCGCTCAGAATACAGTTTACTCAACTCAACTGGTTGACGTGATCATTAAGCTGGAGGGAACCTTGAAACCCAAGCAAAGATCAGGACTTATTGGTATTCTGGGTGGCCTTTTTGGTTCCATCCTGGATATCCTCTTTTAGTTTTCCGGTTCTGGAGGTGGCCTGAGCACCGTGGGCAGGATTATTGTTTTCATGACGGTGGTGATCATAGCGGTTCTTTGTTGTGCCGTTTTTGTCGGTGCAGAGACGGTACGTATCAAAGACATTACCCAGGTTGAGGGAGTGAGGGGAAACCAGCTGGTAGGTTATGGGCTGGTGGTTGGTCTTTCAGGAACCGGTGATAGTAGAAGCAGTTTGTTCACCAACCAGAGTCTTTCCAATATGCTGTCCAAGTTGGGGATAACCGTTGATTCTCAGCAGGTGCGCTCCAAAAACGTTGCAGCAGTGATTGTTACTGCCGAGTTGCCTCCTTTTGTAAGTGAGGGAGAGAGGATTGATGTCACCGTTTCTTCGTTAGGTGATGCAAAGAGCCTTCAGGGAGGCATCCTTCTTTTGACACCTTTAAAAGGCGTGGACGGGAAAGTGTATGCGGTTGCTCAGGGACCGCTCTCAGTAGGTGGTTTTACCGCTGGTGGAGGTGGAAATCAGGTTCAACAAAACCATCCCACAGTGGGCAAAATACCCAACGGGGCAATCGTGGAGCGAAGCGTAAGCACTTCTTTCGTGAATTCTTTAAAAGGAACTTTTTCTCTCCTTTTGCAAAATCCTGATTTTGTAACCGCTACTCGCATAGCAAGAGTTATCAATCAGGAGCTTGGTGGGCGAAGGGCGCGAGTCATCGACGCTAACCGTGTCGAGGTGAGCATACCGGAAAGTTTTAGTGATAGAGTGCCCCAGCTTTTAGCCATGATTGGAGAACTTCCGGTGGAACCCGATGTTCCTGCCAGAGTAGTGGTTAATGAACGTACCGGGACTGTGGTTATTGGAGGCAACGTCCGTATTCTTCCTGTGGCACTGGCTCATGGTAACCTAACAGTGAGCATTCAGACACAATATGAAGTGTCCCAACCGCCTCCTTTTTCGGGGGGAGAAACTCAGGTAGTCCCTCAGCAGGAAGTTCAAGCTGCCCAGGAAGAGGGACGCTTATTTCGGGTGGAATCGGGTAACACCATTGACGATTTAATAAACTCTCTGAATGCCTTAGGGGTGACTCCTCGTGATCTGGTGGCCATTCTTCAGGCCCTCAAAAAAGCAGGAGCCCTCCAAGGGGAGTTGATTGTAGAATGAGAGAGGCAAAGTTAGAGAACTTCTGTTCTCCTTCAGAAATCATTACCGAGCAATCAAAATTTTCTCTTGAAAGGCAACGGGCAAGATTGCGCGAAGCCTGTCAGGATTTTGAGGCCTTTTTGCTGAGCTTTATTTTCAGAAAAGCAGTGCAACCTCTTTTTGTCGACCGGGAATCCCCTTTTTTGGGAAGGGAAGAAGTGTGGTTTCGAGAAATGTGGCTGGATGAAGTGTGCAAAAAAAGCTGTGCATCTACCAATCTTCGGATAGGGGAAATGCTTTATCGTGCACTGGAACTTCCCTCGTCTTCTGGAAAGTGTTAATATTATGTTAGGAGATGAACCATGGAGATAGCCCGTTGCAAGAAGTGTGGAAAACTGTTTAGGAAGAACCTCGATGCTATCGAGTTATGTCCTGTCTGTTTGGAGGCTCAGGAAGAAGAATTTTTGAAGGTGAAAGAATTCTTCCTCAGAAACCCACGTTCTACCATTGAGGAGGCCAGCAAAGCTACTGGTGTAGACAAAAAGGATATTCTCCATTTTCTCAAACAGGGCAGACTACAAATTGTCCGGGGCGAGCAAGGCGTTGATGTTGGCTTGCGGTGTGAACGCTGTGGAAAGCCCATTTCATCTGGCCGTTTTTGCGAGAAATGTCGACTGCAACTATCGTATCTTTTTCGGGAAGAGGCTGCTGCCGATTCCTCAAATCGACAAAGCAAGGACAGGTTTTATTTTAGAGATGCTATTTTGAAAAAAAAAGAGAAACCAGCTGACTAATACCCCTAAAGTTTTTGTTGTAATTGCCGATATAGTATTAATAGCAGGAGATAGAGGGGGATACAATCATGAAGATTTCTGCGAATCAGCTGGAGAGTATTTTGAAAATATATGCTGAAAAAAGCAATAAATCCAGGTCGAAAACCTCCCAGGGTATAAGCTCAAACAAAGGAGACAAAATTTCCTTTTCTCAAAAGGCTCTGGAAATCCGAGAGATTTATCGCAAACTGCAGGAGGTTCCTGAGCTGAGGGAACAGCTTATTGCGGAAATAAAAGACAGACTCTCCAGGAATGAATATCATGTGGAACCTGCCAAGATAGTGGAAAAGATGATAATCAGGGACATTGCTGATTCTTTCTTTTCCGGAGGCGAATGAGGTGTCCGTTTTCGAAGAAGCTGGGACAGTCCTTCTGGAGGTTTTAAAAGAGGGCTGTGTTCTTCAGAGAAAGCTTCTCGAGGTAGTTCGAGAAGAACAAGAGATACTGGTTCAAAACCGAATTGGGGAACTTGGTGATGTAGTGAAGAAAAAAGCTGACCTGATTCTCGAGAACCAGGTTTTTGAGCGTAAGTTGACTGGTGTCCTACGTAACATTGCCAGTTTTGCTGGCCTGGATGAAGAAGAAGTATGTATTTCCCAGGTGCTTCCTCTTTTCCCAGAAGAAATTGCAATTTCCATGGAAGCCTTGCAGCGTGAGATCTGGGAGACCAGCGCCGAACTGCAACGGGTTAATCAGCAAAATGCCATTTTGATAAAGGATACGCTCAATTACTTTAACGCAGTTTTTGCTCTGCTTGCCAGGATTGAAAACTATAACTCTTTTGAAGCGTATGACCCTTCGGGTAAGAAAGAGACCGGGAAAGCCCTTCAGGGCATTTTGATTGACGGGAGGATGTAGTGGTTATGGGTAGTAGCTTCTTCGGACTGGAAATAGGCAAAAGCGCCTTGCAAGCCCAGCAGCAAGCTATGGATATTACCGGTCATAATATTGCCAATGCCAATACCGTGGGTTACACCCGTCAATCAGCTAAAATGACGGCAAAGACTGTTCCCCTTTCCGGCATCTTTGTGCCTCCTTATCTCAAAAGCGTGGGTAGCGGCGTTGCTGTAGAAGAGATTCAACGCTTAAGAGATCGTTTTATAGACCTTCAACTGCGTCAGGAGTCTCGTATCGAGAGCTACTGGAGCACTATTGATGAAGGCTTGAATCAAGTAGAGATAATTTTTGGCGACCCACAGGAAAGCGGTTTATCGAATATTATGAACAATTTCTGGAACGCCTGGCAGGAACTTTCCAAGACGCCGGAAAGTGAAGCAAGCAGGGCCTTGCTGGTTGAAACAGCCAATCTCTTAGCGGAAGCTTTCCAGCATACGCACTCTCAGCTGGTGCTTACCCAGGAACAGTTTGATGAACAAGTAGCGCTCAAAGTCAATGAAATCAACAGTTATTTGGAACAAATCCACAGTGTAAACCAGCAAATTATTCGTTTGAGCGCTGCTGGTGGCAATATCAACGATTATAAAGACAAGTTGGACCTTGCTGTAGATGGGCTGTCCAAAATCATTGATCTCCAGGTTCAAGAGGAAAGTAATGGTACCTATACCATTATTCTTCAAGGGAGGGTTCTGGCAAGTGCCAAGGAACTTAACCTGCTGGAAGCACAGGTTGACCCTTTGAGTGGGTTCAATCAGGTTTATTTTCAGGGTACTACCCAAAAGATTGACTTTGCCAATCAGAGTGGAGAGTTGAAAGCTATTTTTGACCTGCGGGATTCTCTACTGGAGAACTACAAAAGCGACCTTAATTTTCTGGCCCGAGAACTCATTGAAGAAGTGAATACTTTGCATCAAACCGGTTATACCCTTCAAGAACCTCCTGCACCAGGCGGAGTCTTTTTTGTAGGAAGTACTGCAGAGGACATAGCGGTTGACCCTGCTATCTCCGGGGATTATCGGTTGGTTGCTGCTTCTTCGACCGGTGCACCTGGAGATGGAGAAGTTGCTTTGCGTATTGCCCAATTGCGGGAAAGTGATTTTGTAAATGGAGCTAACCCTGATGATTATTATCGGGGAGTAATATCCCGGCTCGGTGCGGAAAGACAGGAGGCACAGCGCATTGCTGAAAACCAAAGCCTGCTTGTAGACCAGCTCAACATGAGGAAAGAAAGTGTTTCGGGTGTTTCTCTCGATGAAGAGATGACCAACCTCATCAAATATCAGCATGCTTACAACGCTGCCGCTTCGCTGATACGCACTCTTGATGAAATGCTGGATACCGTGGTTAACCGCTTAAGGTGAAGTAGGAGGTAGCATCGATGCGAGTGACCCAGAGGGTTCTCAGCGATAGGGTAATGCAGAATCTTAATAACATCCTGGAAAGAATGGTCAGGATAGAAGATGTTCTCTCTTCGGGCAAGGCGATTCGTAGACCCTCTGATGACCCCATTAAAATTAACAACATATTGTCTCTAAAAACTTCAATCAGTAAACTGGAGCAATTCCGCTCTAACGTTGAGGATGCCAGAAACTGGTTAAACCTGGTTGACGAAAGCCTGGGTTCGGCGACTGATGTCATCCAAAAAATACGTACTCTTGCTTTGCAGGGAGCCAATGGGTCCCTGACTGCTGAAGACAGGGTGATTATAGCTGAGGAAGTGGAAAAACAGCTGGAAGAACTGGTTTCCATTGGAAACATTTCCTACGCTGACCGCTACCTTTTTGCAGGAGCACGCCTGACTGAGCCGCCCTTTGTGATACAAGGAAATCAGATTACTTATCTGGGAGATTCGAATTCCCTGATTAGGGAAATTGAGTCCAAAACGGTTATTGATATTAGCTTTCCAGGGGATGAAGTGTTCTTCAGGGGGTTCGAAGCCCGAAGTTCCAACCCGATAACTCTTAACCCCGGTGACCAGTTCAGTATCAATGGGACGGTTATCACCATTGATGCTACCATGACCACCCTGCAGGACCTGGTTAATGCTATTAACAATGAACCCTCTTTGCGTTCTACTGCGTATGCTGTAACTGATGGGTCAACCCTTGTTTTACGCTCCCGTACTGAGAGTACACTGGTTCTTTCCGATGTAAACGGTACACCACTTCAAGATTGGGGAATACTTGATGCAGGAGGGAACATTCAAAATACCTCCGAGGCTGAGGGTATCCTTAAAGTGGTCAAGGACCTGGTTGAACACCTGCGTGGAAACCAGCCGCAAGGCATTGAAGAGGACATAAGTAAAATAGACCAGGAATTGAATAATCTTTTGGGTATCCGTGCCCAGGTAGGAGCCAAAGTCCAGCGCCTCGAGAATGCCCTTAACCGTTTTGAGGACTTTTCACTTAATTTTAAGACTTTGCTTTCTTCTAACGAGGATATAGATGTTGCAGAGGTGGTTATGCAGCTTAAGGAACATCAAAACGTTTATCAGATGGCCCTTGCTGCGGCTGCCCAAGTGACTCAACCAACCCTGCTTGACTTTCTTCGTTGAGGAGCGAATGAAAATGCAAATTAAGACTGCCTATTTTGGTGAACTGGAAGTTGGAGAAGATAAAATTCTCTTTTTCCCCTGGGGTCTTCCCGGTTTTGAACATTTGCGACGCTTTATTTTGCTTGAAGAGAAGGGATTTTTTTGGTTACAAAGCGTGGAAGAAGAAAACATAGTTTTTGCACTCTGTGATCCCTTTCTCTACTTTCCTGACTACGAGATAGAACTTTCCAGTACCGAATGTCAGGCTTTGGGTATCACTTCACATCGTGAGGTCATCGTCCTGGCCATAATGAATATTCTTTCTGCTCAAGAAATAGGGGTTAACCTTCTGGCACCGATTGTGATAAACTGTGGGTTGAAGATTGGTAAACAGGTAGTTCTTGAGGGAAGCCCTTATGGCCTGCGCCATATTTTGAGGCTGGAGGGTGCAAACGCAACGTCTCAATAAATTCAAGGTGCCCGAATGTTAGTAATCAGCCGGAAGGTTGACCAAAGTATACGTATTGGGGATAACATCGAGATAAAGATTATTGGCATTGAAAAAGGAAAGGTTAAAATAGGTATTACCGCTCCTTCAGATATTCCCATTTATCGCGAAGAGCTCTATCAATCGCTGGTTGAAGGTAACAGGAGCTCGGTTTTTGCCTCTCCTGATAGGGTGCAGAATTTCAAGAAAATCTTCGCTGAAAGCAAGCCGAATTTACCGCGGAAATAATTGCGTTCTGAAAAGGTTTTAAGAGAAAAACCAGTTGATGCGGGAGGTATGTTCCATGAAAAGAAGGAGTCATCTGACCACATTTACTCTTCTTGCTTTGTACTTTGCTGTTTTTGCAATATCTATCCCAGCCGCTTTTGGTGCTGCCAGAGAAGCTGCTCCTTTTACGTTAAAGACACTTTCTGGTGAGGAAGTCAGCCTTTCTCAATTAAAGGGTTCTCCAGTGGTTTTGGTTTTCTTCTCCACCAATTGTCATTTTTGCAGGCAAGAGATGCCCATTTTGCAAAAGCTCTATGAAGAATATGTCCTGAAAGCCGACTTAAAGGTATTTGGCATTGCAGCGCGAGAAAATCCAGAACGACTCAAGAGCTTTACCTCCAGCCTGGGTGTCAATTTTCCGATCCTTCTTGATGAAACGGGTCGGATTTTTATGGAATATATGGTGATGGGCGTTCCCACCACCTTTTTTGTGAATCCCAAAGGCGAAGTTGCTGATTTGGTTATTGGGGCAACCAGTGAAAAAGTTTTGAGAGATAAGCTGAATAGTATACTCTGGTATCGAGGATTGAGAGAGGCCGAAATTCAGAACTTGTTTAAATTGAACCAGCAAGTTACGGTTTTAGATGCTCGCAGGAGTCCGTCCAACCCCTTTTCAGGAGAGCAAGGAGTTGTGTATATTGCTTTTGGCGATTCTCAGATAGAATTTTCGAAATTCGATAAATCAAAGCTGTATCTCGTTCTGGCTGATGATAATCAGCAAAGCTTGAAGTTGTGTAAAGAAATGGCTCTTCAAGGTTTCAAGCGGGTTTACTTTATGCTACATGCGAATTAGGTTAATCGTTGATACCTGTTTTTGGGGGCTTTCCTCGACAGCACTCCTGGTTTTTTGTGTTTTTTTCTGGTGGGTTATTCCCATCGAAGAGCCACCAGAAGAAAACACTGTCTCTTTACTACAAGCTACCCAGCCATTGATAGAGTTTCGAGAAACTGAGATTGTTCACCTGGGTGAAACAGGCAAGGAGTGGAGTCTGAAAGCAAAATTAATCAGCCAGAAAGACATGGAGGTCGAATTGGAAGAGATAGCCGGTTATTTTTTTATCGACGAAAAACCGTTTTACAGTATTGCAGCCTCCCGAGGCAAGGTGTCTCTGCAAAGCGGCGATGCTCTGTTCCGGGAGGTAGTTATGCAGGAAGTTGGCGGTGAAAGGTTGCTTCGTGGCAAGCTCCTGCAGTGGATTGCTCGGGAAAAGAAGTGTATACTGGAAGAAGCGAATTTCAAAGATCAAAATCTAACCTTGCGCGGTGACAAGATGATTTATGAGCTCAAAGGGAACAAACTCCAGATTAGTGGGGATGTGGTGGTGAATGTTGAGCTGGTCAGGTAAGTTGCTTTGGAGTGTTACCTTTTGCCTTGGTTTGGTGTTACTCGCTGGTTATTTCTTTCCTGTTCTGGCCCAGGAAGGCTTTTCGGAGATTACCATACGCACTTCTTCGGTGGAATATGATGAAAATACCGGAAAAATTGTAGCTCCTGGTGTGTCCACCATAGAGTGGGGAGAGGTGGTTATACATTGTCCTGCGCTGGAAATTGATACTGAAAAGCGGGAACTGAAAAGCAGTGGCGAGATAAATATTACTTGGGGAGATTACGAGATAAACGCTTCGGAGCTTTTTTACCAGGGAGATACAAACCGGCTTTGGCTTGAAAAAGTTGAGGGTAGTGGAAAAGAAGTTGTTTTTGCAGCACCTCAAGTTCAGGTTGATTTTGAGGTTCGCCAGCTCCTTGCTGAGGGTGAGGTAAGTTTCAAGCTGGAACCCTTTGAACTGGGGTGTACAAAGCTGATTTATTACTTTCAGGACAAAACCTGGATGGCTTTTGAAGTGCATCTTTCTGGAGAAGGATGGGAAGGCCAGGCACAAAAGGCTGTTTTTAAGGAAGGTTCTCCTTTCATAAGCATTCTGGGTGGAGCAAAAATTGTTAAGGGTAACCACTCCATGGTTGGTGATGAAATACTTATTTATCCTGAAACTCGCAGGATCCAGGTTAAGGGAGAAGTGTCCATTAACATTCAGCCATGATGGGGACTGAGACTTTGCGGAGAGATTGGAAGATACTGCGCGGTGAGGAGCTGGTTAAAGAATATAACCGGAAAAAAGTGGTTAACGGTGTCAGCATTGAGGTGAAAAGGGGTGAAGTAGTGGGTCTTTTAGGTCCCAATGGCGCCGGCAAAACCACTACGTTTTACATGATTGTAGGACTTATCCACCCCACAGAGGGAAGGGTTTTTCTGGATGAACGTGCCCTGAACGGTATACCAATGTATGTTCGGGCCAGGATGGGCATTGGATACCTGCCGCAGGAACCCTCTGTTTTCAGAAAGTTGAAGGTTAAAGAGAACCTGGACCTGGTGCTTGAAATGCAGGGCTTGTCACGTCATGAAGTTCGCAAAAGAAGGGATGCTCTACTGGAGGAATTTGGCATTGCCCATCTTGCACTCTCTTCAGCCAACCTCCTTTCGGGCGGAGAGCGGAGGAGATTGGAAATTGCCAGAGCTTTGGCCACGGAGCCTTCTTTTATTCTTCTTGACGAGCCGTTTACTGGTATTGACCCTATTGCGGTTGAAGAAATTCAACACATCATACGTTATCTGGCCCAGAAGGGGATTGGAGTCCTTATTACTGACCACGCAGTGCGGGAAACCCTGGCCATAACTGACCGTGCATACATCATGTTCGAAGGTAAAATTCTGGTTGCTGGTTCCCCTGAGGAAATACTCCAATCTGACCTGAGCCGAAAGTACTATCTGGGAGAACGGTTTAACCTTTAAAACATGAAAACCCTGGATCGTTATATACTCAAGCAGCTGGTCGTTAACTTTATTTTTGGAATTGGCCTTTTCCTCTCTATTTTGACAGCGTCGGACCTTATTTATCGTCTTACCAGCTTGTGGTTAAAAAGCGGTCTTTCCTTGGTTCGGGTAGTTCAGATTTTCCTCTGGAACATTCCCTCTTTCTTGGTGTACATCATACCTATGGCTGTGCTTCTGGGTTCCATTTTAACCACCAGCCGTCTCTCTTCAGATAGCGAGGTTGTTGCACTCAGGGCTGCGGGGGTGAGTTATTTCAGGTTTACTATCCCTTTTCTGATTTTTTCAATTTGGGCCTGTTCAGCTACGATCCTAATTCAGGAAACTTTTGTTCCCATGTCTGCGGAAAAACTGATGCAGCTTACTGAAGGTACTTCGCTCACCGGTTTACTTTTCCAAGAAAACACCTTTTTTCGAGAAGAAGTCGGAGAAGGGGTGGAACGCATTTTTTATGTGCGTCAAGTAAATTCCCGTGAAGGAGTGCTCAGCGGCGTTACAGTGCAGGAGTATGGCAAAGAAGGTATCCTGCGCATTATCAGCGCTCAGGAAGCTACCAACCAGCAGGGTAAATGGATTTTTCGCAAAGGTATTCTTTATGAAATGGGTCCTGGGGGTGAGGTAAAAAGAATTGTCCGTTTTGAAAGGGAGGAAATCGGTGCTCAGCAGAGCTTGCAGGAGATGCTTCAGCAGCAGAAAAACCCCCGGGAGATGAGCTTGGCTCAACTCAAAGGTTATATCGAGAGGGAAAGTGCGCACAATAAAGATACGACCCGGCTGGAGCTTATCCTGTGGCAGAAGACGGCTATTCCCTTTGCAAGTATTGTTTTCGTTTTGCTGGGGGTTTCTCTGGGGGTAATTTCGCCGCGCTCAGGTAAAGGTGTGGGTATTGGAGTGAGCATTCTGGTGGTATTTGGGTATTACGTTCTTTTCTCAGTAACCGGCGTCCTTGCTGAAGGTGGTGTTCTTGACCCCTTTACAGGTGCCTGGTTCAGCAACCTGGTGGGAGGAGCGGTTGGATTTGTACTCATTTTTTTGAGAGAAAGGAGTTAATCTCTGTGAGGGCCTCTTTTTCCAGTTTTCTTTTAATTCTTTCCATAATTTTACTCAGCGGTGTTATCGCTTACGTGGGTGATTTTTTGGGGCGTCGCATCGGGAGGAAAAAGCTTTCCCTTTTTAAGCTAAGGCCTCGCTACACGGCTTTCTTGGTAAGCATTATTACTGGCATATTGATTGCCACAGTTACCCTTCTGGTTTTGAGTGCGGCTTCAGAAGATGTGCGGACAGCTCTGTTTGGTATGCAGGAGTTGCGAGAGCAACTGAATTCACTGAATCAGGAAGTAATTGCCCGCAGTCTGGAGCTTGAAAATACCAAAAAGCGACTCGAAGATTACCAGTCAAGAGTTCAAGAGCTGGAAACCAAGGAACGAGAGCTACAAAATTCCAAGGCCGCTCTGGAAGAACAGACCCGATTGCTTGGAGAAACAGTAGCTCAGCTTGAGAAGCAGAGAGACGAACTGCAGCAGGAGTTGACATCGCTTCGAGCAGAACTGGCTCGACTCCGCTCCGGCATAGTGGCTATCCGTCAGGGAAGAATTGTCTTTCAGGATGATGAGGAAATCCTGCGAGCCATACTGCCAGGTGGGATGAGTGAAGATAAGGCCCAGGAAGCGTTGCTTGCGGTAATCCGCAAGGGTGACCAGCTTGCCCTCCAGAAAGGCGCCGGTCGTCACTCGGAAACCGGACAGGCTGTTTTTGTTCCGGAGGAGGATTTCCGCCAGGCCATCGATAGAATTCACAATGCTTCCAATGATGTGGTAGTCAGACTGGTTGCTGCTATAAACAGCCTGCAGGGAGAGCCGGTGATTGCTCGCATGTATGTGGATGAAAATCGCAAAATTTTCTCGCAAGGGGAGATTGTTTATCAAAAAGCATTGACAATAGATGAGGAAACTAACATTGATGCCCTTCTGGGTGAAGTGCTGCGAGAACTGAACGCAGTTGGTCTTAAACAAGGCATCCTTCCCCAGGAAGGAAAAGTGGGAATTATCTCGGCCAGCAACCTGACCGAGGTTTTTCAAGAGCTGGAAAGCATTCGGGGGAAAATAGTGCTGCGTGCCGTAGCTGAGGAAGATATTTTTACTGCCGGACCCTTGCGAGTGCGCCTTGAGGTGCTAAAAGAGCAAACCCCAGAGGGGCAAGCTACCCAGAGCGAGCAGGGTGGTCAGAACGATACCGCTTGACACAAACTGAGCGTCAAGTTGATACAGGGAGGCTATGACGTAGGAGGTCATAAGAGTGGGCATGGCGCTCTCCATGACCAGGGCTCCCCGCTCCAGAGGTGAGAAGGAGAAAAACTGAGACACCCCAAGCATGGCCAGAGGTAAGAAGAAAAGCTTAATCAGGGCTGCTCCAAAGAGCGGTTTCAGGTGGCCACGAAGGTTTTGGAGAGAAAGCGAAATGCCTATAGCCACCATGGTTAGGGGTACGGTGACTTCAGCTAAGCGGTTGATAGTTTCTTCAAGTAATCGTGGTAGACTACCAAGTTCCCTGGTGGTCAGGGCGAGCAGAAAAGCTATAAAGGGCGGAAATTTCAGAATTTGAAAAAGCTGTTTCCATGAAAATCTGTTTTCGGTGACACTGACACAGAAAAAAATCCCTACGGTGAATACCGATAGAAAATTAGCCATCTGGTCAAAAAAGATGGCCGGAGGTAAGGCCCCCTCTCCAAGCAGAGCCATAACAAAAGGGTAACCCAGGAAAGAGGTATTTCCGAAAGCAGCAACCATGGCAAAGGAGACAGCACCTCTTGAGCCCAGTTTAAAGAACCTACGAGCAGTATAAAAGCTGATTATGAAAAAGGCGCTTACCATGGCCCAGCCAAGAGGTGGGATTTTCCACAGTGAGGCTTGGGGAGAGGCATGAAAAAGAGAACGGTAAACTAAGCAGGGAAAGCTAATATATAACACAAAGCGGTTGAAAAGGAAAGCCGCTTCGGTATCAAAGGCCCGCAACGTGCGTAGCAGAAAACCGATGCCAATGAGAATAAAGATACCTGCCAGGACCTGATACATGATTAGCCGGCTTTTACAGGGTTGGATAGAGTACCTATGCCTTCAACGTAAACTTCTACCAGGTCACCGTCCTTCATGGGTCCCACCCCTTGGGGAGTTCCGGTAGCAATGACATCTCCTGGGAGAAGCGTCATTATTTCGGATATGAAAGCAACCAGCTCAAAGACCGAAAAAAGCAGGTTGGAAGTCGAAGAGGACTGTTTTAATTCCCCGTTGAGGCGACACTCGATGTGAAGTGCGGAAGGGTCAAGGTTGGTGTTTATCCAGGGGCCGAGTGGAGCGAAAGTGTCAAAGCTTTTAGCACGAGTCCACTGCCCATCCTTTTTCTGTAGGTCTCGGGCTGTAACATCATTAAAGCAAGTATAACCAAGGATAAAGGAAGGAGCTTCCTGGGGTGTCACCGACCGACATTTTTTCCCTATGACTACACCCAGTTCTGCTTCGTAGTCAACTCGCTGCGAAGAAGGAGGCAACACGATGTGCTCTCCGGGACCAATCACTGCTGTTTGCGGTTTTATAAAGATAATGGGATTTGGTGGCGGGGTGTTACCCATTTCAGCGATGTGGTCTGCATAGTTCAGGCCCACCGCCACAATTTTGCTCGGCTTGACGGGAGCCAGAAGTTTTACCTCGTCTAAGGTGAGTGGTGGTCGGTCTTTCTGTTCTTCTGGATGAAAAGGGGAGACAATGGGGACAACGGTTTCTTTTCCTTCAAGACGTCCCCATTGGGGGGTTTTCCATTTTGGGTGCATGAAACGAAGAATATACACGTTGCAACCTCTCCTTCCAGTAATGGGTTTCTTTCATTTTAGCCAGAGGAGGTATGCTGGTTACCATAATTTTTTTGAGCATGGAAAAAGCTTGGGGTAGATAACGCCATTCCCGATAAAACTCGAAGTAAGCTTTCCAGAGTAGTTTCTTTACCTCTTCGGTGTCCAGAAAATCACCTTTGAGGACCGGGTGTGCTCCATCAAAGAGCTTCCAGTTGAGTTTCACGATGCGTCCTTCCTTAAGAAATTTTTCATAGATTTCGGTTCCTGGGAAAGGAGTGAGGACTGAAAATTGTACCAAATCCGGGGCGAGGTTTTTGGCGAACTCGACAGTGCGCAAAATGGTCTCCCGGGTATCTCTGATGCTTCCCAGGATAAAAGATGCCCAGCTTTTAACGTTGTATTTGCGGAGGATATTTATTGCTTTTCTGGCTACTTCTGCTGATAGTTTCTTTTTGTATTCATCAAGAATGCTTTTTTCAACACTTTCCACACCCAAGTACACCATACGCAGCCCGGCTCTGGCCATTTTTCTCACCAAAGATTCGTTCTGGACGATGGTATCCGCCCTTGAAAAGCACCACCACTTTAGCTTTAGGCGGTTCTGCTCTATTTTGGAACACAGCCTTTCCACACGTTCTGGGGAAAGCGTAAAATTGTCATCGACAAAAGCGATACCTCGGTATCCCAGGTCAAAATATATTTTTTCTATTTCTTGAAAAATGTTTTCTGGAGACCGACTACGCCACTTCCTGCCTGAGAACTGGGAAGAAGCACAAAACGAACAGCTAAAAGGACATCCCCGGCTGGTCAAAACGTTTACTGCTGGTTCTCCTTCTACCTGGGTCATCCAGTATTTAGAAAGGGGTAAAAGCTCTCGGGCTGGTAAAGGCAAAGCGTCAAGATCTTCAGGGGGAGTTGTTTGGGGGGTACGAACGAGTTTCCCCTGGTGCAAAAAGGAGAGGCCGGGCACAGTGGTTAAATCGCTTTTTTTATCCAGAACTTCCAGGAATTGAGACATCGGAATTTCCCCTTCTCCCCGGATGACCCAATCTACCCATCCTGAACGTAGCACTTCTTCGTCTAAGAAGGTGGCATGATATCCTCCCATGAGTACGGGTAACCCGAACCGCTCCTTGGCCTCTTTTGCCACTTTGAGTGCCTGATGTACTTTGTTGGTTTCTGAAGTGATGCCTACCAGGTCACAACGAGAAAAAGCCTGATGTAGCTTTGAACGGGGTTCCACTTGAAGGTCAACAATTTCCACCTGATGACCTTTTTCCCTGCAGACAGCAGCAAGGTAAGCAAGGCCCAGAGGAGGAAGTTTTAGGCCGATAAGATTATATATTCCCGGGGATGGGGGATTTACCAGCAATATTTTCAATTGCCTCACCTCAAAGACTTTTCAGCTTTTCTATGATTGCTTCGCCGACTTCATACGTTTTGCAGGCAGTTGGATCATCAGGAGTTGGTTTCATATCGTAGGTTACCTTTTTGCCCTCTTTGATGACCTCAGCTACCGCTTTCTCCAATCGATCGGCTTTCTCCTCTTCTCCCAGGTGGCGAAGCATCATCACTCCAGAAAGTATCATAGCAATGGGGTTGACCTTGTAAAGACCTTTATATTTGGGAGCGCTACCGTGGGTTGGTTCAAAAACGGCATACTGTTCACCAATATTGGCTCCAGGGGCCACTCCAAGCCCGCCAACCAGCCCAGCGCCAAGATCTGAAATGATATCTCCATAAAGATTGGGAAGTACCAGAACGTCATATAATTCCGGCTTCTGTACCAGTTGCATGCACATATTATCAACGATGCGGTCTTCAAACTCGATGTCTGGATACTCTCTGGCTACGTTGCGGGCAACCTCCAGGAATAAACCGTCAGAATATTTCATGATGTTGGCTTTGTGCACCGCTGTGACTTTGCGACGCTTGTATTTGCGGGCGTACTCAAAAGCAAAGCGGACTATCCTTTCCGAAGCGAACACTGAAATAGCTTTTATGCTTATTCCGGAATCTTCTCGAATTTCACCTGCTCCCAGGTTTTTAATGGTTTTTATGATTTCCTGTGTTTCTGGTTTTCCCCTTTCAAATTCTACCCCTGCGTAAAGGTCTTCGGTGTTTTCACGCACCACTACAAGATCGATGCCCGAGTATCGGGATCGTACACCGGGATAGGTTTTACAGGGGCGAACGCAAGCATAGAGGTCCAGGGCCTTGCGCAGAGCCACGTTAACACTTCTAAAGCCGGTGCCCACCGGGGTGGTGATAGGTCCTTTAAGGGCCACTTTATTTTTGCGGATGGATTCGATAACCTGCTCAGGAAGAGGAGTACCATATTTTTCGAGTACGTCCGCACCTGCTTCTTGAACGTCCCATTCTATTTCCACGCCAGTGGCTTCAATCACCGCTTTAGTGGTTTCGGTAATTTCGGGTCCAGTGCCATCGCCTGGAATCAGAGTTACCCGATATGCCATGAGCCTTTCTCCTTTCTTGGGTGGTGTTTTGGAGAATAATAATTTAAAGACTGCTTTTTTGCAACTACACTAATCCAGTGGTGTTTTTGAGGAATATTTGAGTTCAAAGTGACCTTTATAAAAATTTGGGGTGAAGTCAAATAATCATTGAAAAAAAGAGTTATAAAATATATACTTTGCTCTGGCATTTTGGAAAAAAGAGGCGATGCAAAATTGAAGGGTCTGGTCGTTTCTAAAAAGCTTCCCTTGGAAAAAGAAAAAATAGTTGAGCTGGTTAAGGTTTATGACACACCTTTGTTTGTCATTTTGAGAGAACGCCTGATTGAAAATTTCCTGGCTTTCACCAGGTTTTTACCCGGTGTTCAACCTTTTTACGCTGTTAAGGCCAACCCTCATCCAGAAATCATAAGGACTCTGGATACTCTGGGAAGCTGTTTTGATGTGGCCTCAAAGCAGGAAGTGCAGCTTGTTCATGAACTGGGTATAGGACCGGAACGCATGATATTTGCCAACACTATAAAGCGCAAAAAGGGTCTGGCATTTGCTCGGGAAATAGGTTTGAAGCTTATGACCTATGATAACCTGAATGAACTTTACAAAATCCAAAAAGTGCATCCAGAGGCGAAACTCCTCTTACGCATTACATCGCCTTCCAATGGCAGCGGGGCCAACCTTTCCTATAAGTTTGGCGTGGATCCGGAAGAAGCACTGTTTTTGCTTTTGAGAGCCAGAGAAATGGGCTTGCAACCCGTAGGAGTCAGTTTCCATGCTGGCTCTCCTTGCTATCAGGTAGAAAGTTACTTAGTATCTCTGCAGGCTGTGAGAAAAATCTTTAGCGAAGCTCGCCAAAGCGGAATTGAGCTTTCCATCGTGGATATTGGGGGCGGTTTCCCGCTGAAAATATATCAGGAGGAAGGAGAACAAAGGAGCTTGGAGAGTCTTGCTAGCAAAATATACTCCCATATTGAAAGTTTTCTCCAGGAAGGATATCGGGTGATTGCTGAACCAGGAAGATGCATTGTAGGCAGTGCCTGCTTCTTGGTGACCAAAGTGATTGGTAAAGCTCTACGGAGAGGCAAGGTCTGGTACTATCTTGACGAGGGAATATACGGAAGTCTTTCTGCCATTCCCTTTGATAAGGCTTCTCCGGAGTTTGTTCCTCTTAGAGAAGGAAATGGGTTGCAGGAAGCAATCCTGGCTGGCCCCACCTGTGATTCACTGGATGTGATAGCCAAAGATGTCTTACTGCCGGAACTTGGGCTTGATGATCTGATCGTAGTGCCTGATATTGGTGCCTATTCCATTGCTTCGGCTACCAATTTCAACGGTTTTGAGAAACCAACAGTGGTAATGGTATAGTGGTATAATGATAAAAGCAAGTGCTTTTGAGGGGTAACCGAATGCTTAAGATTGAAAACTTGCAGGTTGCAGTTGATTCAAGGGTCATTCTTCGTGACATTAACCTGGAGATAGGCGAAGGTGAAGTACACGTTTTGCTGGGTCCCAACGGGGTGGGTAAAACCACCCTCCTTTTAAGTATTATGGGGATGCCAGGCATCAACATTGTGGGAGGGAGTATTCTTTTCCAGGGAAGGGACATCACCCATCTTCCTCTTGAAGAAAGAGCTCAGCTGGGGATAGGTATCGCCTTTCAAAGGATGCCGGTGGTTCAGGGAGTCACACTAAAAACGCTGGGAGAAATTATCCTGGAAAAGCACTTCCAAAAGGTTCCGCTTAATGAAGTGGCAGAAAAGCTTAACTGTACCTACTTGCTGGAACGTGACCTGGGAGCAGGTTTTTCTGGTGGAGAGGCTAAAAGAGCAGAGCTTTTTCAGCTTCTTTTGCAGCGACCTCTTTTTGCCATGATTGATGAACCTGAATCTGGAGTAGATCTTGACAACATTGCTCTGGTGGGCAAGGCGCTGAACGAGCTTTTTGAGAGAAACCAGGTTCGTAACAAGAGGCGTTCTGGCCTCATTATTACCCATACTGGACATATTCTCGACTACGTTAACGCTGACCTTGGTCATGTTCTCATTGGAGGGACCATAGTTTGCCGGGGCAACCCCCGGGACCTGCTTGAAGATATTAAAAAGAATGGGTACCAGAACTGCTTGAGGTGTGAAAGTTGAAGACTAACCAGAGTATTAGGGAAAATTTGCAGCGGAGGGCTCAGGAAGCAATAAATAAGAAAGCTTCCCTGGGTCCAGATATTGATCTTTCTCGTTTTGCGGTTTGCGCTGAGAAGGAAACCGTGGAAGATCCTGGAGAACTTAACAGACAGCTTAAAGAAGCTGCCCTGTATGCGGGCGTTGATTTGGAGAAGGATAGCGCAGCGGGTGTATACCTGCAAGTCGACCGTTCTGCTGTCTACGAGCGTATTCAGCGCGCTTTTGAGGGAAAGCTTGAGATAATGAGCATTTCCAAGGCTCTGGAGAAATACCCGGAGCTCTGGGAATACTACTTCAGTCTGGTGCCGGTTGATGCCGACAAATATACCGCTTTTTCAGAGTTGTGTCGTACTGAGGGTTATTTTGTGAGAGTTTTTGCGCATCAGAAAGTCGCAGTTCCTCTCCAAACCTGCCTTTTAATTTCTGAAAACCAGGCTGTGCAGAGCGTTCATAATTTGGTTATTCTGGAAGAAGGCTCTGAGGCAAACCTGATAACTGGATGCGCTGCCGTGCATAATGAACAGGCAGGCTTACATATTGGGGTGAGCGAATTTTTTATAGGAGACAATGCACGCTTAACGTTTACCATGATTCACAACTGGGGGGAAAACTTCCACGTTCGTCCTCGAACTGTGGTTAAACTGGGTAACAATGCTTTTTTTGGTAACACTTATGTCTTGCTGAAACCCTTGCTTTCTCTGCAAACTTTTCCCAGGGCGCTCCTTGAAGGCGAGAACTCGAGTGCTGTGTTCAGGAGCATAATTTTTGCCAAGGGAGACTCCTATATCGACGTTGGTTCTACTCTGGTCTTAAAAAATCGGGGTTGCAGTGGTGACTCGATATCCAGAGTATGTGCTCAGGATCGGGCTCAAGTATTTGCAAGAGGGAAGCTTGTGTCTCATCACGACGAAGCCCAGGCTCATCTTGAGTGTAAGGGGATACTTTTTTCCAGAGAGGCCAGCATAGTTTCCGTTCCCGAACTCGAAGTGTATGGTGCTCCCAAAAGCAGGCTTTCTCATGAAGCGGCTGTGGGTCCCATTGAGGAAGAAGTGGTGAATTATCTGCGGGCTCGAGGACTGAGAAAAGAGGAAGCTCTATCTTTGATTACCCGGGGTTTTCTGGGAGTTGACATTCCCGGCATTCCTCCCGCTTTAAAAAAGTACATTGACGAGATTATTGCGGTTACTTCTCAGGATGTGCTTTGAAGGGGGTTTATAGCTTTTTGACGGTTGAGGCGTATATACTTGTTCAAGCTCAGACTGGTAAGGCACAGTCTATTAAAAAAGAAATACAGCTTGTGCCTGGTGTGGTAAGGGTTGACCGGGTAATGGGCCCTTTTGACCTTGTGGTTCTGGTTCAGGCTGAAAACAATCAGGAGATAGGAGAGAGAATTCTTAAGGAAGTGCAGCAGATAAGTGGTGTGAAGAGAACGCTTACCTGCCCGGTTATTTAGCGCCTTATGAAAGACAAACTCTCTGAAAAAGAGAAACAGATTTTGCTCTTTATCAGTTCTTTTTTTGAACGTAATGGCTTTCCTCCTACGGTACGGGAAATTGGTAAGGGGGTCGGGCTTAAATCCTCCTGCACTGTGCATTATCACCTTAAAAAGCTCGAACAAAAAGGTGTTTTAAGGCGTCGCTCCTGTAAACCCCGAGCCATTGAACTGGTTATGGATGAGTTCGTGGTCCAATCTTCTGCACCTGGTTCCAGTGATGGTGAAGGTCTGGTCCAGATACCTCTGGTTAAAGATGTCTATTATGTCAATCAAAAACCAGTTTTTGAAGAAGTGGAAACTTTGCTTTTCTTCCCTCGTTCTTTAGTTGGTAAGGGTGAGTTTTTCGCCTTTCGGGTTCCTGACAATCGTCTGGTTAGCCTGAACCTTCTAAAAGACGATTACCTCATCGTTAAAAAAGGAGAAACTCTTTTTTGTGGAGACCTGGGGCTTTTTTTTATTGATGATGAAGTTTGCATTCGAAAAGTGAGGGATAACCAACGCTATTCTGAGAAAAAGAAGTGGTGGGAAATCGATTTTTGGGATGACCGTTACAGTGCGATAGGCAAAGTGGTCGGGGTGTGGAGAAAGTTGTAAGCAAGAAGGAGGTGTTGTAGGTGGTAGTTACCCGTGAGATTAGGCTTTCTACTAAAGGGCATACCGATATCATTGATATTACCGAAGAAGTAGAACAGGCGATTGCCCGCTCAGGCGTGAAGGATGGCATCGTTTGCCTTTTCGTTCCCGGTTCTACGGGGATTGTAACCACCATGGAATTTGAACCCGGGCTGGTTGAAGATTTGAAGCGCTTCTGGGAAAAGATAGCCAGCTCCCGTGATGAATACCAGCACAATGCGCGCTGGGGAGACGGCAACGGCTACGCTCATGTCCGGGCAGCAGCAAGTGGTCCTTCTTTGACTTTGCCGTTTAAGGATGGAAAAGTCATACGGGGGACTTGGCAGGATATAGTTTTTATCGACTTTGATAATCGCCCCCGTTCCAGAACTTTAATAGTGCAGATTGTAGGTGAGTGAGGATGGAGGTAGTGCGGCCCTTTGTCTTCCGACTTCCCCGGGAAATCTATTTTGGATGGGGGAAGGGTGCAGAAACAGGGGGGTTGGTCAAGCCTCTTGGGAAAAAGGCTTTTGTGGTGACTGGAAAAAGAGCTACCAGAGAAACAGGTATTCTTGAGATGGTAACCTCTTCCCTAAAACAAGCTGGCCTTGAGTGGGTAGTTTTTGATCAGGTCGAGCCTGAACCTTCTTTGGAAATTGTCGATGCTGGTTTACATAAAGCTTATCAGGAACGCTGCGACCTGGTTTTGTCTCTGGGTGGAGGCAGTGTCCTGGATTGCGGTAAAGCAATTGCTGGTCTCCTGGGACAAGATGAAAGCGTGGTACCTTATTTTGACGGAGTGAAGCAGCTTGAAAAACCAGGCGTTCCCTGGGTAGCCCTGCCTACTACGGCTGGGACGGGTTCAGAGATGACCAACAATGCGGTTTTGACCAACTACCACACGGGAGTCAAAAAAAGTTTCCGTAGCCCCTACCTGGTAGCCCGAATGGCCATTATTGACCCCCAGTTTACTGTTTTTTTAAATGCACGCGTTACCGCTTCGTCGGGTATTGATGCTCTGGTGCAAGCCATAGAAGCCTTCACAAGTCCTCGTACCAATCCAGTTAGTGAATTGCTGGCTCTCGAAGCGATAAGGCTAATCTGGGAATTCTTGCCCCGTGCAGTAGCACAAGGGAATGAGCGACAGTTTAGAGAACAAGTTGCCAAGGGAAGTATGATCAGTGCTATGGCTTTTGCCAATGCCTCTTCAGGTCCTGCTCATGGTCTCTCCCACATTATAGGTCCTGCTTTTGGTATTCCCCATGGTGAAGCCTGTGGATTGCTGTTCCCGGTTACCATGCGCTTTAATAAAGCAGTTCTGGGTGAAAAGTATGTTACCGTTGCCAGGGCAGTTGGCATCCGAGGTGAAAGTCAGGGAGAGGTTATAGATAATTTTGAAAGGTCTTTCAGAGGTTTGCTGGAGAAAATTGGCCTGCGTACCAGGTTGCGCGACTTTGGTGTGAAGAAAGAGATGCTTCGAGAGGTAGTCAGGGAGGAACTTATACAGCGTAGTCTCAGGGAAAACCCCCGTCCCATTGGTGTCAATGAGGCGGTAGAACTCCTTTATGAAGCCTGGTAAGGAGGGAGAAGCATGGAAAGGGTTAGAGAGACTGAAAGGTCCTATCGAAATGGCGATTGGGGTATCAAGTATCTTTTTCGTGGTCCACGTATCGACTGGGGCATTGTCTTCCTGAAGCCCGGCCAGAACATGGGAGCCCATTACCACAGGGAAGTGGAAGAAACTTTCTTCATCCTTGAGGGAGAGGGAATAATGCGGGTTAACGATGAGGAGTTTAAGGTTTCAGCAGGAGACGCAATACGCCTTGAACCCGAAGAACGTCACGATTTACGTGCCACAGAAAGTAGCTTTCTTAAAGGGATATTTATAAAAGCACCCTATCTCCCCGAGGACAAAATAAATTGTTGACCGATGGTTGACCTGGAAACTGTGGAGCAGTTTTTGGGTAGCCTCAGCTTCTGTAAGGTATGTCCTCTGGAGTGTGGCGTGAATCGGCTTCAGGGGGAAAGGGGTCGGTGCGGAACTGGTTTTTTGCCCGAGGTAGCCAGTTATCATCCTCACTTTGGAGAAGAGTCTATCCTTTCCGGGTGGGGTGGTTCGGGTACCATTTTCTTTTCAGGCTGCAATATGAAGTGTGTGTATTGCCAGAATTATTCCATCAGTCAACTGGGAGAGGGAGAGGCTATCTCTATTGAGGATCTTGCCCGAATTATGCTTGCTTTGGAGCGTATGAGATGTCACAATGTAAACCTGGTCTCTCCGAGTCACTTTGCACCGCAGATACTTAAGGCTCTGTATATTGCAAGGGAAAAAGGTTTGGGTATTCCAATTGTCTATAACACAGGGGGTTACGATAAACTGGAGACTCTGAAACTTTTTCGAGGGGTAGTTGATATTTATCTTCCTGATATGCGCTATGCAAGTGAAGAAAGTGCTCTACGCTATTCGGGTGTTCCCAATTATCCCGAGGTCAACCGTCAGGCGCTTATCGAAATGTTTAGACAGGTTGGCGAAGTGATGCTTTTAAATGGTATAGCGGTAAAGGGTTTAATAATCAGAATTTTGCTTATTCCCAGCCTGGTTGAAGAAGCACTTGAAAATCTTCGCTTTATAGCCGAAAATATTTCCAAGAAGGTACATGTTACCTTGATGCGTCAGTACCGCCCGGTTTATAAAGTTTCAGCTGGGTGCTTTCCAGAATTGAACAGCTTTATTGACGACAACACTTACCGAAAAGTAGTACGTTTTGCCCGAGAGCTGGGACTTTCGAATCTTATCTTACAGTAGTGGGGGGTTGAAGCTATGCAGGAAGCAATCAAGCAGGTTGCTCATTTTATGGCGATAGCGGCGCGTACTGCTCCCAAGACCAAGGGAGAAGATTTTGTGACTGTCAGGGTGCTGGATAAAGAGGAAACCCAAAAGCTGGGAGAGGCTATGATTAACTATGGCAAAGAAAAAGGCATTGCTGGTTTTGTGAGAGATGGGCAGAATGTTAAGGATTCAGAAGCGGTGTTGCTTCTGGGTATAAAGGATGCCACTCCGGCTGGCTTGAATTGTGGCGCCTGTGGATTTAGCTCTTGCAGTGAACTGCAACCAAAAGAAATGAAAGACTTTAAAGGACCACAGTGTATTCTGCGGGCGCTGGACCTGGGTATTGCTCTGGGTTCTGCAGTAAAGACAGCTTCTATTTTTAACGTTGACAACCGTATCATGTATCGTATTGGAGTAGTGGCTCGCTTGAGCAGAATGTGCGACGACGACCTGGTAATGGGTATTCCTCTTTCTGCCTATGGGAAGAATATTTATTTTGATAGAAAGGGATAGGTGGACATTGTGGACCTTGCTTTGCGAGTTCAGGATATCATAGGTTTGATCCTGGCAGTTTTAATCGTTGCTATTTTGATAAGCATTGTGCTGATACTTCGTGAGAGTGCCCGAGAACGGAGGATGTGGGAGGAAAGTGAGGAAGAGGATATTTTTTCTCCTCCCCGCAAGAGAAGTACCAAAAAACCTTTGTCAGAGGATTCTACTGCTTCCGAAGAGCCGACTTCGGTTGCCGGATGGAAAGGGAAAATTCTGAAAGAGCTGGAAGCTCGAAAGGCCTGGAATGCTCTTTCCCGCTCTGCAGGCCGCAAGAGTGAGGCACCCAAAGAAGAGAAGCCTCCGGAGACGGTTTTTCAACCTCTACAGGAGGAGGAAGTATCCATACCTCTTGAGCAGGAAAAACTCCAAGAAGAGAAACAACCCCAGATACCACTTGAAGAACCTATTGAGAAACCAGAACCACCCCAGGTAGTGCTGGAGCGAGCTCTTAAAAAGCTGCAGGGTCTTGGTCTGGATATTAAAGAGGCTCAGCCCTTGCTGGATGAAGAGAGTATCGTTTTTTCACCGTTGCTTTGGGAAGTGAAGGAGGAAATTCGCTCTGGTAAAGAGATGGGCAACATTGTGGTGCACACGGTGTTTAAAACTATGCCCGGTTATTCTGGCGAAGAAGTGGTTGAAATGTATCGTTCCGGTAATCTCTCTGTGGTCGAAAAGATGGAAGCCCGAATTCGTACTGCTGAAGGCAGGGAATTTCTGGTTGCCACCTTGGGGCTTGAGTATTTCCGGGTGCCGGCTCTGGAAAAAACCTTTTACGAAGGGCACTTAAGCGAGAAGGAATACGAACTTTTACGAGCCTTGAAGTTTGTTGACCGCAATACCAAGAAGGATTTTGCCCGGGTTGTGTACAGGAAAATTATGAGCGAAGAAGAATGATTCCGGTGGAAGTTACACACCGTTTGCGGGGTAAAAAAGACCTTCTTTCCAGCGGTGTTCGGTCCTGGAGTGATGAACGCAGGAAAGCCTCGGGGCTAAAGTTCTGGGTTATTCTGGCTCTTTTCTGGGGGGTCTGGTTTTTCCTGGGTTACGTCGCATATCCCTTACTTTTCAACGATTACCCTCCTTTGCGCTATCTTTCCCTCCCCTTTTGAAACTGCAATTTCCATCGAGTAGTCCCGACGGGCCTCTTTTTCGTTTTCCGGCTATGCTATAATCTAATAGATAAACCGCCTTGCACTTTTTAAAAATGGGGGTGATAACTTGAGAAACTGGTTCTGGGCTTTAATTGCCGTTGTGGCATTGATTCTTTCCATTGTAGCCCTGGTGGAGTTTAACCTGCTACAACCTCGGCTTTCCAGCATCCAGGAAACTGTTACTTCTCAACAGGAGGCTTTAAAAAATCTTTCCGAAAAAGTAGCAACTGTTCCTGAAGATGTAACCGAGCTGGGGGCACGCATTGATTCTTTGGAGAAAACTCAAGGAGAGCTTGCTCAGGAGCTTTCTGCTCAAAAGAATTTTATGGAGGAGCTGAGTGGTGCTGTTTCAAAAAACGAGAGTGCAATCTCTGAACTCTCTCAAAGCCTTGGCGCTTTTATGAGCAAAGAAGAAATTCAGCGTTATTTTGGAGAACAAAATCAAAAAGTTCGTGCTCTGGAAGATGTGCTATCACGTCTTACTCAAAGTGTGGAAGAAATTAGCGCTTCTTCTTCTGCTTTAAGCCAGAAGCTGGAAAATCTCGAAAAAAGTTTTGCTCAAACCTCGACTGATTTTCGCAAAGAATTTCAGGCTAAGGTTAATCTTCTTTACCGTAACCTGCAGGACACTTCTCAGGCACTTGGAGCTGTGCAATCGCAGCTTGGAGAATTCAAAAATACTTTGGCACAGCTTCCTGAACAGTTTGTGAGCAAAGAAGAAGGGGAAACGCTGCGCTCCTTGCTTGAGGAAAAACTTGGGGTATTGCAGGTCCGGCTAACCGAGGTTGAAAAGAACCTCCGCGATTTAGCTGCTCAGCTTTCTGCGCTTTCTGATAAAGTAAAATCCCTTGAAGACCTGGTCACCCAAAGCGGAGAAAGCGTAAGCTGGTTGATGGAGAAAGTGAATGCCCTTACTGCTGAGATTCAGGAACTCTTTGCACGTTTGGAAGATTCCTCGGGTTCTTTAAACGACCTTGTGCAGATGGTGGGTGAACTTGGCGAGAAGGTTGCCCAGCTTTCCGATTTGCAAAAAGGGTTGGAGGAGCTTTCCACACAGGTGGCCGCTTTGAACCTTGACCAGCGCTTGACGACACTTTTGAATTACTCCAAAAAAGCAATTGGCGAACTCCAGAAGAGATTGGAAGAGCTTGAGCAAAGCGTTGCCTTGCAGGGTGAAGTGGAGACTGTGAAGCAGGAATTGCTCGCTTTCCGAGATAACCTGCAAAGCACCTTTGATGAGCTTTCAAGGACACTTGAGGAGGTCAGAACTGAAGTTGGCCAGACCTCTTCAGAGCTCCGCAAAGAATTTCAGGCTAAGGTCAACCTTCTTTACCGTAACCTGCAGGACACTTCTCAGGCACTTGGAGCTGTGCAATCGCAGCTTGGAGAATTCAAAAATACTTTGGCACAGCTTCCTGAACAGTTTGTGAGCAAAGAAGAAGGGGAAACGCTGCGCTCCTTGCTTGAGGAAAAACTAAAAACTCTGCAAGGGAAGCTGGAAGACTTTGAGCGTAATCTCAATGAGCTACACGGCGCTTTTAGCAGCCTGGAGCAGGAGTTTACTCAGTACCAAGAGGAGAACGCGCAAGAAATGGAAGAACGTTTTCTGGAGATTAAAGCCCAGGGAGAACAACTTGTTACTTCGCTCCGGGAAGAAGTGGGTAGAATTTCTGAACAGGTGATGCAGCTTGAAGAAGACTTGGGTCGAAAGAGCGAAGATCTGAGCGCTCTTTTTGGAAAATATGAACAGCTCGTTCAGGGCTTGGATGTACTGAAACAATCTCTTCCCCAGCTTGGGGATGATATCGCAAAGCTGAAGGTTACCATTGCCGAGGAGGGGGCAAGTTGGCAGCAAAAGTTCCAGGAATTGCTTCAAAGCACAAGGGGGGAAATTGAAAAAGTTTTGGCCAGTTTACCTGATAAGGCTTACCTTGAAGGATTGGCCCAATCAGTGGCCGATTTGGTCCAGGAACAATTAAACATTAAAGAGGAAATTGCCGCTTTGAAAAAGCAGCGGGAGTCGTTGCTCGCCCAGTGGGAGGAAAAATTGAAGGCTATCGAGGAATTGAAACAACAGCTGGTAAGCTTTGCTGAGGAGAAGGCAAATCGGGAAGAGGTGGCACAAATCGTTTCAGAAATGAATCAGTTAATTGCTACCAAGGAAGCGCTTGAAGCTCAACTGCAGGAAATAGATCGGAAAATAAATAATTTGGAAGAGCAGTGGTCTTCGCTGGATGCAGCCAGCATTGGAGAAAGTTTGAGCGCTTTGCAGGAAGAAGTGGACAGACTTTCTGCATCTTTAAACGGTGTTTTACAGAAACTCAATGAAGTGCCTGAGCAAGAAGTTGTTCAGGAACTGAGTTCTACTCTGGAAGAAGTCCTGGCTCAGCTTTCGGCCTTGAAAACCTTTGCTCAGGAGACCCTGCGTCAGGAAATTCAGATCAAGATAAACGCTGTAGAGAAAAAGATGGCGGAACTCTCTGAGAGCATGCTTTCGGCACTTGAAGATGCCAAAGTGGATTCTCAGGAGCTGGAAAATATTAAACAGGCCTTGGCAGAGCTTTCTGCTTCTAAGAAGACTCTGGAGGAGAAAGTGAATCAGATTTTGGAAACACTGGAGGAGAAAGAGGCGGTGGAAAATGTTCAGGAAGACCTGGACGTATTGACCCAGCAAAAGGAAGCCTTACGGTCTGAAATAGCCAGATTAGGTGAAGAAAGAGCCACCATCGACCAGAGGCTTCAGGAAAAAATTCAGGAACGAGAACGCATTGAGCGGGAAATTCAGGAACTTAAAGAGACGAAGGGTTCGCTTGAAGAAATTGCCCGACTTGAGGAAGAAAAACGCAAAGCACAGGAAGCTATCGATGCCTTGCAAAAGGAGCTTGTTGCCAAGGACCAGCAAATAGAGGAATTACAACGCGAGAACGAGCGCTTGAGTGCCCTGCTTGAAGAAAGCAAGAAGTATACTTCCTACGTTATCTTGCCCTGGGATAATCTATGGACTATCGCTCGCCGGTACTATCGCGATGGTAGGAAGTGGAAAATCATTATGGAAGCCAACAAGGACCTGATTACGGATCCTTTGAAATTGAAACCTTATACTGAGATTAAAATACCCCGTTTTCCCGATAACGATCCTTGAAAAGTGCAGGAAAGGGAGGCCTGATTATGGAGTTAAGCGAAGTAATAAAATCTCGTCGAAGCGTTCGTAAGTTTCGCAGTGAAGAGGTTGTGGAAGAAGACTTAAAAGAGATTCTGGAAGCGGCTCGTATGGCGCCTTCCGCGGGAAATCTGCAACCCTGGAAATTTATCGTGGTCAGAAACGAAAAAAAGAAACGCTATCTGGCTCAGGCTTGCTCAGGGCAGGAATTTGTGGGCGAAGCTCCGGTGGTCATTGTTGCCTGTGCTACGGGACGGGGTGGTTTCATTGGTAAATACATGGAGAGCTGGCCGATTGATGTAGCTATTGCCTTCACCCACCTCATTCTTGCAGCCTGGAACAAAGGGCTTGGGACTTGCTGGATCGGTGATTTCGATGAAGAAAAAGTGAAAGAAATCTGTGAAATACCGCCTGAAGTCAGAGTGGTGGCTATTACTCCTTTAGGTTACCCGGTGAAAGTTCCTCAGGCTACTCAGCGCAAATCCTTGGAAAGGATTGTTAGTGAAGAGGTGTATACTCCCTGACGGGAAGTGAGTCGTCTTGGTGCTCAGGATTGAAGTGGATGACGTTCTGGTGTTGAAAAAGAAGCACCCCTGCGGTAGTTCGGAGTGGAAAGTGACCCGGGTAGGGGTGGATATTGGCATTAAATGTCTGGGGTGTGGGCGTTTTGTAATGATACCCCGGCGTAAGCTGGAGCGCAAAATTCGGGAAGTGGTACGCCGGGGTATCCGACTTAAACCACACCAGATAGCTGTGGAGATTTGAGATGGGCCTCAAGGCTGGTATCATCGGGCTTCCCAACTCTGGAAAGACCACCCTCTTTAATCTGCTCACCCGGGCTCATGCTGCTGTGGCTCCTTACCCTTTTTGTACCATTGAGCCTAATCTGGGGGTAGTGAGTGTTCCTGACTCTCGCTTGGAAAGGTTGGCTGAAATTCTGAAACCTCCCCGAGTAGTCACCGCTACGGTGGAATTTGTGGATGTTGCGGGTCTTGTGAAGGGTGCGAGTAAGGGAGAGGGCCTGGGTAACCAGTTTTTGAGTGCCATACGCGGCGTGGACGCTGTAGTGGAAGTAATCCGCTTTTTTATGGATCCTGATATTCCTCATTTTATGGGGGATCTCGATCCCTTGCGGGACCGAGAAGTGGTGGATATTGAGCTCATGCTCTCGGACCTGGAAATTGTGGAAAGGCGTCTTCAAAAAGTTCAGGAGCTTTTCAAAAAGACTTCCAGTAAAGAGTTGGAAAAAGAAAGAGACCTGCTTTTGCGCGTTCGAGATGCTCTTTCTGAGGGAATACCTCTTCGCAAGCTTACTTTTAGTGAAGAAGAAAAGGTTATTTTGAAACCTTTTCAATTGATTACCCTTAAGCCCATCATTTACCTTGCCAACCTTGATGAGAGCGAACAAGCTCGTGCTCTTTATCAGAAAATGGAAGCCTGGTGTAAACAAGAAGGAGTTCCGCTACTTCCTCTGCTCGTCAAGCTGGAGGAAGAACTTCAGGAGATTGAAGATCTCAAGGAACGTACAATTTTCATGCAGGAGTTTGGTCTCAAGGAGAGCGGTCTTACAGCCTTTATTCGTGAGACCTACGCTACCTTGGGATTGATTACTTTTTACACTTTTGGTGATAAGGAACTTCGTGCCTGGGAACTGTTGCAGGGCTCTACAGCGAAAGAGGCAGCAGGTAAAGTGCATACCGACATGCAAAAGGGATTTATTAAAGCTGAAGTCATCAACGCCCGGGAGCTTCTCGAAATTGGTTCTCTGGAGCAAGCTAAAGCCCTGGGCCGCGTTCGCTTGGAGGGAAAAGATTATCAGGTTCAGGATGGAGACTTGCTCTATTTTCACTTTTCGGTTTGAATGGTTTCCTCCCGCATTTTCTCAGCTATCTTCTGGTGTGTTTGCCACTGCCCAAAAAGCTGGCCTCTTCTGGCCAGATTTCCCAGGAGCTTCAGTTCTTTCCGGGTAAGCCTGCGGGGAATGGTGTTGGCAAAGGGAGTACCTGGGAGAGGCATAAAGGCATGAGCATGGATTTGTGCGCCTTGGGCAAGGAGTTTTTCGATGAGAGAAACGGTTCTTTGAAAGTCTTCCTCGGTTTCCTGAGGAAAGCCAAAAATAAAGTCCACGATGGGGACAAAACCAGCAGAGGCTGCAGCCTCTGCTGCCTGCAAAACATCTTCACTACTGTGACCCCGCCCGATTGTCTGAAGTAAGCGGTCGCTTCCCGATTGGGCGCCGATAACCAGATTGTGGTTGTCAACCAATTTTTTGAGTTCCCGAGCTACTTCCTGGTTCAGAAATTCTGGACGCACTTCTGATGGAAAAGAGCCAAAGAAAATGCGCCCCCTTTTTCCAATTATGCGCCGTGTTTCAGAAAGCAAGTTTAAGCAAGCATCAAAGTTGAGCGTTTTTCCATCGGGAGAACCATAGGAAAGAGCATTGGGAGAAATGAAGCGAATATCGGTCAGGTTATTTTTGGACATCATGCGGACATATTCCAGTATTGCTTCCAGGGGGCGGTGGCGGGGGTTTTTGCCGAAGAGATAGCTGGTTTGGCAGAAGTAACATCCGAAAGGGCAACCTCGGGTTATTTCCAAAGGACCAAATATGCCCAGCCAGACTGGTGAGGGAAGATATTCACCCAACACAACGGGTTCTCCCTTGAGTACGCGTGATGTTTGCGGGAGAGGTTCCTCTTTCCATTCCTGGAGAACTTTTATTATGGTTTTTTCTCCTTCTCCTTTCACAATCCAGTGCGCTATTCCTTCAAAATCGGCGCTTTTTGCGCTGGGGTGGGGGCCGCCAACACAGATGCCAAGATGCGGGTTTTTCTCACGAAGTTCCTGAAGCAATGCTCTGCGCTCTCTCCATTCCTTGCTCATGGAAGAAACCAAAAGCAATGCCTTACTGGATGACGAAACCACCTGGTAGAGTTCTTCTGAGGAAGTGCAAAATCTGATGTTGAACTCTTTGCGGTTACCGATAGCTCCCAAAATAGCGTTAAGGCTAAACCGGTTAGGTCTGGTGTAGAGAACCAGTAGAGAAGGTTTTTGCTCATTCAACCTTTTGTTTCTCCTGCGATAGTTTTTATCTTTCCCGATACCATTTCTGGTAAAAATTCAGATACTCTCCGGATATCACCCGTTCTAACCACTGGCGGTGGTTGAGGTACCACTCCACAGTCTTTTCCAGTCCTTCTTCAAAGGAGATTTCTTTTTTCCACCCCAACTCTTTTTCTATCTTACTTACCTCCAATGCATAGCGCCGGTCATGACCCGGGCGGTCCTTTACGTGACGGATTAGTTTTTCATTTATAAGCGGATCGCCAGTTTTCTTCTGAAGAATTGCCAGAATTTTGTGCACCACCTCCAGATTTTCTCGTTCTTCTTGGGCTCCTATATTGTACACTTCTCCCGGTTTCCCTTTCTCAATCACCAGAGCCAGAGCACGGCAGTGGTCGAGTACATAGAGCCAATCCCGGATTTGCCTTCCGTCACCATAAATGGGAAGTTCCTGATGTTTGAGGGCGTTCCAGATCATAAAAGGAATGAGCTTTTCCGGAAACTGATACGGCCCGTAGTTATTGCAGCAGCGGGTTATGACTACCGGAAGACCATAGGTAACCCAGTAAGAACGGGCCAACAAATCTGCAGCTGCCTTGCTGGCTGCATAAGGGCTTCGGGGACAAAGGGGGCTTGCTTCAGTAAATCGACCCTCAGGACCCAGAGTGCCATAGACTTCATCAGTGGAGATTTGAATAAATTTTTTATTCTGTGTTGATTTGTCTTTCTGGAGCCAGCTTTTCCTGGCCACTTCCAGGAGATTCTGGGTTCCCATGACATTGGTTTGCAGGAAAACCTGGGGGTTGTCTATGGAGCGGTCTACGTGAGACTCCGCAGCAAAGTTGACCACCACATCGATGTCGTAAAGAGAAAACAAATGTTCCACAAGCTCTGTGTTGGCAATATCTCCCCGCACAAAAATGAAGCGCTCTTTTTCTTTTTGTTGCACTGGGGCCAGGTTTTCCAGGTTGCCAGCGTAGGTCAGTTTATCGAGGCCAATAATTTTGCATTCGGGTTTTAAACGCAGGTAGAAGTGTACGAAATTACTGCCGATAAACCCTGCGCATCCGGTTGCCAGTAAGATCATTTGAGGATTTCCTCCCTTATGAAACGCTCAGTAGCTTCTTCCCAGCTGGGCATCTGAAAGTTGATGGTTTCTTTTAAACCAAAGTTGTCGAGCACCGAGAATTTTGGTCTGCGGGCAGGGAGGGAAAATTCTTCCTGTTGAGCTGGCTCTATTGCTCCTTTCCAGCCTATTTTTCTCAGGAAATACTCTGCCCACTGGTAACGACTGGCTGGGGTATTGGTTATATGATATATGCCCCAGGCTCCTTCCCGCAAAAGGAGGTAGCTGGCCCAGGCCAGGTCATTTGCGTAGGTGGGAGAACTTACTTCATCGCAGGCGATACGCAAGCGGTCTTTTTGTGCAGACCAGGAGAGTACTTTGCGGAGGAAGTTATTTCTCCCTTTTCCAAATACCCAGCTGGTCCGGATAAGGTACCATTTGTTGGCAAGAAGTATCAACCTTTCTCCCAGCAATTTGCTCTCTCCGTAACGGTTAAGGGGACAGGGTGTGTCGAAAATGGTATAAGGAGTGCCCTTCTGGCCGTCGAAGACGTAGTCGGTTGAAAAGTGCATGAGCTCTATGTTCTCTTCCTGAGCGACTATGGCTAAGTTGCGCACACCTATACCGTTTACAAGGTAGGCTTTCTGCCACTCCTTTTCTGCTCCATCCACATCGTTGAAGGCAGCGCAATTTATAATGTGGGTGAAACCCTTACCCCGGATGGCTTCTCGCAAAAGCTGCAGGTTGGTGATATCCAACTCTTGGTGTCCCCGGGCACAGTAATGTATTCCCTCTTTTTCAAAGAGTTCCTGAAAGGCCTGACCAAGCTGCCCCCAGGCTCCTGTTAGGAGAACTTTCATAGTTTCCCCCATTTTTTGTGTACCCATTCGCTGAACGAAGGCCAGCTTTCGTCTTTGCGAGAAAGCAAGGGTCTGGTAATGCCATATTCCTGTAAAGGCCACTCAATGCCCAGTTCCGGGTCGTCCCAGCGAATTCCCCCTTCGCATTTGGGATGGTAGTAGTCAGTGGCTTTGTAAATAACGTCAACCCAATCACTCAGGACTAAGAAACCGTGGGCAAAACCGGGAGGTATGTAAAGCATGCGGAAGTTTTCTTCGCTGAGAATCGTTCCCCACCACCTGCCAAAGGTGGGTGACGAGGTACGCAGGTCCACTGCCACATCGAAAATGCTACCTCGAACTACCCGGATTAATTTACCCTGAGGATGAGGGTCCTGGAAGTGTAGCCCTCGCAATACCCCCTTTTGGGAGCGAGAGTGGTTATCCTGAACAAATTGAAGCTTAAGGCCTATTTTAGCAAAGGCTTGCTGATTCCAGAACTCCATGAAAAACCCCCGCTGGTCCTTGAAAATTTGGGGTTCAATCAGAAAAAGATCGGGAAGCTCGGTGGGAATTTTCAAAAACTCACTCATTTTTGCTCTCCGTTAGCAATTTCAATTAAGTATTTTCCGTAGTCAGTTTTTTCCATTGCCTTGCCCAGTTTGAGTAACTGTTCACGATCAATATAACCCATTCGATAGGCTACCTCTTCGATGCAGCCGATGTAAAACCCCTGTCTTTTCTGTATGGTTTCCACAAAATTGGCTGCTTCGAGCAAACTCTCGCAAGTTCCCATGTCTAACCAGGCGAAACCTCGGCCCAGGATTTCTACCTGGAGCTCTCCCCGTTCCAGATACTTGCGGTTAAGGTCGGTTATTTCCAGTTCCCCTCGGGCAGAGGGTTTTAGCTCTTTGGCAAATTCCACCACTTTCTCATCGTAGAAGTAAAGCCCGGGCACCGCATAATGGGAGCGAGGTTGTGAGGGCTTTTCTTCAATGGAGAGGGCTTTTCCTCCAGCGTCAATTTCAATCACCCCATAAGCGCTGGGATTTTTAACGTAGTAACCAAAGATGAGGGCTCCTTTCTCCAGAGAAGCCGCTCTGCGTAACGTGGCACCAAAGCCCCGGCCATGGAAGATGTTGTCACCCAGAATCAACATGCATTTTTCACCAGCTATAAACTTTTCTCCCACTAAGAAAGCATCAGCCAAACCCCGAGGTTCGTTTTGGATGGCGTATTCGATGTGGATACCCAACTGTGAACCATCGCCAAGTAACCTGAGGTAAAGGTCCAAATACTCGGGGTTGGTGATGAGTAGTACTTCGCGGATTCCAGAAAGCATAACTGTAGAAAGCGGATAGTAAATCATAGGTTTATCATAAACCGGGAGCAACTGTTTGCTCACTGCTTTGGTTATCGGGTAGAGTCTGGTTCCGTGTCCTCCAGAAAGAATCAGAGCTTTCATGGTTGGTCTTTTCTCCTTGAAACTTATTTTATCACAGAGCATTTCCCATTTAGATTGGTTTTGGAAGCGTTTCTGTTTGGGAGCCTGAAAGTTTTGCAGAGTGTTATACTGATGGGGAGAATAGCGGTAAAAATATTGTGCTGGTTGGAGGTGAAATTGTGAATTATCGGGTTTTTGGAAGATGTGGTTGGGCGGTAAGTGAAGTGGGTTTTGGTGCCTGGGCCATAGGTGGGGGTTGGGGAAAAGTTGAGGAGAAAGATGCCATTTCTGCATTACACAAAGCCATTGATTGCGGGGTCAACTTCATTGATACTGCCGATGTATATGGAGACGGACGTAGTGAGCGCTTGATAGCCCGAGTCCTTCGGGAACGCCGGGAACCGGTTTTTGTGGCTACCAAAGCGGGAAGGAGGCTTTCTCCCCATATTGCAGACGGCTATACGGAGGAAAATCTGAGGGCATTTGTAGAGCGGAGCTTGAAAAACCTGGAAACCGAGACCATCGATCTTTTACAACTGCACTGTCCACCGACAGAAGTTTACTACCGTCCCGAAGTTTTTGAAGCCCTGGACAAGCTGGTTGCCGAAGGAAAGATTCGCTATTATGGAGTTAGTGTTGAAAAAGTGGAAGAAGGTCTTAAGGCCATCGAATATCCGGGAGTGCGCAGTGTGCAGATTATTTTCAACATGTTTAGGCAACGTCCTGCAGAGCTTTTCTTTTCTCGTTGTAGAGAAAAAAGAGTGGCCATTATCGCGAGAGTCCCCTTAGCCAGTGGTTTGCTCACTGGAAAAATCACCCCCGATACCGTTTTTCCACCTGATGACCACCGCAACTTTAACCGCTTTGGGCAGGCTTTTGACCGTGGAGAAACTTTTGCTGGAGTGGACCTGGAACAGGGCCTACGGGCGGTTGCAGAGCTTCGGGAAATACTTCCTGCGGGTTTTACCATGGCCCAGTTTGCCCTGAAGTGGATTTTGATGTTTCCCGAGGTGAGCACGGTTATTCCGGGTGCTAAAAACCCTCGCCAGGCTGAGGAAAATGCGTTGAGCTCCAGCTTGCCGCCGCTTGAAGAGGGAGTGATGGAAAAAGTTAGGGGAATTTACGAGCGCTACATACGCAGTGCAGTGCACCATCGCTGGTAGAGGTTGTGAAGCTTATGGCGTTTTCCAGTTGCCCAGTGGGGTTGTATTTGGAAAAAAACGGGAAAATCTGGAGAAATTACGGGCAAATTGGGAAAAATCTTGACCGATTTCCGGGAAATGATTAAAATAATAAAAAGGAGGTGAGATTTTTCCAAAATTTTCTAATTCGTGCTTACTGCTTTTAGTCTTGCGTAATATTTACAAAGGAGGGTGAGGGGAATGAGAAAGCTTCTTTTCGCTGCGGTGTTGTTACTTTTGTGTGGTGTACTTGCTTTTGGGGTTTCTGCAAAGGACTTTACCATTGGGATGCTGGTAAAGAATGTAGGGAATCCTTTTTTTGAGGCTTGTGCCCGTGGTGGTCAAGAAGCATGTGATGAACTTGGGAACACCTTTATTTTCCAGGGTCCACCTACTCCCACTGTAGAGGGGCAAATTGAAATCATTGAGAACTTTATTGCTCAGAATGTAGATGCTATCTGCGTGAGTGCCAACGACTTCAATGCCCTGGTTCCAGTTCTCAAAAAAGCTATGGCCAACGGCATAAAAGTCGTTTCCTTTGACTCAGCAGTGAATCCCCAGGGCCGCATCGTCCACGTGAACCAGGCCGATGCCGAACAAATTGGAAGACTTCAGGTTCAGGCCATTGCCGAGATGATTGGCTATGAAGGTGAAATTGCTATTCTTTCGGCAGCGGCTACTATGACCAATCAAAATACCTGGATTCGCTGGATGCAGGAAGAGCTCAAAGATCCCAAATACTCCAAGATGCGTCTTGCAGCCATTGTTTATGGAGATGACTTGCGGGATAAAAGCTATAATGAGGCGATGGGTCTTTTCAAATCCTACCCCAACCTCAAGGGTATAATTTCTCCAACTACTGTTGGTATAAGCGCCACTGCCAAGGCTATTACCGATGCGGGTTTGATTGGAAAAATCAAGCTCACCGGTTTAGGCCTTCCCAGTGAGATGGCTGAATGGGTTAAGAATGGAGCCTGTGAAGCCTTCTATCTCTGGAACCCGGTGGATCTGGGTTATCTTGCTGCTTACGTTGCAGGGCTTCTCTGTGAAGGTACTATAACCGGCAAAGAGGGTGAGACCTTCACTGCAGGAAGACTTGGCGAGCGGACCATCACCAAAGCCGAGGATGGCGGGACTGAGGTGCTGCTTGGACCTCCTTTCCGCTTCGATGCGTCCAACATTGACGAGTGGAAGGACGTGTTCTAAAGCCTGCTTTTTGAGGGGCAGGGTTAGCCCTGCCCCTTGGTTTTTTATGGGGTGAATGAGTTGAGCGAGAATATTCTTGAATTGCGTGGAATATCCAAATATTTTCCCGGCATCAAGGCTCTGGAGCAGGTTGATTTTGACCTTCGCAAAGGGGAAATTCACGCCCTGGTAGGTGAAAATGGTGCCGGCAAATCCACTCTTATTAAAATTATCACCGGGGTCCACCAGCCGGATACTGGGGAAATTCGGTGGGAAGGTCAGAAAGTGACTTTTCATAATCCCACTGTAGCACTCCGCTACCGAATAGCTGCAGTGTATCAGCAACCGGCTTCTTTCCCGCATCTTACCATTACGGAGAATATTTTTCTGGGCCATCCTCTGGTGAGTCCGCTTTTTAAGCGCCTTAACTGGAGGGAAATGCGCAAAAAAGCTTGGGAGCTTCTTGAATCCCTGGGTTCGGACCTCGACCCTTCAACGCCGGTAGGTTCTCTGAGTGCTGCTCAGCAGCAGATAGTGGAGATTGCCAAGGCTCTGTCAATCGATGCCCGGGTTTTGATTATGGACGAACCCACCGCGGCGCTTACCAAGCGAGAGGCTGAAGAATTATACAGAATTATGAAGCAGTTGAAGGCACGTGGTACCTCCATCATTTTTATTTCGCACCGCCTTGAGGACATTTTTGAAGTTGCTGACCGGGTAACCGTTTTGCGAGATGGGAGAAAAGTGGGGACCTGGATGGTGGACGGGGTGAGTGAGAGAGAGCTCATCCGAGCTATGGTGGGTCGAGAAATCGACCAGCTCTTCCCCAAAATTCAGGTGGAGCGAGGAGCAGAGCTTTTGCGGGTGGAAGGCTTGTCCCGGATGGGCTATTTTTCCAATGTTTCTTTCACCTTGCACACAGGAGAAATTCTGGGTATGAGCGGTCTGGTAGGTTCGGGTCGGACCGAGGTGGCTCACGCCCTGTTTGGTATTGCTCCAGCAGACCAAGGCAAAATTTTTGTGGAAGGAAAAGAAGTTACTATCCGAAGTCCTCTGGATGCCATTGCCTGTGGTATTGGGTATCTTCCTGAAGACCGCCTGCAGCAGGGGTTGTTCTTACCAATGAGCATTAATGATAATATTGCCATCATCATCCTTGATTCTCTCACCCGGCACGGTTGGCTTCAGCCAGAGCGTGAACACCAGCTTTCCTCAAAGATGCTCGAACTTTTGAAAATCAAAGCTCCTTCTATTTTCAGCCCGGTTAGTTCACTCTCAGGCGGTAACCAGCAAAAAGTTGTGGTAGCCAAACTACTTGCTGCCCGACTTAGGATTCTTATTCTGGATGAACCAACGCACGGAGTGGACGTAGGAGCTAAGGCTGCTATTCACCGTATTATGTCAGAACTTGCACAACAGGGGTTAGGGATTATCATGATTTCTTCTGAAATGCCGGAAATTCTGGGGATGAGTGACCGTATTCTGGTCATGTGTGAGGGGAGAGTAAGTGGTATCCTTGAACGTCGGGAGGCCACTCAGGAAAAGCTTATGGAAATGGCAGTGGGTGTTACTCAACTGGGTAATAGGCATCAGGTGGTGAGCGCTACAGGTGAAAGGGAGCAATAAGTCTTTTTCGGAATTTGTATTGCAAATGCGAGGTTTCAGGGAATTAGGGATTATTGTTTTTATTGTGATTATTTCTACCGTCATCGGTATGCGCAATCCCCGCTTCCTGACCTGGGGCAACCTTCACGATATGCTTATCGATACTTCAGTCCTCGCCGTGATGGCAGTGGGCATGATGCTGGTTTTGGTTACTGGAGGGATTGATCTTTCCACTGAATCGGTTCTTGCTCTGGCGGGTATGGTTTCAGGTATCCTGGTTCGAGACAATCCTCATCTCTCGCCGCCTTTAATTCTGGTTTTCGGGCTGGTTTTCGGCGCACTTTTGGGTTCGGTAACTGGTCTCATTGTGGCTAAAGGGAAAGTTCTTCCCATCATTGCCACTTTGAGCATGATGTACATCTATCGGGGTATTACCTTTATAGTGAGTGGTGGCCGTTGGGTCAGTGCTCACGAGATGCCTGAATCGTTCAAATCCATGGCGACGGGAAGGCTTTTGGGTATTTCCAACCTGATAACCATTGCTCTAATTGTGTATGTGGTCTTTTATTATTTCGTTAACCATACCCGTACGGGACGGGAAATCTATGCGGTGGGAAGCAATTTTGAGGCTGCGAAAGTCATCGGCATCAATACCACCTTTATCACCTGGCTGGTCTACGTTATTTCGGGGGCACTCTCTGGCCTGGGAGGGGTTATGTGGGTGGCCAGGTATGCCTCGGCTCAGAACGACACTGCTTCGGGCTTTGTGCTCACGGTGGTTGCTGCCTGTGTTCTGGGAGGGGTGAGCATAACCGGTGGTGTGGGAACTGTTCCCGGGGTTTTCTTGGGAGCCATAACCATTGGAATAATCAATAATGCCCTACCCATGATCAGGGTTTCTCCTTTCTGGAAGATGGCTCTTCAGGGAATAATTATCTTGGTTGCTGCGGTGGTAAATGCCCTTATTACCCGCAGTGCTGAGCGAGCGCAGCTCAGGCAGCGCGAAGAGTTGAGGAGGATGCGCTATGGAGCGTGATAAAGAATTCCTCCGCCGAGAGACGAAGTTTTTTGTCTTTCGCTGGGAATGGCTTCTCTTGGTTCTTATTGGCATTACGTTTGTGGTCAACGCCCAGCTTTCTCCACATTTTTTGCGTTATGCAAGCATTATGGACGCACTTTCGGTGTTTCTCGAGGCCGGGTTTATGGTGTTTCCCATGGTACTGGTTTTGGTTGCCGGTGAGATAGACATTTCGGTAGCCTCCATTGTCGCTCTATCTTCGGTCCTCATGGCCATGGCTCATCGAGCAGGTGTTCCCATGGCGCTTGCTATTTTTGTAGCTCTGGGAGTGGGAACCCTGTGTGGGTATTTCAACGGCCTTCTCATTTCCCGCGTACCGAATCTCTCAGCCATCATAGTAACCTTAGCTGGTTTTTCGCTTTATCGAGGTATTGCCTATATCCTGCTCGGTGATAAAGCAATCAGTGGTTTTCCGCTCTGGTATTCGTATCTGGCCTGGGGGTATGTGGGCAAGACTCACATCCCTTTTATGTTGGTAGCCTTCCTTTTGTGCGCAGTCGTGTACGGTATTTTGCTCCATCGAACTGCTTTCGGACGCAAGATATTTGCAATAGGTACCAACCGAAAGGCGGCCCTTTTTTCTGGCGTGCCGGTAGGAAAAATGCGGAGAATCCTTTTTACTCTTAACGGACTCATGGCTGGGGTGACAGCAGTTTTTCTCACTTCTAAACTGGGCAGCTCTCGGCCCAATGTGGCGACCGGTTATGAACTCGAAGTTATTGCTATTGCTGTTTTAGGGGGGGCAAACCCGGCCGGAGGTAAGGGGACTATTTTGGGAGCTTGTCTTGCACTTATTCTCATGCGCTTTTTGCGTTATGGCATGGGGCTTCGCAACGTTCCAGGTCAGGTCATGATGGTAATCATCGGTTTTGTGTTGGTCTGCGTGGTCATGTTTCCCAACCTTTTTGCTTCCAGGCGTACGCGTCAGGTGGTGTCGTAGGTTCTTATGCTGAAGAGAAGAAGTGGTTTGATTGCCGAAGAACGACGCCTTAAAATTCTGGAGTCTCTGAATACTCGCCGAACCCTTACTGTGAAGGAGTTGGCACAAACCTTTGGGGTGAGTGAAGACACTATCCGCCAGGATTTGAAATTGCTGGAGCAGCAGGGTTTATTACGCAGGATTTATGGTGGAGCTTCCCGAGTGAAGACAAGCAGTGTCGAAATCCCCCTCTCGCTTCGTGAAGTTACCAACCGCGAAATTAAGGAAGCTATTGGAAAGGAAGCTGCAAAAATCATTGAAGACGGAGATTCAGTTATCTTTGATGCCAGTACTACTGCCCTGCAGGTTGCCCGGAACATGGACCCTGACAAGAAAGTGACCATCCTTACCAGCTCACTGGATATCTGCATCAGTTTAGCTTCTAATCCTAACTTTAACATTATTGCTACTGGAGGTACCCTTCACCCACCGTCTTTTTCTTTCGTGGGACCTCAGGCAGAGGAAGCTGCGCGGAATTATTATGCTGATAAAATCTTTCTGGGAGCTCGGGCAATTCTGGTTAACGAGGGATATCTTGCCGATGTTTTTGAGCTCGAGGCAAACCTTAAGAAAGTCATGGTTAACTCTGCTTGCGAGGTTATTCTGGTTGCCGAAAGCCGGAAATTCCAGGAAGTAGCTTTTTTTAAAATCTGTGAGTTACGAAAAGTGACCAGGATATTTACTGATGAATATCTCGATTCTACTCTGGCGAAAAAACTCGAGGATATGGGGATTCAGGTGGTAAAAGTAACACTTGGTGACTTTTCTTCGGCTGCTAGGTGATGAACAACTGTTGGCAAAACGCTGATTGATGTTCTGATTATGCATTTCAGAGCTGGGACTGGCAACCGGTATTTGTTGACACCAAAACCCTTTCTGTTACAATCTATAAAGGGGGGTGATCACCTATGAAGCGTTTGGTGGTGTTTTTCCTGCTTTTGGGCCTTCTGGTGTGGACTTCGGTAGCTTTTGCAGCGGAACCGTATGAAATTGCGGTAGTAGTCAAGATTGCAGGTATTCCCTGGTTTAATCGCATGGCGGAAGGTGTAGAGCAGGCGGCAAAGGAACTCGGTGTAAACGCTTATCTTACTGGTCCGGCAACTGCTGATCCAGCACCTCAGGTTCAAATGGTCGAAGACCTGGTAACCCGTGGTGTGGATGCAGTGTGTGTAGTTCCCAACGACGCCAAAGCTCTGGTTCCAGTTTTCAACAAGGCACGGGAGCGGGGTATTGTGGTTATTACTCATGAGTCACCGTTTGAAACTGAAGCCATCGATTGGGATGTTGAAACCATCGACAGCGTAAAATACGGACAGCAGCCCATCGATGCTATTGTGGAAGAACTTAAGGAAATGGGCGAGCTTGATAAGTACACCCCTGAAAACCCGGCTGGTTTTGTAATGCTGGTGGGAAGTCTTACGGTGCCTCTTCACAATTACTGGGCTGATGTGGCGCTTGAATATGCAAAGGAAAAGTATCCTTTTCTGAAAGAACTTACTTCCCGCCTACCCACCGCCGAATCTGTTGAAGATTCTCGGGCGGCAGTTCTTGACCTGATTACTACCTATGGTGATCAACTCAAAGCAGTAATTGGTTGGGGTAGCCTGGGTCCGATTGGAGCAGCTCAAGCTGTGGCTGAAAAGGGCATGGAGGACGAAATTATCGTTGTGGGAAGCGCAATTCCCTCCACTGTTGCTCCATACCTTGCCACCGGGGCTGTGGACTGGGCACAACTCTGGGATCCCAAAGATGCTGGATACGCTATGGTTTACATTGCCAAGCAAATTCTTGATGGTGTGGAGATTAAAGAGGGGATGGAAATTCCGGGTCTTGGACCCATTAAGGTGGAAGGAAAAGTTATCAGCGTGAACCAAATCAAAATCATGCCTGATGCTGAAACTGCAGAATCTCTTGGCTTCTGAAGAAGAAACGCCGGGGTGCTTCACCCCGGCGTTTTCTTTGAGGTGAAATTTGTGTCTGCGGCTTCTTTGGTTCTTTCTCTTTCTCGCGTAAGCAAGCGGTACGGGGGTGTCGTGGCTCTCCGGGATGTGGATTTTTCAGTCCTTCGGGGTGAGGTCCACGGGCTGGTGGGAGAGAACGGCTCAGGCAAAAGCACGCTGGTGAAGATTACTACTGGCGTTGTTCAACCTGAGCCGGGAGCAGAAATTGTTGTTGAGGGGCGAAGAGTTCCCCGCCTTACTCCTTACCTTGCTTTTCACCTGGGGATCCATGTGGTGTATCAGGACCTTTCCCTCTTTCCTAACCTTTCAGTGGCTGAGAACATTTTTGCCCATGAGTATATTGAGAGGAATCAGAAGTTTGTTTCCTGGAGCGATATAGAGCGGCGGGCAAAAGAAGTATTTGAGCGAATTGGTATCAACATTGACCCCCGTGCTATCCTGGGAAGACTGCCCTTTGCTGACCAGCAGCTTGTGGCCATATGCCGGGCGATAGCGAGTGAAGCAAAGCTCATTATTCTTGATGAACCGACAGCTTCACTAACTTTTCGGGAAGTACAGCGTCTTTTTGGTTTCATCCGCGAGTTGAGGGCTCAGGGCATCGCTTTTGTTTTCATAAGCCACCGCCTGGATGAGGTGCTTGAAATAAGTGATCGGGTAACGATTCTCCGGGATGGGGTGAAAGTGGGCACTTTTCCAAAGGAGGAACTTAACAAGGCTCACCTTTCTTTTTTGATGACTGGAAAAGAAATCGCTGCTCAGTCTCTTATTGCTCCTTTAAGGAGTGAAGAAGAGATTCTCAGGATAGAAAACCTTACCCGGAGAGGTGAGTATAACGACGTTAACTTTAGCCTTCACCGAGGAGAGATTCTGGGCCTTATTGGTCCCCGGGGTTCGGGTCGAACTGAGCTTGCCTTAACCCTGTTTGGGCTCAATCCCCCTGATTCAGGCAAGATTTTCCTCGAGGGTAGGGAGGTTACTTTTCGTTCCAACCGTGATGCCATCCGGCAGGGCATTGGTTATGTGCCGGAAAACAGGCTTCTCCAGGGCCTGATTCTCGATCAACCTGTGGCTGACAACATTGTGGTGACCATTCTTGATAAGCTTGTGGAGCGCCTGGGTTTTTTACATCCGTTGAAAAAGCTTTCCGTGGCCAATAGAGCCGTTCGGGACTTTGGCATAAAAGCTCCGGCAGTAGATGCGCCAGTTCGCGCTCTCTCGGGGGGTAACCAGCAAAAAGTTGTTCTTGCCCGGTGGATTCTCACCGCTCCACGGATTCTCATTCTTGATACCCCCACCCATGGAGTTGATGTGGCAGCGAAAGAAAGCATTTACGAAGTGATCCTTACTCTTGCCAGGGATAAGAGCATTGGCATCATCTTAATTTCGGATGAGGAACATGAGGTCCTTCAAATTTGCCACCGAATTCTGGTCATGAGGGAGGGGCGTATCATTCGGGAGTATAAGCCTGGGGAAGTTACCGAAGAGGAACTTCGGAAAGAAATCGTTGGATAGAGGCGATCACTTTGCTGCAGCGTATTGCTGGTAAAACGGAAACGTATCTGGCAGGTGTTGTGGTTGCTCTTTCTGTAGTTCTTTTTCTTTTGAATCCTAAATTTCTTACTGCGGAAAACCTCTTCGATGTACTACGCAATAACTCTTTCCTGGGTATTGTAGCTTTAGGAGAACTTGTGGTTTTGATTTCTGGAGGGATTGATGTTTCCTTCACGGCCATTGCCACTGTGGCCCAATACGTCATGGGAGTCATCATCACCAGATACATGGTGGAAAGTGTCTTTCTGGCTTTTTTAATCCCCATTCCTATAGGTATAGCGCTTGGGGCTTTCAACGCTTTTTTGGTGAACCGAACCCGGGTGCACCCGGTTATCATCACCATTTCTAACCTCAACGTTTTCTACGGCCTTTTGATGGTGATCAGCAAGGGGAAGTGGATTTATGGTTTTCCAGCACCTTTTCGGGATTTTGCACGTTTGAAGGTGCTTACCCTGGTTTCTGAAAAGGGAGTGGACTACGGACTCTCTATTTTTACAGTGGTGTGGTTCCTGATTGCTTTTGCAACCTGGGTCATTTTGAAATATCTCCCCATTGGTCGGAAAGTTTACGCTCTGGGAGGAAATAGCGAAGCTGCTCGCCGAGCCGGGTTCAACATCTTTCGAATCCAGCTTTTCGTATACTGCTACATTGGTCTTCTTGCTGGCCTTGCTGGTTTTGTGCACGCAGAACTCAATCAGATGATTCAACCCAACGCTATTGTGGGTCGAGAGCTCGATGTTCTGGCAGCAGCAATCCTGGGAGGGGCAAGTGTTTTTGGTGGCGCCGGATCTCCCCTTGGGGTAGTTTTAGGCGTCCTTTTTATCGCCTTTATCAAAAATGGTCTCATTCTGGTTAGGGCTTCAGCGTACTGGCACCAGGTTATCATGGGACTCATTATTGTTCTTGCTGCCACTTTGAGTGCCTATCAGCAGAACCTTGAACAAAAAAGGAGAGGGCGGACATGACGGATAAATTGGGAAGGCGAGAAATGCAGTCTGCAGTTCTGGTAGCTGTGGTCACTTTCTTAATTGTTCTTCTAGGGATTTTGACCAGGGGGAGACTGCTTGGTTTGGAAAGCCTCCAGTCCATTGCCTTCCAGTTGCCACTTTTGGGCATTTTAACTCTTGCTCAGATAACTCCAATGCTTACCGGAGGAATTGACCTTTCCGTCATTGCTACGGCAAACCTTTGTGGAGTTGTTGCTGCCATAGGTATGACTCGAAGTGGTTTTTCAGTTCCCTTGGCCATGCTGTTTGGCCTCTCTTTTGTACTGCTTTTTGCGGTTCTCAAGGGAGTTCTCATTGCCTGGGTTAATGTTCCAGCCATTATCGCTACTTTGGGACTTATGATTTTTATTCGGGGGGTGTCCCTGGTTCTCACCAGGGGTTATGTTATTGCTGGCTTTCCAGATAGTTTTCTTTTCCTGGGAAATGGGACTATCCTGGGTATCCCCATGCCTTTTGTAATCTTTTTCATCTGTGCTTTTTCCCTGTACCTTCTTCTTACCAGGACGCGCTTTGGGACCTATGTATACCTTCTTGGTTCAAACCCTACAGCGACTCTCTTTGCTGGAGTTGACAATGCTCTGGTGCTTTTTAAAACTTACTTTCTGTCCAGCTTTCTTTCTGGCGTTGCAGGGCTGGTCATGATTTCTCGCTTCAATGCCGCCCAGGCTGATTATGGAGAATCGTATCTTCTGCTTACCGTCCTGGCCTGTGTTTTGGGAGGTGTGGATCCAGCGGGAGGATTTGGGCGTCTTCCTGGGGTGGTGGTTTCTATTGTTGTTCTCCAGGTTGTCGCTACCGGATTCAACCTTCTGGGCTTGAGTTCTCATCTTGCCAGTGCTCTGTGGGGTCTTATCTTACTGGGAGTTATCGCTGTTAACCGGATGATTGGAGGGGTTGAGGTATAAAATGGACGTTAAAAGTGTTTTTAGAAGACACCGTCAGTCTTTGGAAACAAGCAAAGGTGACTTGTAACCTGCAAGAAGAAAAATTTGGGACGGAGAAGCCTAAAAGTATTTGGGAGAAATTGGACTTATCAGATGTATCACATGATATTAAGAGGTATGAACTTAAAGATATATTTTTTGAAGGTTGATTGCCTTACCGTTTGGGAGGTGTTCTCTTGTTATGTTAATATGTTTAAAAGCGTTGTTAGCTTTCCTGTTTTTTGTGCTCTGTTCTTCCCTTGCTTTCTCGCAGAGTTTCGATGGAGAAGCAACCCTTTCCTTTTCTCCCTTTGAGGCTGAAGTAGAATCCATTTTTGAATCCGACCAAGGTGCAGCCGGTGGTATAATTTTCTACTACCTGCCTGTAAAGCGTATTGTAGTGGGATATCGGATTTCCATTGTTGAACCGTCGGAACCCTTGTCCTCGGCATACTGGACCAAGGACGTTCGTTACAATTACCCAGTCTTTTTCCGCGACTACCCCGCCCAGTACGTTCCTGATCCCAAGTACTTCTTCTACCTTCAGGCAGATCCACAAAGCTTTACCCTTCAGGGTCTTGTTCCTGGAGCTTCCTACCACGTGGTGGTAACTCCTCTTTGTATATGGCCCAAAACCCCCTATAACCTCGATGAAAGAGGGAAACCTTTCTGGTATGCTTGGCTTCCGGCAAAAACCTTTGGCTGGGTCTACACCGATGGTTCTGGTTGGGGGTTAGTGATGAGTGGGGGCGAAGATGGGGAGAAGAAACGCGGATACTTCGAAGTCCAAAGTATTGTTTTTGAAGGGATTGTGCAGGCTAAAAAGCACTCCACCCCAGGTGGGCAGCACTCACCGATATAGAGTATCTTTAGCTCTTTTCTCTGGTTTTTAGAAAATTTTTGATTTGCAAGAAGATCGATCTGGCTAAGAACTTCCTGGAAGAGTTGCTTGAGCACCGTCCCTTTCCAATAAAAGCCATATCGGTGGATGGGGGGAAGTGAGTTTTATGGTGAATTTGAAGAAGCCTGCAAAGAGAAGAACCTCAAACTGTTGGTGCTTCCTCATCACTCCCCCAAACTCGATGGAATGGTGGAGAGACTGAACCACACTTTCTGGGAGGAGTTCTGGAACTACTATGACGATGCGATTGAACTGGAAACCATGCAGTTTCACTTAGAAAGGTAAATGAAGTAGTATAATAAAAAAGCCACACTGGGGTTTAGGAAGAAGAGCCTGGAGATATTTAGAAGAGACTGGACTTATTAGGTGCCCCCGCATGATATTAGCTTAAACATGTTGTTGACAGGAAACCGCTTTTGGGGTATATTTTGCTTGTGAAGGTAGGTCCGTAGCTCGAATGGCTAGAGCACCGGACTCCAAATCCGGGGGTTGCAGGTTCGAATCCTGCCGGGCCTGCCAGAATTCATGAGGCTTCCAGCGAATGACTTCCTTGCGAAAATTCCAATAGGGAAACCTTGCAAAAAGCCAGCCTTTTAAGGTTTATTTCATTTTTGGCACTTTCTTTTTTCTTGGTTTACACTTTTGGTAGAAATTACCTTTCCCACGGTGGTTGTAGCTTTGAAAGAGCGCAACCGGAATTTTTGTAACAAAAGAGTTTCTTATTTACGATGTGGCCCAAAACATAAGCAAAACCAGCTTTTTCTTGAAGCTGATTTCGTGGCTTTATAATAAAGCTATGGTGAAAACAAGGAGGAGGAAGTAACATGAGACTGTACGGCATTTTAGTGCTGTTAGTAGTGATGATGCTGTTCACGATAACTGCATAACAGCTTTTGCGCAAGCGGATCTTTCACTTCTTCTTCCGAGGGAATATCCTGTTCCCGAATGGGTTAAGCCTGGTCTTGTGCTGATCTATCAGCAAGAAGGCGGTTCTCGGTCGATTGGGGCAAGCGCCGCTTCGGGAAGTGGTTTCAGGATCAATGTTGTCACGAACCTGGAAAACAGTGAGGTATGGGGAATCGAATTCCTTGTTCTCACCAACCTTTCCACTTATCAGATAATGGTTCAACCCTTTAAGGTGATGCCACTTTTGGTGTTCCTGCATCCCGATGCGATCCAGGATTTACTTAATCAGGCTGACGTGCTTGCCCAACAGGGCATTGTAGTAAGAGGTGGTGCTGTCTCAGAGAACTCCATCTGGGTAGGCATAGAAGAGGATGTTTCTTCTACGGACATTTGGATGTCAACTGAGGGGCTCGTTCAAAGATTTCAGTACCTTACCAGACAGCATGAAGGGTCAGGTGTGGTGTACAGTCAATACTTAAAACATCTATACATTGACTGGCCCAGAGTCAATGAATTTCCCCTTGTTGCTCAAGAAAGTCATACTTACGACATTTACATTACTTCCTACGGGGTCACCTCGCCTGCAGGAAGTGGCAGCTATGAACTTTCAAGCGTTCAAGGTGAAATCGCCAGATACAGGGTTGTGCAGTTCTACTCTGGTATGTCCTTACCTTCAGAAGAAGTAATGGGTGTTCCCTCGTTTGGGCCTTTCTACGTGCATCCGGAACTCTTGAAAAAAAGATGTAATTCTGGAGATTCCAGAAATCGCTTTGGTTTGGCAGAACGAACAGAGTGAGTACGGCGTAGATTCTGTTATCTATTTCAACAGTCAGGAGTGTTTCAGAGCGTCTTTTGACGAGAGCGGACTCCTCGTGAGGGCACAATACCTTTACGGGGGTTTTGTTATAATGGCGGAACTCGTTGAGTGAGGAGAAACGCCAAAAACGAATACAATTGGGTAAATTTATTTCACTCAGTGCTATATCAAAAACGGAGGGATAAAGCATGAAACCCTTGATAGTTTATTACAGTTGGTCTGGCAACACGCGCAAGATAGCCAGGTTGATTCGAGAATTAACTGAGGGAGAAATCGTCGAGCTGATTCCTGAGATGCCTTACCCCTCGTCTTACAGAGAAACTACTGAGCAGGCGAGAAAAGAGATAAAGGCAGGCTACAAACCAGGCTACAAACCTCCCTTGAAAACGAAAATTGAAGGTGTCGAGGAATACGACGTCATTTTTCTTGGAACACCAAATTGGTGGGGAGCGGTGGCACCACCTGTGGCTACTTTTCTTTCCCAGTACGCGCTCTCTGGAAAAAAGATTGCGCCTTTCATAACTCATGGTGGCGGTGGGAAGCAGAGAGTGGTAGAGGACATAAAAAGGCTGTGCCCGGATGCAGCGGTTTTGGAAGAATTGGTTGTCTATGATGTGGAGGAAGTGAGTTGAGTGAAAAAGTTTCCCGTTGGGTAGCGACGATTTTGAAGTGAAAAGAGTTATGAAACATACGGATTGGTATGGTAACGGTTGACGGGCTTTGAAAGTTGTTTCCAGCAAAGCAGCACAATCTGAGTTAGTTTTTTAAGGCCCTGTTCGTTTTTTTTCGGGGATAGAACCTGCCAATGGAAAGAATGTGTACAGTAACGCTCATGGCTATAAGGATTAGAGTGATCCGGACCCAGGTTTTGGAGACCACAACGTAGGAAGTCGCTATTGTAGCCCACAAAACAGCAATGGTTAAAAATTTTGCTTTTAATGGAATGTTTCCTTCGCGGTAATTCTTAATGTAGTTTCCAAACCGCTTATTGTTGAGGAGCCAGTGGTAAAATCTTGGTGACCCTCTGGCGTAGCATGCTGTAGCCAGAAGAAGAAAAGGCGTGGTGGGCAAAAGGGGTAAGAGTATACCAGCAATCCCGAGCCCCACAAAAAATGTTCCTGCAATAATCAGAAGAGTTCTAACGAGTTTAGAGCGTGCTTTATTTATCTCCTCAGAAGAAAAACCAGGAAGCTGAGCATTTTTAGCTTCTTTCATAACGAAAAAAATAATACTGGAGAGAAAAAGGATATGCAAGAAATTGGGCAGATTGCGGTAGTTTAAGAATTGTGTTTCCCTTGGTAGATTTTCTAAATTTAGATTTAGAAAATTTAAAGTTAAAAAATTTATATTTGGTATTCTATGATATACTATACAAAGGGGTAGTAAAAATGTTTATTAATCGGGAAAAGGAATGTGAGTTTCTGAAGCGAAAGCTTTCAAGCAATAAGGCGGAGTTGCTTGTTATATATGGAAGACGCCGCGTGGGGAAAACTTTTCTTCTTCAAAATTGCCTTGAAAAAGCTTTATTTTTCACTGCAGACCTTTCAAGCAGCATTCACCTGATGAATCGTTTTTTGGATGAGATAAAAAGCATTCTGGCGCTTCCGTCTACCTTGCGAATTTCTTCTTGGGATGAATTCTTTGGATTTTTAAAGAACGTGTTTGAAGCTAAAAGAGATTTAAAAGTGGTTGTTTTTGATGAGTTCCAGTATATTCCCATGCGTGATGAAAGTTTTACGAGCGTTCTTCAAAGGTGGTGGGATGAGATTTTTTCGAAATTAGGAGTTAAGATGATTCTTTGTGGTTCGTATATCGGAATGATCGAAAAAATTGTACTCACAAGGAACAGCCCCATCTATGGTAGAAGGACAGGACAATATCAGGTACTACCTCTCGACTTTTTTGAATCTGTAAAATTTTTGAATTTTGAGTCTACAAGGGATTTTGTGAAGGCGTACAGTGTCACCGATGGGATTCCTCTCTATCTCCTTGAATTTTCTGGTTACAGGGATTTTTATACGGCTTTAACAGAAAAAGTCCTCACTGCCGGTGAGTATCTGGTTGAGGAAGGAAAATTTCTGACTCTTGAAGAATTTAAGGATCCTTCCAACTATTATTCGATACTTCAATCAATAGCTCAAGGCAAAACGGTACCCAGTGAAATTGCAGATATTTCTGGCGTGGATTACAAAAGCATCGGCATGTATCTTTCGAGACTGATGGAATTGAAGTTCGTAAATAAGGAGTTCCCATTTTTTATTAACAGAAAACCGAAACGCAAACCTCATTATTACCTGTCTGACGAGTATTTAAGGTTTTATTTCAGATACATTTATCCAAACCAAGAATTAATATATAGGAATCTGAAAGAAGAAGCGCTGCGAAGAATAACTGCTACCCTGGATCAACACGTTTCTTTCACTTTTGAAAAGGTAGCTCGCCAATATTTAATCAAAAGAGAGGGAGTGGAGAAAGTTGGTAGATGGTGGAATAAAGAAATAGAGATTGATGTAGTGGCTATTAAGGGAAAAACACTTTATGTGGGTAAATGTAAATGGACAAATAAAAGAGTGGACATTCGTGTTTTGAACAAGCTTAGAAGTAAAGTTCCATACCTTCTGAAAGATCTTCAGGTGAGCGATTTTTCGATAATATACTACCTTTTCTCAAAAAGTGGCTTTGAAAATCTGGAAGAAAGCGATGAAGTAAAGCTAATAGACCTTGAGAGGTTGTTTCTGGTAAACCAATAAAGTGTCTTGAAAATAGGCATTATATTTAAAGTTTCTCCATTTCTGAACACTGTAGTTGAATTTATCAAAACTTTTACTCTATAGTAACATACCAGTTGTTCTGGGCCGACCAGGCAGCAAGGAACTGAGAAATAGGATAGGTATTGTTCTTTCCATTAACCTTACCCGGGTCGTTGACGTATATGGTGGAATCGTCTATGCCCACGGCTACCATAGCGTGCTTGGCTCCACCTGCCGGGTTCATGTTGGAGTATACGGCAACCAGGACGGGTTTGCCCTCAAAAAGCAGCTTACGAAGTACTTCCAGGTTACCCATGCCTATTCTGGTTGGAACTCCTTCGTGTTCTAACCAGGCACGAATCTGGAACACATTGGTGTAATCCCCATTTCCACCATTCAAAGGAAGACCAAATCGGTTATGAAGCCACTGATCAGCCTCGATAATATCTTCTGGAGTCGGGGTGCTGCCAAAGTAATACGCTTTAATCATAACTGCCGAAGCCACGCCGCAGTTTCGAGTGTTGGACCAGTCGCCAGGTGGAACCTGGGGAAGAAAAGGAACATCCAGAAGAACCCGGGAAGCGGTGTTTTCCAGAAACCTTCCTGTGGGAAGGGATGTACTGCCATCCAGAGGGATATTAAAAGTTGTGGAGCAACCAGCTACAAGCAAAACTACTACTAAACCTGCAATAAAACCTAATAGGGTTAACCTTTTTTTCATTGCCCTTCACCTCCCGTTTGGGCTTTTCCCCTCCAGGAAGTGAGGGCGCTTCGCAAGCTCCACAAAAATAAGGAGACTTGGCAGCTCAGCCACCTTAGCGCTCTTTGCGCTTTAGGCCCGAAGCTTTGCGCCCTCTCCTTTCGGAGAGTTTGCCCTTTCATTCTCCTGAAAAAAATCCTTTCGATTTTAAAGGTTCAAAAGAAAATCTGTTCTTTCAACTTTTGCCTTCATTACAATATATCGGCAAAAAGTAAAAAAACTTTAGGGGTGTAAGAGGAATTTTTTTAAAAATTTTAAAGGGTATCCAGATTTTTTGAATTATCTTTTTCTTACTTCCTCATTGGTTTGCAAAAAAAGTTTGTTTCAAAGAAAATACTTTCAAATGAGGTTTTTACGGCTTTTGGCTCTTTTAGAGAAATGGGGTGAGCGCAAATGGAGCGAGAAACCAGGGGAACCAAACTGCTCAGAGGAGACCCCAGGAAAGCCATTGTGAAACTTTCTATTCCCATGATGTTTGCGATGCTGGTACAGACCATTTACAACCTGGCAGACGGCATCTGGGTAGCCGGGCTTGGACCTCAGGCCCTGGCTGCGATAGGTCTGGTTTTCCCCCTCTTTATGATCGTCATTGCGCTGGCTGCTGGTGTTGGGGTTGGTGCAAGTTCTGTGGTGGCGCAAAAAATCGGCGAGAAAAACAAAGCAGGTGCTGACACTGCCGCTTCTCTTTCCATGGTTTTGTCCGTTATCATTGGTGTGATCGCTACTTTTTTACTTTTTCCGAGCATAGGTTCTATTCTCAAGTTTGCAGGTGCAAGTGGCGAAACACTCGATTTTGCCATGGGTTACGCCACGGTGCTGATTTATGCTATTACTCTCTTGATGTTCAACAACGTAGCCAACGGTGTTTTAAGGGGCGAAGGCGACGCTAAAAGGCCTATGTTTGCCATCGCTACAGGATCGCTTCTGAACATTGCACTGGATCCCGTTTTCATTTATGTGCTGGGCTTGGGAGTAAAAGGTGCTGCCTATGCGACGGTTTTATCCATAGCCATTTCCACCTTACTGATTGCGTACTGGCTGTATTTTAAAAAGGATACTTATGTAACCTTTCGCTACCGGTGGGATTCAAACATTTTAAGACAAATTTTGCGAATAGGTATTCCTGCATCGCTGGCTCAAATCAGCATGTCGGTGGCAATCTACGTACTTAATGTATTTGCGGTAAAAGCAGGTGGCGATTACGGAGTAGCAGTTTTTACCAGTGCTTGGAGGGTTATCAATTTCGGCACGGTTCCCCTTATTGGCATGGCGATGGCTGTTACCTCAGTCACCGGTGCAGCGTTTGGGGAAAAGAACGGAGGAAAACTAGAGACAGCGTACCTTTACGCTGTGAAGCTGGGTTTGCTTATAGGAGTTGTCGTAACGCTGGTTATTCTGGCGCTGGCACCTTTCATCGGGAGGGTCTTTACTTATTCAGAAGCGGGTGCAAGCATCTACGATGATTTGGTGAAAGCTCTACGTTTGCTTAGCCTTTTTCTGGCGGGAGTTCCCTTTGGGATGTTTACTTCTTCAATGTTCCAGGGGATTGGTCGGGGTGAGAAAAGCCTGGTCGTTACCGTTATGAGAACCATCATCATGCAGGTACTCTTTTCCTGGCTTTTTGTGTTCACCATGGAAATGGGGCTTGTGGGAGTATGGGCAGGAATAGTGGTAGGAAATGCTACTTCTGCCTGTATCACCTTTGTCTGGGGCAGATTTACAGTAAACAAGTTAAAGCAAGACTTTGAGTACTTACATGCGTCGTCATAATTTTTAGAGATATGGGGGAGTGCGAGGGGGCAGTAATCCCCCTCAATTTATTGAGGGGATACACGGACCCCCTCACCCTAGCATTTACAGCGGGACAGGTTTCTAGTGATACTATCAGTCGGTATATCGAAGCTCAAAAAATAGAAGAAGGATGCGAATGAGTGCCTCTAATCACACTCAAAGCCCAAATCCATGCGGACCCGCAGACTGAAGCTGTTCTGAAGGATGCCATGTTTTGTGCCACCAAGGTCTACAACGGGCTTTTGTGGCATCTGCGGAAAGAGTACAAAGAAACCGGAAGGGTAAATATTTCTCGGAAGAACCTCAACCGCATTTTAAAGGAGCTACCCAGGGCCAAAGGGTACTACTCGGTGTCAGTGCAACTCACCCGGGACGAAGTACGGGAAGCATACAAGTCTTTCTTTGCCCTCAAGAAAAAGGGTCTCACGCAGCATGGGGCTCCCGGCTTCCGCCGTAAGGGTCAGCTTTCGCCACTTAAGTACGTGCAGAGCGGCTTCAAAGTGAAAGGGGATAAAGTTACATTGAGTCTGGGTAGCGGCCGGGAAGACGGGGTAAGAGAAGTCACCTTCCGGATATCTCACCGTCCTGGCGTGGAGTACGAACGGGTGCGGGAACTTTCCATTACCTACGACAAGGTTTCCAGGCGAATAGAGGCCCGTCTGGTGGTGGAAGTTAAGGTTCGTGAGAACAACGGGACGGGGAGGGTAGCGGTGGACCTTGGGGAGACGGTTCTCATGGCCTGTGCCTTTGATGATGGCACAGTAATGCTCTACTCTGGCAGGCAGATCAAAACCATAAGACGGTACTGGCAGAAGGTACGGGCCAGTCTTAAGCAGAACTCACGGAGGTGGGAGGAGATAACACACCGGGAAAGAAGACAGGTGGAGCACTTACTGCACATAGCCACCGCTCATTTTATTGGGGAGTGCATGCGGCGGGGTGTAAAAGAAATAGCTATAGGGGACCTTAACGGAATCCGAGAGAGCGTTGACTATGGAAAGTGGCTGAACCAGCGGTTGCATGCCTGGCCGTACCGGAAGCTGATCAACATGCTGAGATATAAAGGTGCCCTAGTGGGGGTCACAATCCGTGACGATGTAGAAGAGAAGAGCACCTCCATTGCCTGTCACGCCTGCGGGAAGGTTATGCCTTCCAACCGGAGATATCGGGGTTTGTATATATGTCCCTGTGGGTGGAGGGCACAGGCGGATGTAAATGGTGCCCTGAACATCTTCGAGAGGGTGCATCAGGTATCTCCCGTGAAGGGGAGTAGTGGCCGAGTGGCGCGGCCCGCGGTCGTGTCATACCTCTTGGGATGGCACGGCGTCGCCGAACCGAAGCGCGAGGGTAAACCTTTGCGCACATCCGCTTGAGGATGCCCCTCAATTTATTGAGGGGAGGACGTCACGTTGTTGCGAATTTTACTCTTTTCTTACGGAGCGTAGTGGTATATGTGGAAGTTTTTCAGAGCCTAGCTGGTTTCTCCTGGTTGCAAATAGCGTTATGATAAAGACGCGTGAAAACCTCTGCGGAAAGGATGAAGAGCATGTCTTCTAAAAACATTAAAGTAGGAATCATTGGCTTTGGTGGTATTGGGGAGCGTCATTTTCTAAGTTTGCGCCACTTTGCCCCTGATGTTCAGGTGGAGGCCGTTTGTGATCCAGACGAGGCCCGTTTGGAAAAGGCAAAACGCGAATACCAGGTTCCGCACCTCACTACAAGCGCTGACGAGATTTTTGCGCTGCCTCTTCAGGCGCTGATAATTGCAACTCCTAACGCTACCCATTATCCCTTGGTTAAGCGGGCTTTGCTTTCTGAAAAGCATGTTTTATGTGAGAAACCCTTCACCATGAACGCAGAAGAGGCAAAGGAGCTCTATCGACTGGCAAAAGAGAGAAACTTGGTCAACATGGTTGCTTTTTCGTACCGTTTTGTCCCGGCAGTTCGGATGCTTCGGGATATTCTGCGCAAAAATAAACTGGGAAGAATTTACCACCTGCGTTGCCACTACCTCCAGAGTTGGCTTTCTTCGCCTTCAGCTCCTTATAGCTGGCGGCTTGACGTCCGGGAGGCAGGGAGTGGAGTTCTGGGTGATCTGGGTTCTCATGTTTTTGACCTGGTCGAGTTTCTCACCGGATCAAAAATTCTGCGGGTTAAGGCTTACGCCAGGACTTTCGTTTCCGAAAGGAAGGACCCTGTTTCGGGAGAGAAAAAGAAGGTTACTGTGGACGATGCGGTAAGTGTATGGGGTGAAGTGGAAGGGGGAGCCTTTTTGACTGCGGAAATGTCCCGCTGTGCAACGGGTCGGGGTAATGCCCTGACTGTGGAGGTAAACGGTGAGCAGGGTGGCTTCCTGGTTGATGTTGAAAAACCCCAGGAAATTCTCGCCTGTCCGGCATTGATGACTGAATATACCTACTTTCGGAGCAATTTTGCTCTCTTTCCATGTCCGCCTCATTTTGGCTCTTTCGATCATTACTATTTTCAGACCGAAGCTTTTGTGAGAGCCCTGCGGGGAGAAGTGGTTGAAATCCCATCTTTTGGAGATGGTTTCCGCAATCAGGCAATCCTTGATCGCTGTATAGCTTCAATTTCTGAGGGTACCTGGCAGGAATGTTGAGGTAATTTTGTGATTTCTCAGAATCTGCGGGCGTGAGAAGGTATCGTTTAAGCATATTTGTCAGGGGATTGCGTGAACCCGTTGTATAATTAGGCAAGGAACTCCCTGATGCATCGTATTGCTGTTGAGGTGGGCGCATCAGGCTGTTTATGGGCTCATGGGTGTTGTTTGAGCTTGGGCAAGTAGGAAACTCTTATTACAAAGAATAATTCAGCCTGGCGAAAAGATTGGCGTGGTTTGGTGATAATTGGGGTACGTATTTGGATGGAGATTCAAAAGGCTTGGGGGGAAGATTGATGAGTATATTTGATTCATATTCGATGGAATATGATGAATGGTACGACAAAAATAGATTAGCTTATTTATCCGAAATAGAGGCATTGAAACAGGTAGTTCCCAGGGGAGGCAAAGGACTTGAGATTGGTGTTGGCACCGGAAGGTTTGCAGTACCCCTGGGCGTTTCTTTCGGTGTTGATCCGTCAGAGAAGATGCTTGAGATTGCTAAAGAGCGTGGTGTAAAAGCGTTTTTGGGCAAGGGCGAACAGCTACCATTTGGGGAAGCGGAGTTTGACTTTGTCTTGATGGTAGTTACTTTGTGTTTTGTAGACAATCCCGATTTGGTATTGTCAGAATCGAGAAGGGTGCTTAGGGACGGTGGAAAGATAATCATTGGCATCGTGGATAAAAATAGTTATCTGGGAAGGCTTTATCAACAAAAAAAGCAGCAGGGACACAAGTTTTACGAAAAGGCAAATTTTTATTCAGTAGATGAAGTTATAGGTTTACTGAAAAGACACAACTTCGATGAAATTGTTACCTATCAAACCATTTTCCAGCCCTTGGAAGAACTTAAGGAAGTGGAAAAGCCAGAAAAGGGGTATGGAAAAGGGAGTTTCGTGGTGATATGCGGAAGAAAAGGTTGAAATACGTTTATGGGCCGGTTGCTTCCTGGAGATTGGGAAGCTCTTTGGGAATAGATCCTTTGTCTTGCAAAGATAAAATTTGCACATTTGATTGTATTTATTGCCAATTAGGGGAGACTCATTTTTTCAGTTCAGAAAGAAAGATTTATGTTTCCACCGAAAATCTTCTGGAAGAGATTTCTTCTTTGCCCGAAATAGGAATCGACTATATAACCTTTTCCGGTAGAGGCGAGCCTACCCTGGCGAAAAATCTGGGAGAAATGATAAAGTCCGTAAAGAAAGTGCGGAGAGAAAAAGTTGCGGTTATCACAAATTCTTCTTTAATGGATAGAGAAGATGTTGTGAAAGATCTATTGCTGGCTGATTTTGTAATGGCTAAATTAGATGCTTTTTCTCAGGGGTCGTTGGAAGCGATAAATAAGCCAATGAAAGAGATAAACTTTGACGCAATTTTTAATGGTATAAAGAAATTCAGGTCTTTATATAGAGGAAGGCTCGCTTTGCAGATAATGTTTGTAGAAGAAAATAAAGATGATGCCGAGAAGTTGTCTGAACTTGCGAGAGAGATTAATCCTGATGAAGTTCAGATTAACACGCCGCTAAGGCCTTGCAAAGTAAAACCGTTGTCGAGGGAAGAGATTCAGCGGGTGAAAAGCTATTTTGAAGGAATGAACATCGTTTCTGTCTACGATGTCGAGAAAAAAGCGGTCCAACCAATCAGTGCTGAAGATACCCTGAGAAGAAGGGGTAAAATTTATTCCTGAAAGTGCTTCAGTGAGTTGATTGGTTGCACGCCTATTTATGAATACCGGTGTGAAGACTGGGGAAGGATAACCGAGTTTCTCAAAGGCGTTGGAAAGAGTGAAGTGGAAGCTTAAACGCTGTGGCAGCGAGCGACTGAGCAAGATGCCTTCTGGTGTCCTTTTGTATTCGGTGGTAATCTTTTTAGCTCGCAAAGTGACAGAACCTGTTGTGGCAGAGAGGAGAGGTGCAAAAAACCACCATGTTTAGGTGGTGGTAGCTGCGTAAGGTGAATGAAAACAGGAAAATTTTCTTTCACTCTTTTGGCTTTGCTGGTAGCGGGTAAAAGGGTTGCATTTCGCCCTGTTCGAGTTGTCTTCAGCAGCGTTATTTTATTGCTATCTCAAAAAAGGCAGGGTTCATAAAAGAGGCTTTTTAAATTGTTAAACTGTAATGGTGAGTGCTATGTTTACAAACACTTTAACTACAACAGGCGCTGATTCCTATAAAAGAGCAGTTTTGCTTTCCATCACGCTGGGTTCTTTTCTCACTCCCTTTATGGGTTCTTCTATCAACGTGGCCCTTCCCGCCATTGGAAAAGAATTTGCCATGGACGCAGTTTTGCTGGGCTGGATTCCCACAGCATACCTTTTGGCTGCAGCAGTGTTTATGGTTCCTTCGGGAAGGTTGGCTGATATATATGGGAGAAAGAAGATTTTTACCTGTGGTGTGCTGATTTATACCATCGCTTCTTTTCTCGCAGCAGTTTCTAATTCTCCTTTTTTGCTTATCGCCTTTCGAGTACTCCAGGGAACAGGTGGGGCAATGATATTCAGTACTGGAGTGGCCATTCTGACTTCGGTTTTTCCACCAGGAGAGCGGGGTAGAGCCCTGGGGATAAACACGGCGACCGTGTATCTGGGCCTTTCCTTAGGACCCTTTCTGGGAGGACTTCTGACCCAGTACCTGGGTTGGAGAAGCCTTTTCTGGCTGAACGTTGTCCTGGGTCTTTTGGTCATTGTTTTTACCCTGTGGAAGCTTAAGGATGAGTGGGCAGAAGCCCGGGGAGAAAAATTTGATTTTCTGGGTTCGTTGATTTATGCCTGTTTCCTGGTGGCATTGATATATGGCTTTTCTCTCCTTCCGGATACTTCTGGAGCCTGGTTGGTCCTGGCTGGTTCTTTGGGCTTTTTGGTGTTTGTGGTGTGGGAGATGAAGGTAGCTCACCCTGTTTTGGACGTGAATCTTTTCAGGAACAACACAGTGTTTGCTTTTTCCAATCTGGCAGCACTGATTAACTACAGTGCTACTGCCGCTTTGACCTTTCTTTTGAGCCTGTATCTCCAGTACATAAAAGGCTTCAATCCCCAGGGTGCAGGTTTAATCCTTGTAGCCCAGCCTGCGGTCATGGCCATCTTTTCGCCTTTTGCAGGCCGAATTTCTGATCGGGTTGAACCCCGAGTGGTGGCTTCAATGGGTATGGCCTTTACCGCTTTGGGGCTTTTCCTTTTTGCTTTTCTGGGCAATGCCACAGATCTTACTTTCATTGTGGCCAGCTTGCTGCTCCTGGGCTTTGGGTTTGCGCTTTTTTCCTCTCCCAACACCAATGCCATCATGAGTTCCGTTGAAAAAAAGTTCTACGGGGTGGCATCGGCCACTCTGGCTACCATGCGGCTTGTGGGGCAGATGCTCAGCATGGGAATTGCCATGTTGATTTTTGCAGTATTTATGGGAAGAGTCCAGATCACACCTGAACGCTATCCACTCTTTTTGACAAGTGTTAAAGTTGCTTTTATGGTTTTTGCCTCTCTTTGTGTTTTGGGTATATTTGCCTCTCTCGCCCGGGGCAACCTGCATGGTGGAGCTTGATACACTGTGGTTCTTTCTCTTTTACCGGTGCAGTTTTTTATCTTTTGAAAAACCGGGTTAGCAAATCTTATAGCCTGTTCTTTTTCTTGAGATAGGCTGCGCAGTAATCAATGGTGGCCCCTATCGCAGAATAGGGAGATACGTACGTAAAGGAATCTTCTTTGATGGTGGAAGGTATGCTGAACTTTGCTTTGCCAATCTCTTTTCCTTGCGGATTGTAGTAGCGCTCTTCTATGGCGAGGTAACCGTAGTTTTCGGGATTGAGGTAGACTTTTAAGATGGCATATTCTACATCGTAGTCATCGAGCAACCTTATTGTGTACTCGGTTCCGTCCTCTGTTTTGTAGCTGGCTTCGTCTGGCCAGGGTTCTTTGTTTGCGCAGGCAATTGCTTTGAAAAGCCTTTCTATCAGCTTTTTGGAATCTGTTCCCAGAACTCGCTTTATCTGGGTTTTGATAATTTTGAACTTGGTGAGGCTGATAACTTCAACAAACGATTTGTCAACGAAGAAGGTGTCTTCACTGTAGGTGCGGGCTACCATTTTCCATTCTGCAGGGAACGCTATACCCGATGCCATCAGCAGGATGATAACGCATAAAAGCATCAATAACTTTTTCTTGGCAGACACGCTGCATCTCTCCTTTCCTGATTTCTGTGATTGACACAAACTGAACGCTTTAGGTGGTGCTTTTATTGAGCATTTTGGCGTTTTAAGAGAAAAATCACTTTTTCGTTTGCCCTTCTTCTTTGATAGCAATTTTCCATTTACCGAGAGCATTTACCTGGAGATAGTAACTGCCTCCTTGAGGCTGGTATGATGAGCCACGTTTAGCATTGCCCAGAATGTCCACGTAATCTCCATCTTTGGTGCAAATGGTTATCATGAAAAAATTCCCTTCTGCTTGCCACTCGATAACCCACGCTCCGGTAACGGTGAAAGGTCTTGTGTTCTGGATACCTTCCCCCTCAAACACGATTTGGTCAGAGGTGACCGTTTGCTGTTCGGTTATTTCTGGGGGTTGCAGAAGTTTTTCTAATTCTGCAACTCGTTGTTCGAGCTGTTCAATGCGAGTAAGAAGCTCTTCTGTGGTTACCGCGTAAGCAGAGGAAAAGGTTATCAGCGTAAAGCACACAAAAAGCAAAAAACTGGCTAAGCGACGCATATAAACACCTCCTGCAAAGGTTTTTTTTAGGCAAGCTTCCACTCGCCGTAAACCTTCTCAAAGAGAATTAAGAAACGAGTTTCGCAGTCAGTTTTAAAGTACCACCCGTTGTAGTAGAAGTCTTTGCAAAAGTCGTGGTACATGGAGATCATGTTGACGTTGATGTATTCGTGGCCGTAAATGTCTGTTACTGTGTAGAAAACGTATGCGAATGGGTATTCTATACTGAGCCTCCAGAGGTCATTTGTATAATCGAACATGATTCCTCCTGGTTTGCAGTAAGATAGGGCTAAGGCAAAATTATTTGCGTTGAGGGCCTGATACCAGGCAAGGAGAAGGTTTTCGCAGATTTGAAAGTCGTTACTTGCTATGGTGAAAGTGGTGGTTGAAGTACTGCAACCAACAAGAGAAAATATGCCCATAACTGTTATTAAAATAAGCGCAAGAAGAACTTTACGATCGAACAATGTTCTCCTCTCCTTTTTGATGATTTGGGTTCATTATTGATTGTAAGTTTACGCAACGTCATTTAGTGTCGCCGTGATAAAAAATCGGTTTTTTCTGGTTCAAAAATTTTTGAAAGATCTGACGAATGAAGATTGGCTTGGAAGTTTTTACTTTTGAGTAAGTTGCTTGGGGTGGATAAGGAAGCTTTGGCTTGGGATTTCGAAGGCTCTTCCTTGTCTTCAGTTGGTATTAAACAAAATCTTGTTTGCTGACTGAGTATGTTTTTGATAAATTGGGTATAATTGCCTGGGAAGAAGATTTGCAAAGTAGAGCGCTGCCCATATTGGTAAAAACGTGATGGCAGTTTTGGCATTTTGGATTACAGCTTTTTGGTGAGGAGGCTGTTTGATGGAGTGGTATCAAAAGGATATAAATGCGGTTTTTAAAGAGCTTAACACTGGTCCTGCAGGACTTTCGCAGGAAGAGGCGCAGAAAAGGCTTGCTCAGTACGGAGCGAACGAAATAAAAGAGGGGAAAAGACGTACTGCTTTTGAAATGTTTCTCGATCAGTTCAAGGACTTCATGATTATGGTCCTTATTGCAGCTGCGTTTGTATCAGGCATCATTGGTGAACCTCAGGATACCATTGCCATCATCGTGATTGTTATCATCAATGCAATCATAGGCTTCGTTCAGGAATACCGGGCCGAAAAAGCTATAGCAGCTTTGAAAAAGATGGCTGCGCCGGGAGCAGTAGTTATTCGGGATGGAATGTTGCAGAGCATTCCAGCCTCTCAGGTGGTGCCCGGTGACATTGTACTCCTTGAAGCGGGAAAAATCGTGCCTGCCGATATGCGGCTTATGGAAGTTGCCCAGTTAAAGGTTGATGAATCAGCTCTCACCGGTGAGTCAGTCCCGGTTGAGAAGATGGAGGAACCCCTACCGGAGGAGAATCTCCCCCTTGGTGACAGAAAAAACATGGCCTACAAGGGAACCATCGTAACTTACGGGAGAGGCAGAGGTGTGGTGGTGGCCACCGGGATGAACACTGAGTTGGGGAAAATCGCCACCATGCTCCAAGAGGAAGAAGAAACCAAAACACCCCTTCAAAAGAGACTCGCTGCTTTTGGAAAAAGGCTGGCAATTGCCATTCTGGGGATTTGTGGCATTGTCTTTGTGACTGGTATTCTGAGAGGGGAAAATCCGTTTCTGATGCTCCTTACTTCCATATCCCTTGCTGTGGCAGCAATTCCTGAAGCACTCCCGGCAGTGGTGACCATTGCTCTGGCTCTGACTGCAAAGAACATGGTCAAGCGCAACGCGCTTATCCGGAAATTGCCTGCGGTGGAAACCCTGGGTTCGGTAACCTACATCTGTACCGATAAAACAGGAACCCTTACCCTCAACAGAATGCATGTTGAAGAAATTTGGGTTGATGGAAAGGTGCTGAAGGTAGAAGACGTTAAAGAAGATAACGGGAGTGCCAACGGTCTGTTCCCAGAGCTTTTCATAGCTCTTGCCCTAAGTAACGATGCTCAGGTGGACAGTTCTGGAAAAGTGCTTGGTGACCCCACAGAAACTGCGCTCTACAGCTTGGCAAGGAAATTTGGGTTTGATAAAACCGCCCTTGAACGGGAGTTTGCCCGGGTGTCAGAAATACCCTTTGATTCCGAACGCAAATGCATGACCACTATACATGAGGTCAGTCAGGGAGAGCCAGAAAGCGTGGAAATCGTTTTTGGTGATGGGGTGAGCTTTGTTTCCTTCACCAAAGGTGCGATTGAAAACCTGATTGAGAAATCTCAAAACACGCTGACTTCTCAGGGCTTGCGACCTGTGGACAAGGAGGAAATTCTTCGGGTGGCAGAAGACATGGCTTCCCGGGGCCTGCGAGTCCTGGGCATTGCTATGAGAAAATGGCGTACCCTTCCTGAACAGGTTGAGGAAAGAGTTGTTGAGGCCGAACTCACACTTTTGGGCCTTGTGGGCATGATAGATCCTCCCCGGGAAGAAGTCAAAGAAGCCATACGCCTTTGCAAGGCAGCAGGAATTAAGCCGGTGATGATAACTGGTGACCATCCGCTCACTGCCAAAGCCATTGCAGAGAGGTTGGGAATTCTTGATGGAAATACAGAAGAAGCAGTGATTACCGGGGCAGAGCTTGAAAGGTTGTCGCTTGAGGAATTCGAGGAGCGGGTTGAGCACATTCGGGTTTATGCGCGAGTGGCGCCTGAGCAAAAGTTGAAGATTGTGAGAGCCCTGCAGGATAAAGGCCAGTTTGTGGCTATGACTGGAGATGGCGTGAATGATGCGCCAGCTCTGAAGCGAGCAGACATCGGAGTGGCTATGGGGATTACTGGCACCGATGTTGCCAAGGAAGCCTCGGACCTGATTCTCCTTGACGATAATTTTGCCACTATCGTTAACGCGGTGAAAGAAGGGAGAAGGATATTTGACAACATCAAGAAATTCATACGCTACACGATGACCAGTAACGCCGGAGAGATATGGACCATATTCCTGGCTCCCTTTTTTGGGCTTCCGGTGCCCCTTTTGCCAATTCACATCCTCTGGATTAACCTGGTTACCGATGGTCTTCCCGGTCTTGCTCTGGCCGGAGAACCTGCAGAAAAAGACGTTATGAACAGGCCTCCACGGCATCCCAAAGAAAGCATATTTGCTCACGGATTAGGCTTTCAGATTATCTGGGTCGGCCTGCTTATGGGATTGATATCCATTTTTACCCAGGCCTGGTCCATTAAAACAGGCCATGCTCACTGGCAGACCATGGTCTTTACCGTGCTTTGCTTGAGCCAGATGGGTAATGTACTTGCCATGAGGTCAGAGAAGGAGTCTTTCTTTAAGCAGGGTCCTCTTTCCAATAAACCCCTCCTGGGTGCTTTTATCCTTACTTTCATTTTGCAGATGGCAACTATATACGTTCCTTTCCTGAGGCCGATTTTCAAAACGGCTCCGCTTACTGCGGGAGAATTACTGCTGACCTTGCTGCTTTCAAGCGTTGTTTTCTTTGCTGTTGAGATTGAGAAGTTATTTAAACGGCGGAAGGCAGCAGTTAGAGGTTGAAGGGTTAGGGAGCAACGTTCTTACCTCTTGGAGCGGATAGCTCGAACGGTTGCTTCTTTTCCTGTGGTTGAAAGGGTTATGCTTTTCGGTTTGCGGGTTTCTGGCAAGCTTTGTAGAGAAAGCGGCATCGACCTTCTGGTAGTAGTCAGGGAAACGCCTTCTAAACTGAAGGGATACTTTGAATAGATAAGCTCTTGAGGGCGTAGAAATTCTTTCATGCTATACTTAGTTTAAGCTTTCACGCTGACTTTTGGATGAAAGTTTTGGGAGGGGATGGGCGTGAAAATAATAATTCTCATTTTTGCTTTTCTGGGAGTGTTTGGTGTGCTAAAGCCAGCCTGGGGAGAAGAAAGGATTCCCCTGCCTGCACCCAGAGAGCGTGGCCAATACTCCCTGGAAGAAGTTCTCATCAAGCGACGCTCGGTGCGCTCTTTCAGCAATAAAGCACTCACCCTGGAGGAGCTTTCTCAACTTCTTTTCGCTGCTCAAGGAATTACCGAGAAAAGATATGGCTTTCGGACTGCACCTTCAGCAGGGGCTCTCTATCCGCTTGAGGTGTATGTGGTGGTTGGGGAAGTGGAAGGGATTCCTGAAGGGGTGTACCACTATTTACCCCGAGAACATGCACTGGAGATGGTCCTTCCAGGCGATAAAAGGGAGGACCTTTTTCGCTCAGCGCTCTATCAGGAAGCGATAAAAGAGGCACCGGTTACCATCGTCATCTGTGCGGTGTACGAGCGGACCACTCGCAAGTACGGGGAACGTGGCATCCGCTATGTCCATATGGAAGCAGGGCATGCGGGCCAGAATATTTACTTACAGGCCGAAGCTCTGGACCTTGGCACTGTGGCCATCGGAGCTTTTTATGATGAAGCAGTAGCCCGGGTGCTTGATCTTCCAAAAGATATAGTTCCTCTTTATCTTTTCCCGGTTGGGAAACGCTAAGCTTTTGTAACTTAGCCCGGGGGCTCTCTTTGTCCAAGCTGTCCCCGGGGTTTTCCACTTTTACCTGTTTTTGAAGCAGAGTGCGGGGTATAAGCTTCCGGAAGCAAGTATTAATTACAAGGTTGGCTTGTGTCATTTATGCCTCAATGTGTACCTGGTAAGGAAATAAGTGGGTATACCTAAAACCATGACGATGGAAATATAGGTCAGGAAACTCATGGCCGCGGCTTTCAGGTTATCCACTGAGAAATGGAAGTAGCTTCCAAGTCCTGTTTTGGCACTGTCGAAACTCTGGCGCTGATTGTTCCTGTCTACTGAAGGTTGCAAGGCCCAGGCTTTTTCAGGACCGGATGTATGCTCTCTTTCTGCAAGGTCCGCTGTAAAGGGCAAAGAAAGCCAGCGGGGCAGGTTACTTGATGAGATGCTGTAGAACCCAAAAAGCACAATGGCCACCAGCACGGCTATGCTTAGAGGCCGGGCGATTTTACTGGGAATATAGGTTAATTTTTTGAATGCGGCAGCGAAAAAACCCAAATGGAGTCCAAAATGAATGCCGAAAAGCAGCAGGGTTACCCCGGCGGAGAAAAAGTGTAAATTACGCAGGACAGGGTTTCTGAAACCAGTAAAGATTACCCGGGAAATAAGTATGCCACTTGTAACTGTCATTGCAAAGAACATCCCAAGCAAAGCGTTGAGGAGGTAGGTGAGGCGGGTTTTTGCAGGTAAATTTCTTTTGAAAAAGCGGGTGGTGACACCAGCTATCCACTTCCAGTTAAAAACAAGGTGTATACCCACTAAACCCAAAAGAACCAGTCCAGCTACTTCGTGGAAAGCAAGCCCCAAGGGGCGTTTGTTGTAAAGGAAAGGAAATAAAAGCAACGCGCTTAGGTCGATGAGTATTCTTGTAGTTCGCTTGGTCACCGCTTATCACCTCTTTGGGGTTTTTGTTCTTTCTCAATATAGAAAGGAGATTTGACCCTTTTGGGGAGCGCTTGAGAATAAATTTTGAGAATTTTTGGGAAGTTTTGGAGTCTGGTAAGAGAGATTGGGCTTTCAGGATTTAAGAATGCTGTCTGGATTTTTCAAAAAAAGCAGCTGAAAGCTTTTTTGCCATTTTTTGTTGCCGGAATTGCGCGCAAAAAATCGGTAGGTAATTGACAATGTTTGCCGATAGCGGTACACTTTTTCTGGTAAGATGGTAAGACCAGAGGGCAAAATAGCCTATGAGACCAATCAACCGGGTGAAACTTACCGAAAACATAGTGGAAGCAATAGTGGAATACGCTTCTTCCCAGAACCTCAAAGCAGGGGATAGGCTCCCTTCAGAGCGAGAACTGGCCAGTGCCTTGAGAGTGAGTCGTCCTCTCTTGCGAGAAGCTTTGCGAAAGATGGAGAGCTTGAACCTGGTGGAAGTTCTGCCTGGAAAGGGTATCTTCATCAAAAACCCTTTACGCAACAACATGGCCTACCTGGTTCTTCACATAGATGGGGACAAGAAGAAAAATCTGGAAGTTCTAAAGATAAGGAGAGCCCTGGAAAAGCTGGCTGTGGAGGAAGCAATCAAAAATATCACTGAAGAAGAACTGGAGGATCTTGAAAGGCGACTAAACCTTCTTGAAGAAAAGCAAAGGAGGGGTGAAGATAGCAGAGAGGAAAACTGGGCTTTTCACAGCCTGATTTACCGTGCCGCAGGTAATAAGCTCCTTTTTGATATTCTGGAAGGTTTGAAAGATTTTCATCTTTTTTGGGAGGATCCTTTTGAGTGTCCTTCTTTTGCAGAAAAAACCTATTTTTTCCATCGTGAACTTTTCAAGTGTGTTGAAAAAAGAGATCCAGCTCGGGCCTGCACTTTAATTGACAGGCTTTTGGATGCACTTGAGAATGAGATAAAAAAGAGTGGTTGAGAATTTCTGGTGGAGTATTAGATAGACAAAACTTTATACTGGGAGGGGCTTATGTCTCGAACTTTTGTGGTTGACACAACGAAAAGCAAGCATGTAAGGTTACACCCGGTTTCCATAAGTAGTGTAAAGCTTACAGAAGGCGATTTTTGGGCAGGCAAAGTGCAGCTCATGGAAAAGGTTACCCTGCCACTGCAATATCAAATCATGGAAGAAACCGGTCGGATGGACAATTTTAGAATTGCTGCCTCAAAAATTTCTGGTGAGTTTTCAGGCTTTTTCTTCAACGATACCGACATTTACAAGTGGATAGAGGCAGTGTCCTATCTTTTGGCTGGCAACAGAAATGAAAAACTGGAGAGGTTGGTTGACGAGGTTATAGAAGAAATAAAGCTGGCTCAGGACGAGGATGGCTACCTGGATACCTATTTCACCCTTTCCCGCAAGCCAGACCGCTGGACTAATCTCAAGGATATGCATGAGCTTTACTGTGCCGGGCATCTCTTTCAGGCAGCCATTGCCCACCACAGGGCTACTGGGAAAAGCAGTCTTCTGGATGTGGCCATCAGGTTTGCAGAACACATTGCTTCGGTTTTTGGCCCCCGGAAAAGAAAGGGTGTTCCTGGACATCCGGAGGTGGAAATGGCTCTTGTAGAGCTTTACCGGGAAACGGGTGAGCGGAAGTATCTGGACCTGGCCCGGTTTTTCATAGATGAAAGAGGCAAGGGTTTAATTGGTGGAAACACCTATCATATAGACCATAAGCCGTTTAGAGAGCTGGATGAAATTGTTGGCCATGCGGTTCGGTCTCTGTATCTCAACTGCGGTGCTGCCGATCTCTACATGGAGATCGGTGATAAAGGCCTCTGGAATGCTCTGGAGAGATTATGGATTGACCTGGTAACCAGAAAGATGTATGTGACTGGGGGAGCAGGAGCAAGGCATGAAGGGGAGGCGTTTGGAGAAGCTTATGAACTTCCCAATGAAAAAGCCTATGCGGAAACCTGTGCTGCCATTGCCAGTTTTATGTGGAATTACCGAATGCTTCTTGTCTCGGGTGAAAGCAGATTTTCCGACCTGATGGAGCTTGTTCTTTATAACGGAATTTTACCTGGGATTTCCTTAGATGGAAAAGAGTACTTTTACGTTAACCCCCTGGCAGATAGAGGAGGCCACCGGAGGCAAAGATGGTTTGCCTGTGCCTGTTGTCCGCCCAATGTGGCAAGAACCCTGACTGCGCTTCCCGGATATCTCTATGCGCTTTCTCCAGAAGGAATATGGGTCAACCTCTATGCGAGCAATGTTGCTGAGCTTGAGGTGGCTGGTTCCCGAGTGAAGATAGAAGAGAAGACCAGGTACCCCTGGGAAGGGCTGGTGGAGTTCAAGGTAAGTGGCAACGTTTCGTGCTCGCTTTATCTGCGAAAGCCGGAGTGGTGCAGGGAATTTTCGGTGAGTGTGAATGGTAAAGTGGTGGAGCCGGTGCTTGAAAATGGGTATCTGAAAATCAGCAAAAACTGGCACGATGGTGATACGGTTTCTCTGAACCTTGCTATGGATTCGGAGCTTCTGGAGAGTCATCCCCGGGTGCAAGACAACGTGGGAAGAGTGGCTATTCGCAGAGGCCCAATTATTTACTGTGTGGAAGCAGAGGATAACCCCGGTATGGATGTTTGGGACCTTGAGATATCCAGAGACAGAGACCTGAAGGCAGAACACCGGGATATCCTGGGTGGTGTAGTGGCAATCAGAGGAAAAGGGTATGTTGCTGACCCGAACGCCTGGGAGAGGTTATATCTGACCATTAAAGAAGCAAATAACTTCAGGAAAGAAGTGGAATTCACTGCTATTCCTTACTATGCTTGGGCTAACAGAACTCCAGGACCTATGGAAGTTTGGATAAAAGCCAGGTAAAGCCTGAACACCTGAGAGACTTGCTTGGTAAGATGATTTAAGAAGCTTTTCTGGTTGGCAAGCTGGAAAAAGGTTACTGTATCCCGGCTTGGTAAGATGGTAAGACCAGATGTTGAAGCAGGTCCTGGTGGCATGTTGAGTTGATGATGCTCTTTTTGAGAAGGAGGTGAAAGATGGAAGAAAAGGTTAACATCGGTAACTAAAACGTGGATTTCTACTGCTTGGTTTATAAGCAGTGAGCTGGTGCAGGATGTGTGGTTGGCAATGTTTTATCGAATTTTAGTTTGAGGGGGGTAAGGTACTGTGAGCAAAAAATTGTTAATTGGTTTACTGGTTCTGGTGTGGTCTTTGGCAGTAAGTTTTGGAGCCTTTGCGGCGACCACTTTGACCTTCCAGAGCTATTCCAATCCCACTGAGCAGGTTGCCCAGTTTATCCAGAAGGTTCTGATTCCCGAACTTCAAAAAGCTCATCCCGATGTAGAAGTGAATTACGTGTATATCCCATTTGCCGAATATATGTCAACCATTCTTCAGCAGGCTATTTCCAACACCCTACCTGACCTGGTTTATCTGGATAATCCCTGGGTACCTCAGCTAATCGAGGCAGGTGTTTTCCAGAAAATCACTGATAACGTGATGCAGGACCTTGGTGAAGATTTCTGGATGGACTTCTTCCCTGGCCATCGACTCCTGACCAGTAAAGATAACGACATCTACGCTTTGCAGGTGCACACCAACAACCTGGCCATTTTCTACCGTGAAAATCTCCTCAAGGAAGCAGGCATTGGAGAGCCACCGAAAACCTGGGCAGAGCTCCAGGATGCTTGCCAGAAAATCAAAGAGAGTTTGAACCTGTACGGGCTTATGCTGTATGCGGGAGCAGATGAAGCCGGAACCTGGCAGTTTGAACCATTTCTGTGGAGTAACGGCGGAAGTCTTATGGAGCTGGACCAGCCTGAGGCCATAGAAGCCCTTGGATTTGTTACCGGCCTGGTTGAAAAAGGTTATACTCCTCGAGACGTTATTGGTCTGAAAGACCAGGGCGATGTGACCATCTGGTTCATGAATGGTCAAGCAGCGATGATGATTAACGGGAATTGGGAGTTTGGCTGGCACCTGCTTCCGGATGTTCTGGAGAAGCTGGGTGATGTGAAGGTAACTCCCTTCCCGGTTCCTGAAGCCGGCATGAAATCCGCTGTTTTGCCCTTTGGAGGAGAGTGTGTAGGGATTACCACTTCTGACAGCGAAAAAGCCAAGTATGCCTGGGAGCTCATCCGAATCTGGTTTGGAGAGAAGCTGGATGAATACTACGAAAAATGGACGGGACACATTCCAACTCTTGCTTCTTACGCAGCAAAAATCGCTAACAAACGCCCTGAGTTCGAGGTTTTCATCAAACAGGCTGCTTACGCTGTGCCCAGGCCGCCCATGGGTGGCATGGACAAATATCCTGATGTTTCCAATGAGCTTGCTCTGGCTTTGCAAAGATCTCTCACTGGTGCGCAAACACCTGAGGCAGCTTTCAAAGAAGCAGCCCAGAATATAAAGAGTATATTTACTCCTGAAGAGTATGAAGCAAGCAAGGCTCGGGCCAGGGAAATTCTGGAAGAAGTTCTGGCCAGGGCGAAAGGGCAATGAGCATCAGGCGGGGAGGTCAATTCCTCCCCGCTTTTGAGTTTTTGGGGTTTGGATTCACCGATAAAGCTGGCCTTTTCGCCGGCAAGTTTTTTGTGAAATGTTGGTTTAAGGGAAGTTTCACCAATGCTTAAGGGGGAAACAGAGTGAAGATACCCAGAACAACCCTTTTCCTTTTCTTGCTCCCTTCGCTGGCTTTAATATTTATCTTTGGCGTTTATCCTGTAGCTTACAATATTTTTTTGAGTCTGAAAGATGTCAACCTAATCAGTTACATTCGTGGAACAGCAAAAGACGTGGGTTCTCTTAACTACAGAACGGTTCTGAATGACTCTCTTTTCTGGAGAGCGCTTTATAATACTATCGTTTTCACCTTGCTTTCTATTGCTCTGCAGATGGTAGTTGGGTTTCTGCTGGCTCTCCTTTTCAATTACGAATTCCCTTTGAAAGGGTTTTTGCAGGCACTGGTGATGATACCCTGGGTTATGCCCATCATGGTTTCCGGATCTTTTTTCCGCTGGTTTCTCAATGATAACGGTTTTTTAAACAATCTCTTGGCCAGCCTGAACTGGATTCGAGAACCTGTGCGCTGGATAACTTCGGAAAAAACAGTTATTTATTCGCTTACAGCGGTCAACGTGTGGTTGGGTATTCCCTTCAACTTTATTCTACTTTATACCGGTATGCAACAGATTCCCGAGGAGCTTTATGAGAGTGCTGATATAGATGGTGCGGCGGGCTGGCAGAAAGTCCTCTACATCACCCTCCCCATGTTAAGGCCAGTGATAGTGGCTACCTTTATTCTGGGATGCATCCTCACTTTCAAAGTTTTCGACCTGGTCTGGATTGTTACCAGAGGAGGTCCGGGAGGGGCTTCTCACCTTCTAAGCACTTTTTCTTATTCTCTTGCTTTTGACCGCTTTCAGTTCGGGAAATCTGCAGCCGTTTTGGTACTGATGCAGATAATCGTGATTCTCTTTGTCGGCTTTTCTAACCGCATCAGATTAGAGGAGAGGTGAAAATCGTTGAAAAAACAGAGAGGATGGAAGTGGAGTGCACTGGTTGCCCTGGTGGTTGCGTTGGTGGTCTCTCCTCTTTACTTCATCGCTATTGGGGGTTTCATGTCCACGGAAGAGATTTTCCACAAACCTCCCTATCTCTTTCCTCCGGCCCCAAGCTTGAGCTATTACCGGGATGCGTTATTAACCCTTCTTCCCTATATCAAAAACAGTTTCATCATCGCTTTTGGAACCCTTCTTTTAACCCTGCTTGTTTCGCTTCCGGCTCCTTTTGTTATGACCAAATTCCGATTTGAGCTCAAGGGTGCAGTGAGTTTTCTGTTTGCTTTTGTCCAGATGCTTCCCTATACGGCAGTAATTATCCCGCTTTTTTTGATGTTTACCAGGATAAAGCTAATCGATTCCCATTTTGGGGTGATGTTGGCACTTTCGGTGTTCCTGGCTCCTTTTGCAATAATCATTTTGCGTTCTTACATGGTTTCTGTGCCTTCGGGGTTGATTGAGGCGGCACTCATTGATGGGGCGGGGTATTTTAAAATATTCACCAGCATTGTCTTACCCCTTTCTGCGCCAGGTATTGCTTCGGTTTCCATACTGGTCTTTCTTCTGGCCTGGGGCAACTTCATCGTTCCCCTGGCTTTTATAAAAGCGGAAACCATGCGCCCACTCAGCATAGGTCTTTACGTTTTCATTGGTCAGTATGGCGTGGAATGGAACAAGCTGATGGCAGGAAGCATGATATACACCATTCCACCTCTTGCGGTAGCGCTTCTTGCGGGTAAGTCCATTGTGGCTGGTTTAACTGCAGGTGCTTTCAAGGAATAGCGGCAATCGAAAGCGGCCAATAGAAACCCCTTGTTAAGGGCTGGTGAATGAAAAGCCGGAAGAAAAGGGATGAATTGACGAATTTATTTTTTCTTCCGGCTTTTTTCGTTTTCGGCTGCAGGTTGCTGTTGCTGTGAGTTTTGCATCTTTTTGATTTCTTTAAGTAATTCCGCCAGTGCTTCTTTAATTCCCTCTCGGATGCCTTCTTTAACACCCATCTTTACTCCTTCGGTAACGGCTCTTTGAATCACTTCTTCCAGGTATCTGCTTGTTTCATAGATTACCTCTCTTCTTATGGCTTCGAGCTCTCCCTCGATAGCAGAGCCCAGGTTGGCAAGAATGCCACGCATAAAAGCAGCACGCATTCCTGCTGGTGCATATTCGTTCAATATTTCCTTGTCTGCCAGCTCACTCAACGCTTCCCAGAGTTCCAGGGTTTATCCCTCCTTTTTGGTGAGGTCACTTTTTATTAATTATAGGTTATCGAATGTAAGGGGTTGCGATGTTTTGTACCGCCTTTGAGGGTTGTTCTCGGGCTCGACTTTTTACAGCGTATTCTTTTTAAAGCAAAGACTTGGACACTTTTCAGAAAACTTTGGTGGATCTGAGGCTGCGTCAGCAAAAACGAGGGTTTGGCTTACTGGTTATCCTGGTCGCCCCCTTAGAGAAAACTTTAATTACAAAGTTTATTAAAGTATACAAAAGAATGGCGACAGTTTTTGTCGCTGAACAAAGGGAAGGAGATTTTTGAGATAAAAATATGTATCTGCAGTGGATAGAATCCTTATTTACGCGGTGTCGCTCTCTTCAGAGCAAGCAGCTGTGGATGCTGCCAGCAAAGCTGGCGTTCCCATTTTCTTCCAGTGCGGATACCTCCCTGACTTGCTTCCCAGGTCGGCCGGGTTCATGCTGGAGCTGGGAGAGGGGAGGGGCATGCCTCCGGGTAGAGCAGCAGGAGCGGTTTAGCTTTTAACTGTGTTTTTGCCGCTTTTTTTGGCCCTGTAAAGGGCTTCATCAACCCTTCTGAGCAGTTCTTCTATGCTTTCCTGGGGCAAGAACTCGCAGATACCAATACTTGCGGTGACCTGAATTCCTTCTTGAAAACGATGATTTTCAATGGTTTTTTGCAACCGCTCGGCCAGCATGCGGGCCTCGCTCAGGAAAGTTCCAGGGCAAAGAATCAAAAATTCGTCACCACCCCAGCGGCTTACTACATCCACAGAGCGTATGGTGGCTTTGGTGAGTCTTGCAATTTCTTTGAGCACAGCATCGCCCACCTGGTGACCCAGGGTATCGTTTATCTCTTTGAAATTGTCGAGGTCAAACATGATGACCGAGAAAGTACCCCCATAGCGGCTTACCCGATCGACTTCTTTTTTGAATTCGGCATACATCTTGCGGCGGTTATAAAGACCGCTAAGCTGGTCGGTAATGGAGAGTTCCTGGAGCAGTAGGTTAGCACTCTCAAGCCGTTGGTTTTTCTTGTGAAGTTCAGCTTGTGTGAGTTGTTCGATATTCTGGAGTATGGACCCGATTTCATTTTCGGGGTACTCGACTTTGACCTTGGCTTCTTCCGGAGTTTCACCGACCATTTTTTCCACCTGTTCTTTCAAACTGGTAATGGGTGAAATGATTCTTTTACTCAGGATACCGCTTAAAATCCAGCCCAGAAGTAGCGAAAGAACAGCCACTATGGCAACCGCTTTCAGGATTTGCTGCACGATAAAAGCAACAATTTCCCGTCTTTCTAAGGCGGTGACCACTATCCAGTCCAGAGGTTCAATTTTTGAATAATAAGCTAACTTCGCTGCACCGTTCAATTGATAGGTGAAATATCCGCTTGCTGCATTGAAGGAAAAGGGAGAACCGGTCACTTCCTGGAAAAGTTTGCCCAGAAAGGGTTCCCGGTGGTGGATAAGCACTTTCCCGTCGCTTCGTATCACGTAGCTATAAAAAGAGCGGTAGTTTCCGGCTGACTGCTTCAGCACTTCAAAAATTGGCTCCAGAAAGGTTTCCACAGAGAGCACCCCGTTAATTTCGCCGCGGTCGTTAAGGAGAGTTTTACTGATTGAGACCAGCCACTCTCCACTTTTTATTTCCCTGTAGGGAATGCCGCCAGAAACTTCTGGGTGGGATTCAAGAGCTGCCAGATACCAGGGACGCACTCTTGGGTCATAGCCTTCCGGTGGTGTGTAGTCATTGATGAGTAGGGTTCCATCTGCATAACCTGAATAAATGTAGTTTATGTCGGGATCAATTTCCTGAAAGCGGCGGTAAAGAGCAAGCGCTTTTTCGCGTTCCAAATTGCCCTGCGGAGCGTTACGCACCTCATCTACCTCACTTAGGAACTCAATCAAATTGCGCAGTTTAAGAAAGCGGGCTTCGATAAAATTTTTCAAGGCTACATTTCGTTCCTCAAGCAGAATGCTGACCTTTTTTACTTCGGAGGAGTAGAAGAAATAAGCAAAGAGAGCACCAAAAACGGCTAAAATCAGGCCCGAAAAGAGAACAACCTTTAAAAACAGTTCTTTTTTTAAAGTAGCTCGCTTCTTTTTCACTCAATTTTCACCCGGGACACAAACAAAGGATATTCTCCTTTACCCTTTACATATTGCGTTAAGGGGTGACACGGGTACTATCGAAACGACACTCCTTTTTTACCTGTATACTGTAACTTTTCAGAATTTGTCAATATTAAAAATTATGCCAAATCCCGCATAGTTGGTGGAAGGAGGTGGGAAGTCATTGCCATTCTGGGTAAGGGTGGAGGGTATGTTTTAAGCCCGGCTCACAACATCCAGCCGGATGTTCCGCCTGAAAATGTTATTGCCCTGTATCAGGAGGCACGAGATTACCGGTTGCGTTGAGGGGTTAGGTTGCGGAAGGGAATGTATGATGCCATATGGTTTTTGGGGGTTTTCCGAAATTCGGTGTTGTCATTATCTGCGAAGGCTCCCCCCGAGAGGGGGTAAGGATGGTTTGCGTTTTATAAAAATTTGGGTTACAGCGTTTTTCGATTTGATATACTTTTTCTGGAAAGGAGGTGGAGAAAAGGTGCGTTACTCGCAAAGCGTACTGGTCATATTCCTTTTTGGAATTTTGGCAACCATTGCTTTGGGTTGTCAGCAGATGGAAGAAGCTACCTCTGTTACTTTAGCCGATTTGCCTTCCCATGTGGGTGAGCGGGTTGGGGTTACTGGTTGTCTCGTTTTTAGCTGTCCCACATTTTTCGGAGCGGTTTATCCCAGAGATTGTAAGGTATTGCTTCGGGAAGGCGATTTTACGGTGGCTCTGGAGTTCCCCGATGCGCTGGAAGCATTGCGAGAAACGCTCAACGGTTATTATGAAGAACACTTTTCAACCTGTATTCGCCTGGAGGTTCTGGGAACAGTACGAGTAGCTTCCTGCGATGGGGCAGGATGTGAGCCTACGATTTTTATTGAGGTGGAAGACATAAGGGTTCTTGAGTGAAAGAGTTGATTTTTCTGGTAAGGATAGCGGTGTTGGGATTAAAAATAGAAAGAAAGCGTCAGCTTATCGCAGGTGTATTTTTTTAAGCCCCTCTTTCGTTCCAGTTTTACTTTTTGAACCGGATTTTTTCCTTGCTCTTTGGTCTCGTTTGTCGCAAGGTGCCGGTATTCTTTGCTATCCTGGTGTTGGTAGTTAGGTCCTTCAGTGGTTCAAATCGCTTAAAGAGCGTCGGGATGTTCCTTGGGTCATTCTTTCTTATCGCTTTGAAACCTTCTCTTCGGGCTTTCTCCTGGTAGATTTCCTGACTCCTGACTTTTAGAGCTACCCTCGAGATATCTTTGTCAGTACTGGGCATGATTTCCCAGAGCTTATCGTCAAACTTTTGAGAGTTGATTCCTTTCTCCAGTAACTCCAGAGATGCTCCCAGCGTCTTCTGTAATCTCTTGAGAATTGGGTATAGATATTTAAAGGACCCCATCCCCATAGGTCGTGGTATTACTGCGAAGGAATTTTTTGGTGTGTTTCCATCTTTGCGCAGGAAAAGCGGTGGTATCGCAAAAGCTTTTCCTGTGATAGAATGGAAGCACTCCGGTTTCCAAAAAACGTGTGGGAGGGGATAATATGCGCAAGCTGATTTTTCTCACCTTTCTTCTTTCCTGTCTGGTGGTGGTGTTTCCTGCAGGAGCCAGCGTGAGCTATGATTTGGCTGATGAAGTCATAGGTAATGTTGAGGCATTTCCTTTGGAACGCAGCTTTGTGGAAGCAAAGCTTGGCAAGCCAGATTTCGTGGAAGAAATACCCGGCTTCCCGGCACCTCTTGAGTACTACATCATAGAGGATAGTGAAGACTTAAGCCATGTGTACCTGGCCTATGGGGCTTTGGATGATGCACAAAAGACATACGCAGTGGGTGTGGTGATGAAAGGGATAGATTTTCCCACCATGAGGGAAATAATCAGTGCTGAAGCCGGCGAAGACGAAGAGACTGCCCGGATGATTCTCCTTGAGAATCCGGAGTTTGTGGTGGTTGATCTTTTTGAGCAGTCTGCGACTTCCCCTCCAATGTGGGTGCTTTTTGAAGAATTCCCGGTTCAGGGGGAGAAGCGGTTGGTTTCCAGTCTTATGCCTTCAGAAAGCCTCTTTTCCTACTTTGCTGCGGTTCATCCGGAATTCGAGGAAGTGCTTCGGAAGGCCGTTGAGGAACGGGCAAAAGAAGAATGAGTCTACACCGAATCTGACCTGCCTGGTTCAGGGTTGAGACGACAAGGCGCTGGAATACCGTTTGGAAAAACGGCCAGAAACAACAGGCCTGCGTCCGTAATTTGTTGTGTTACTTGGATCAGGCCTGTTGCATAACCCAGAGGGCTTTCGTTAAGCCAGTGATTATTTGCCCATGAGAACTCCTGGTATGTAAGTTGAGAACCAGGGGACAAAGGTTATGATTAAAAGAGAGGCAACCAGGGCTATAAAGTAGGGAGCTACATTTCTCAGCACCTTCCCCATAGGCACCTTCGCTATGTCGCTTATCAGAAAGAGGGATAATCCCATGGGAGGCGTCATCAACCCCAGCATAAGGTTAAAGATGATGATTATTCCAAGATGTACTGGGTCTATGCCGGAAGCCAGGATAGGGGGTACGATTATGGGTACCACCAGAATGGTGGCGGTAGTGCTGTCGAGGAACATGCCTATTATAAACATCAGGACGTTGACAAAAAGGAGTAACAAAAGGCGGTTTTCACAGAACTGCCCTATGAAAGAATGAACCACGGCGGGAAAATTCTCTACTGCCAGTATCCAACTGAAAAGGGATGCCGAAGCCACAATAATCATGATTGCTGAGGTGGACCTGATAGTTTCATAGGTGGCCCGAAGCAGCGCTTTAAAATTAAAATCCCGGTAAACGAAGATGCTTATAAGGAGTAGGTAAGCAACGGTTATGCTGGCTGCTTCGGTGGGCGTGAAATAACCGGAGAGCATGCCAAAAACCAGCATCACCGGAGCAAGTAGCGAAGGGAGAGCCTCCTTAAAGTTGGCCCAGATTACCGCGAATTCGGCACGGGATTCAGCCCGGGGGAGGTTTCTAAACAGGGCGATTATGGCGGTGATAATCATCATGACCACTACGGCCAGAATGGCGGGCATAATTCCTCCCATAAGAAGCTTTATTACCGATGTCCCAGTTACCGCTCCATAGATTACCAGGGGAATGCTGGGAGGGAAAATGGGTCCGACGGTTGCTGAAGCCATGGTTACCGCAGCAGCAAACTCTTTCTTGAAGCCCCGCTCTTCCATGGCCTTGATTTCTATCTGCCCCAGGCCGCCCACATCCGCCAGTGCAGCGCCAGACATGCCGGAGAAAATCAGGCTGGCAAAGATGTTGACCTGGGCCAGTCCCCCCGGCAGGTGTCCTACCAGACTGTCAGCAAATTTGAATATCCGCTCTGTGTGCCTGGTTGAATTCATCAAGTTACCGGCAAGGATAAACACCGGGACAGCAACCAGCGGGAAGGAATTGAGCGCATAGTGAAAGCGTTGGGCAACTATGTCTATGGGGACGTGCTTAAGCAGGAAATAGATAACGCTGGGCAGCGTTATGGAGAGTATTACCGGAACACCGAGCAGAAAGAGTACTGCAAAAGTACCTATGAGCAAATAGACAATCATTTTTGGTCAGTCTCCCTTCGGCTGAAGAGCAAATATTTCCTGCAGACGAAGGTTCTTGCTTAGAAGAAGACACAGGGTTTTCAGCCCGTACTCGATGGTGAGCAGGAGAAAACCGAATGCAGTGGGAAAGAAAAATATAGGAAAAGGAATGCCCAGAGCTGGCGTAACGCTCTGATAGTTAATAATGATGCTCCGCAGAGCGGAGTAGAAAATGAGGCCAAATACAACCGTAGCCACAGCATAGACCAGAACGTCAATCACCAGCCTTACTTTCGCCGGTAACTTTTCTTTGAACTCCAGCATAGCGATATGCTCTCCTTTGCGGGCGGTGTATGCTGCAGAGACAAAGACGATAAAAATCAGGAAATACTGCGCTAACTCAATAGTATCAATGGTGGGCATCGGAATAGCAGTTGCCAGGGCTCTCAGGACTACTTGGAGGACCACAACTGCGACCATCAAAAGCAGAACCAGGCTACCCAGTAACCGGTCTATAACTCGAAGGTAATATACAAGTTTGGCCATTGGATTCCCTCGTAAACAGTTTTATTCAGGTAAAGAAAGTGGGAGCCAAGCTTGGCTCCCACTTTGGCACCCTGCAGGTTCAGGGGTCTATTTTCTGAATTTCTTCGATGTAACCAGTCCATTCAGGAAAATCTTTTCTGACCTGTTCCAATACTGCTTCCCTGAAGGCATCAACATCCAGACCGTCTTCCTTGGTGATGATGGTTACGCCCTTTTCTTTAAACATTTGAATATATTCCTCTTCTTTTTCCAAGGCGAATTTCAGGGAATATTCAGAGGTTTCTGCCATGGCCTGCTTGATCAGCTCTCGGTCGCTTTCCGGTATTCTTTCCCAGACATTGCGGTTTATGAAAACGCAGAGCAGGTCCACCATGTGCCCGGTGAGCATGATGTGCGATTGCACTTCGTAGAGCTTGGAAGCCCACATCTGAGCCAGGGGGTTTTCCTGACCTTCGATGAGACCGGTCATCAAAGCAGTGGGCACTTCAGCAATGGCCACTGGTACGGGGATGGCCCCCATTCCTTTGATGAGCGAAGTCCACATCTGAAGCGGTACACCCCTTATTTTCTTCCCCTTTAGGTCGGCAGGGCTGTAAACCGGGAAGTTAGCAGAAAGATGGCGGTAACCTCGAGTGTATGCACCGAGGACCAGCATATTGCCTTTTTTCATGAGTTCTTCGTTGATTTTTTGCATTACTGGTGAGGTTTCAGGGTTTACTGCTTTGATACCGTGTTCTATGTCCCGATAAAGATAAGGCAGGCTGAATACCGCTGCATCGGGATAAACCTGGGCCAAAGAAGCGAAGACGTGGTGACCCATTTCGATAATGCCAGATTTGACGCCGTTGATGAGCTCATTCACTTCGCCAAGCTGGGCGTGGGGATACACATCGATTATGATTCTTCCCTCAGTAAGTTCCTTAACCCGGTTGGAAAGGTAGAGAGCAAACTGATGCTGGGGGTCTTCGGTTCTTTCCACGTGGCCATACTTGAGATGCATTACAGCCCCTGCTATGCCTGACAATCCCAGAAGGAAAAAGCAAAGCACCATAAAAACTATTACCCAGTAAAACCTTTTCATCACTGTCCCTCCTTTGGTAGCAAAAGTTTGTGAGGATTAGGTAAATTTTTAGAAAGTAACTCTGGAGCTACGATAAGCTTGGTTACCCTTCAGCACCTCCTTTCTCGATTCAATTTGAGAAATTTAACAGAAGAAAATTCCCAATTTTCATTGTAAATAAAGTGGAAAACACTGTCAATAATACTAATTAATATTTTTAGTTCTTAACCACTTAATGGAAACGCATCCTGGAAGGGATGCGATAAGGTAGTTGCGGTATTTTCCAAAATAGCTGGTTGAGGTTTTCTTTGAAGGGGCGGCGGGCCGGGGCAAGCCCGCCTTAGTGGGAGGGGGGTTTTGAACTATATTTTACTTCACCTGGGCGGTGATTGCCAGCGCCTGCTTCATTTTAGCGTAGAGGTCAGTGTTGTCGTACCAACCATCAAAAAGTTCTGCTCCTGCGCCCATTGCAAACACGGGTACTGGTTCTCCGGTGTGAGAGTAAGTAGTCCAGCTGATGCCGGCTTTTTCTCCCATGAGATGGGTGAGTGTTACGGTGAGTGGATCGTACCCTTCGTAACGTAGCTGGGCTTCTTCGTTTTGAGGAATTTCTCCGGACATGCTGGCTGCAAAGGCTTCCTCCAGGCGTGCCAGTTCATATTCGGATACCGCCATGGCTACGGTTTTCGCTGCCTGAAGGTCGCCAGCTTTCGCCTTTTCGGTGAGTTGAGCTTTTTCCTCGTCAGAGAGCCAGAGGAGACCAAAGTTTTCCTGAATGACGGGCCAGAAGTTCTGCAAGCTTTGTTTGTCTGGGGGCGTGTTGTGTGCGTAGGCTTTCACTGTTTGTGCAAAGACTTCATGGGAAACTTTCTGGTTTTCAAGCAGTTCCAAGCGCAGGGTGGAGCCGGTGAGCGCATACCCCAGGCTTAGCCCCCCAGTTGCATGGTCGGCGGTGACGATGATCAGAGTTTCTTCAGGGTGCTGCTTGGAGAATGCTATCGCTTCGGCAACCGCCTGCTCGAAGTCCAAAATGTCCCCGATAGCCGCACGAATATCGTTAGCATGACAAGCCCAGTCAATTTTTCCGCCCTCGACCATCATGAAAAACCCATTGGGGTTATCAAGGAGTTCGATACCTTTGCGGGTTAGCTCGGCCAGGGAGAAATCGTCGGCGCTGCGATCTATGGCGTAAGGCATGGCTGAGGAGGTATCGAGAGTAGGATTGATGACCACCAGTTTTTCGGCAGGAGGGGTTAGCGTTTCAAATTCCTGGCGGCTCTGCACCACGCGGTACCCGTTTTGGGTGAGGATATCAAAAATATTTTCCTGACTCTTGTCTTTGCCGGTGGGATAGCGAAAACCACCCCCGGCAAAATAGTCGAAACCACTCTCTGCAAGCTGAAGAGCAATTTCGTAGTAATTGTTTCGGGAGGGGGTGTGGGCGTACATTCCTGCTGGTGTGGCGTGGTCCAGTGATACAGTACTCACAACTCCCACTTTCATCCCAGCGGATTTGGCTTCTTCGGCAAGTGTGGTTAGTTCTCGGGTTCGTTCAGCGTCCAGGTTTATGATTCCGGAGCGGGTCTTCTGTCCGGTGATCATGGCGGTTATCGCTGAGGCAGAATCGGTTATGTAGCTTCCAGCGTCAAAGGTACTCATGAGACCCACTACTGGGAACCTGGTGAAAGACAGGTGTTCTTTGCCTACCTGTTCGCTGTTCACATCGTTGAGGTACAATTCGGTGGCGTGGATTGAAGCCAGGCCCATCCCATCACCGATGAACAGGAACAGATACTTTACTCCGGCCGCGAAAGCCACTTGACCCACAAATAACCCTACCATACAGACGATTGCAACCCAGAAATAACGAAGCTTTCCGGACATGGTTAGACCTCCTCTTATTGTTTTTTGAACCTAACTGGCATAGAGAAGTTCAAAAAGTCACTAGCTTCATAGTATGCCAGGACTTCCTCTGGAGTGGCGTCTTCGGTAGGTTTCCAGAAGGGATTCTCGAGCAGGGTACTTTTTGCCACTTCCCAGAGTTCCGGGGTAGCCGTGAGACGGATTACTTGGTAAGAAAGTGTATCGGGCGTGAGGGTGTAAACCGTGTAGGACATGGGATACGTAACCGTGGAGGCGTTTTCGATATACCAGATCCCATTTTTTTCAACCGCTATGGTGCTTACGTGGCGGTGACCACAAAGGTAAAAGGAAACCTGGGGGTACCGTTCAAAAAGCGCAATCACTTCTTCGGCGTTATCAAGGTAATAGTTCTGCCACTCGGGTTTCTTTTCCTCTTCTCGGAAGGGAACCAGAAGGTGGTGTCCCACGACAATGGTGAGTTTTTCTTGGTTGGTGGCGAGTTGGTTTTCCAGCCATTCGAGCTGCGCCTTGTTCACCGTACCACCCCAGCTTCCTACCTTGGTGGTGTCGAGCCCGATAAGCAGGAGTCCAGGCACCGGTTCGGCGCTCCAGTAGCTCTTTGCTCCGTCGAAGCCGTACCCCTGGAGTGCAAAAACGGTGGTGTATTTGGAACTTCCGGTCAGGCTGGCCAGTGATGGCTCTTGATTTTTGGGAGGAATGGGGCTTACTTCGTGATTTCCCAGAACTGCGTACACCGGAACCCGGATTTCTTCCACCATTTCTCGCACCAAGTCGATGTTCCAGGGTTCGGCGTCTTTGGTCAAATCGCCAGTTACGATCACAAAATCGAGGTTTGGGAGGGCGTTAATCTGTTCAATAGCTTCTCTGAAAAGTTCTATCGAGGCGTCTTCCATTTTCACTGTGTTGCTGGTGTTTTGTGCAGGGTAGCTCAGATGGGGGTCGGAAATCACTGCGAACTTCACTTCTCCAAAAGCCCAGGCCACGGAGACGCTCCAGAGCACCGTTAGCACCAGGGTTAGCCAGAAAAACCGAAACAACCTGTGCACACTGAATCACTCCTTTCTTGATTTTGTGCCAGTAGGGTATCGGTGAACGGTTAAAGCGGTATGAAGCGGGAGCTAAAAATTTTTAAACTTTGTAAACCGCGTTTCAAAAACTGCTAAGCGGGACTTGGCATATCGTTTTCTTGGAGTATAATTTCCCAAAAACACAGGGAGGGACAGGCTTCATGATTCCTTTTCTGGAGTTTCTAACCAATGTAAGGGTGTGTCTCGCTGACGGAGCTATGGGCACGGAGCTTCTGCGGCGGGGGTATCCCCAGGAGGTGCCGCTTGAGCTTGCTAACCTGACCCATCCCGAGCTTGTGGAGCGCATTCACAGGGATTATCTCTCGGCTGGGGCAAAGCTTTTAGAAACCAACACTTTTGGAGCGAATACGATAAAGCTGGCTGCCTCTGGCTACGAACGGCAAGTGGCTGAAATCATCCGGGCAGGTGTGAACATTGCCCGCAAGGTAGGCCGGGAACAGGCATACGTTTTGGGTAGCATCGGGCCTCTGGGAAAACCGGTAGGAGACGGTTTTGGAGTGCGTGACGAGGAGGCTCGAGAGTCGTATCGGATCCAACTTGAAACCTTTTTGGAATGCGGTGTTGATGCCTTGCTTTTGGAAACCATGCCCTCGATTCGGGAAGTGGAACTCGCCCTTGAAGTGCTGAGTACTCTTTCTGCAAATGTTCCCTATATCGTGCAGTTTTCTTTTCTTCCTGATGGAAGTACTCCCTACGGAGAAGGATTGAACCGGGTGGTGGAGTTTTTGAAAGACATCGATGCCTGTGCAGTAGGCATCAACTGTGGTAGCGGACCCCGGGATGCGGTGAGAATTATCAGCTATTTTGCTGAACATCTTCCAGGTCCTTTTTCAGTTCAGCCCAATGCTGGGTATCCCCAGGTGGTGCAGGGGAGGTTGTTCTACGGAGCTTCCCCGGAGTATTTTGCTTCCTTTGCCCGGGATTTCGTGACCCTGGGAGTGAAGATCCTTGGTGGATGCTGTGGTACCACGCCGGCACACATTGAAGCGTTGGCCAAGGCCGTGCACGAAAAAGGAGCAGAGCCAACCATTGAGGTTTTTGAGCTTCAGGAGGAACCTGGGGAAGAAACGGCACTCCCTCCTTCCACCCTGGCGGAAAAGTTGGGGAACCAGTTCGTCGTCACCGTGGAGATTACCCCCCCTAAGGGAATAGACCTTGAGCGGGTTAAAGAGGGAGTCAATTTTCTCAAACAGGCCGGTGTTGATGCGGTGAACATCTCTGATTCTCCCATGGCTCGGGTGCGCATTTCTCCCATTGCTCTGGCTCACCTTCTCAAAGAAGAGTTGGGGATGGAATCCATCGTGCATTTTACCTGCCGGGACCGCAACTTTATTTCTCTGCAATCAGAACTCCTGGGTGCCGCTGCCTTAGGGATACAGAACATCTTGGCTCTTACCGGTGATCCACCTTCCATAGGCGACCACCCTTTTGCGCGTCCAGTGTTCGATGTGAATTCTGAGGGCTTGGTCCAGATTTTGAGTAAGCTTAATAGCGGAGTTGATTTTGCCGGCAATCCCCTGGGCAGGGCTACCAGTTTCACCATCGGTGTGGCCTTGAATCCCGGAGCTGCAGACCTCGATAGGGAGATCGAGCGCCTCAGAAGAAAAATAGAGTATGGAGCACACTTCATCCTCACCCAACCCATCTATGACGTGCAGGATTTAGAGCGCTTTCTGGAACGTTTTGCAGGGCCGCTTCCACCCATTTTGGGAGGAATCCTGCCTCTTCGCTCTTTCCGCCACGCCGAGTTTTTGCACAACGAGGTTCCGGGGATTACCATTCCTGAACAGTTCCGAAAGCGCATGGCTGAAGCGCAAAACCCGAAGGAGGAAGGCATTGCCATTGCTTGCGAGGTGATTGCCAGAATCCAGAAGATGGTTGCCGGCATTTACCTTATGCCCCCCTTTGAGAAATACGATATGGCGGTGGAAATAATCGGAAGGTTGCCAAAAGAGTGTAGACGGGGTTAACGCTACTGGCTGGGGCCGGACTGACCGAAAGCACAAGGTCCGGCCGGTTCCGGAGTTCGGCACTCCCTTTTTCTTCCCAAAGCACTCACCCTGCTGAAAAGAGGCGACTTCCTCCCCTATTCCGGGAAGCCGAAGCAGATGCTCAGGAATGAAGCGCTTGACATCCTCGGTTATTTCCACATAAGGAGCACCGCAAAACTCACAGCGGGGAATGGTTCGCTCAACCATACTGGTACGCCTCCCAGTTGGGGATTAAGAATAAGCCTTTGCGGGAAAACTCAGTCGGGTTTTTAAGGTAGGTGTCCTCAATAATTGCGATGACTTCGTCCGCTGGTAGGTTGTAAAGCATTTTGGCAAGGATTATCTCTTCTGGTGGGATCATTGCTCTACCAGAGAGCGAACGGAATAACTCCTTGATTTCTCTTTCAACCTCTAAATCGCTCTTTGGTAAATTTGAATTTTCTTTCTCTCTCTCATTCTCGTTTTTCCCTTTAGTTAAATGAGAGATAGTTAAATGGTTATAGTTAAATGAATATAGTTCCTCTTCAACCATTGAAGTTTGGCTCTTCAATGGTTGAAGTTTAGGACTACATTGATTGAAGTTTGGCGCTTCACTCATTGAAGTGTGTTCTCCATTGAGCAAAGTGCATTCTTCATTGATTGAAGTGTGTTCTTCACTGAGTGTTTCTTCATTGAGTGAAGTTTGGAGGTAGTAGATACTGTTTCCGTGCATACCGTGCCTTTTCTCCCTCCTGATCAGGCCGCACTCTTCAAGAATGCGCAGGGCTTTTCTCACTGATGCATCAGAACTTATCCCCGACACTTCCTTTATCCGCCCATAACTGGGAAAGCACTTGCCTTTCCGGTCAGCATGAAAAAGTAGGGCTAGGTAAACTGGAAACACGGAAGGACACTTTCTTTCACAAGCAATTTCCCCCAGCCTCACCACTACTTCATGGGGTAGCTTGATAAAAGTTTGCATTGGCAACACCCCTTTTTCTCAGTTTGACAGAAGCTCTGTAGCTTGAGGGCAAGCTCTGTCAAATCTATTGTTCATTTTCTATCCATTATATATGCTTTATGGATGACAAGGCGATGTTTATTTGACAAATTTCGTGTTTTTTATAAAAAATTTTACTTTTAAGGGTTTAGCATATTGGCCAGGAAGTGCCGAAAAATTGCTAATAGAAAAGGATTACGCCGTGGTTTTTGGAGGCGTTTAGGGGGTGTAGAAATAGGTACGTATGAGTCGTGTCTATTTGTGTCAATTTTAGTGGAAAAACAAGGCCTTGACTGACAGGTCCAAAACTCAGAAAGTCCATTTCTAAAGCCTTCGTTCTAAAAATTGAGCAAAAAGGAGAAGTGTTGGCTCGGTAATTGGAAAATTCTCGCGTGTTCTGGTTTGAACCCAAAGAGAAGTTGCCCGAAAAAGGTCGAAAGTTGCAAGGAGCAAAAGACCGCTCCCTCTTTCTTTACCTTTATTGACTTTTTTACCTTTTTTGATATAAAATTTATTGTGGCCTGATATGCTGGGAAGCTGAAATTAGAAAGGGGGGGATGGGTAGTGAGCAAAGCACAACGTGAAGCGCTCACCGAGGGGCTGTACCGACTTTCAGACCTTGAAAAGAAAGCACCACCTCTTTCTGGTGTTCCCACGGGAGTTCCAGGGCTTGATGCGCTTTTTTACCGCTTGGAGTGGAAAGAAGGAAAACCCCAGAGAGTGCCTCTTCCGGGTTTTCCACGCTATGCAGTGGTTCACTTAACTGGTGTTCCGGATACCGGTAAGTCCCTGGCTGCAGAGCAGTTTGCCTTAACTCAGGCTGAACGCAACGAAAAGGTGCTCCTGGTTACCGTGGAGCTTCCCGGCCCTTTCTTGGTGCAGAGTTTGCGAGAAAGGGCGCGAGCAATGGGCATTGACTGGGGAAAGGTGGAGCGCAACATCCTGCTTGCTGACTGTGCCACTCATGCCGAGCTACGGGACAACGTGGTGGCGCTTACCTCACTCATTGAGGGTGTGGTGGAGCGGGAAGGCGTAAAGCACGTGGTCATTGATTCGGTGACCGGGCTTTATGAGGGGAAAGAAATGATGGCCCGGGGCATTGTGCGCAAGCTTTACCAGACCATGAAAGCCCTTTATCAAACTGCTGTCTTTATTTCTCAGAAGCGTTCAAGTCATGAGGAAACTTCTGCTGAGGCGGCAGGTGGTTATGCAGTGCCCCACATTGTGGACTGCACCATCGTATTTTCCAAATTTACCGTTGCTTCCAAACAAGCAGCCAGCCTTTATGGAGCACCGGTTGGTGATGTGGTGCGCACTCTGCGCATCGATGGCTGTAGACTTTGTGGCCATGATACCCGCATTCACCGTCTGATCATCGATGAGCAGGGAATAGTGAAAGTGGAAGAACCCTTGAGTAAGGAGGGATGAGCGATGCAAGAAGTCATTCCTGGCAACTGGGGAAATCTGCAGAATTTCATTGAGGATGAGCTGGCTTACAAAGTGTTTGAAGAGAGCCTGCGTATCCTGGGAGGGCCCAGAAAAATCGTTCTTCTGCAACGCTTGACCTGGGTCTCTTCGTTGCTGGAGGCAGCGCTGGTCATCGTTCTGCGAGAAATTTTTGACAAAACAGCTGAGGAAATTGCTGCTGAACTGGGCATAAGTACTAACACGGTGCGCAACATTCTCAGAGCTGACCCGGAGCGGGCCCTGCAGTATCTGGAAGAAAAAATGAAGGATGAAGAAGCGGAAGCCAAAGGCGTACACGTGGCAGGTGGCTTAGCCAAAAAAGCTTTTGAAGAAATCCGCTCCCGACTCAAACTTTAACCATATCGGTTATAATGGATTAAACAAACCTGTTTGAAGGAGGGAAAGACCTTGAAAAAACCCGCGACCTTTGCTTTACCCCTGTTTTTTCTTGTGATACTGTTTGTGTTTCCGGTTATCGCGTTAGCCCAGGAAGAGGCGGAACTCCTGGAGCAGGCTGCTTCTTTGCTCCGAGAAGGGAACCTTGGAGAAGCCCAGAAACTCCTCGATGAGGCTCGTCTTTCGCTCTGGAACAAAGCACCCATGCGGGTCGAAAACTACACCTTCGTGGAAGAGGAAAGTCAGAGCTACGGTGTCTGGCGGGAACGCATTTCCAACTTTTTTGCTCCCGATGAGACCATCTACATTTACGCTGAGCCCAAAAACTACACCATCCTGAAAGAAGGCAATGCCTATCACATTTACTTTGAAACCGATTTCAACGTTTATGATATGGATGGCAACTTGTTGGGTGGTCAGGAATCGTTTGGCGAATTCCGCTACATTACCCGCTCCCCCGTTTATGAGACGTACCTGAACCTCTACTTTGATTTTGACATTGCACCGGGCGAATACGTGCTGGAAGTGATTTTACAGGATAAATTCTCTAATAAAAGCGCCAGCTTCCGGCTTCCCTTCCGCAAATAAAAGGTGGGCAGGTGGTTCCAGCAGTTTCCCTTTGTTGGCCGCGTGCTTGGGGTGTCGGGGTATCGACCTGAAAAATTCAGCATGTTATAATGACCGAAAAAATGCACAAAATACAGGGAGGTGTTTTTGTTGCCCGAACTATACGAGTATGAACTTGGAAAAGCTGCCGATATCCTAACCCGCGAGCTTTTCCGCCTTCAAGAAGGAGAAACCTTTGTTATCACTGCAGACACCGAAAGCGATCCCCGGGTGGTTGACGCTACTGCCCGGGCCGCTTTTTCTTGTGGTGCCAAGCCTCTGGTGGTGTGGATTCCCGCTCCGCTGGGTGTGGGCAAAGCTGCCGACCCCATGCTTCCCCAGGGAGCTCTGACTGCGCTTCTTAAGGAAGCCGACGCCTGGGTGGAGTTCAACAACCAGTGGCTGCTTTACTCCACTCCCTATGACATTGCGGTGAAGGAAAACAAGAAACTGCGCCATCTCTGCCTGGTGGGGATGAACGTTGACATGATGGTGCGCTGCATCGGCCGGGTCAACTATCCAGTGCTCAAGGAATTTGAAGAACGGCTTGCTGATATGACCCGCAATGCAAAACATGTCCGCATGACCACTCCCGCTGGTGAGGATGTGGAGTTTGAAAACGACCCCAACCATCCTGTGAACTGTGAACTGGGTTATGCCGATACCCCGGGTTCTCATATGATGTCGGGGCAGGTGGCCTGGTCTCCCAAACTGGATTCCATAAACGGGGTTATCGTCTTCGATGGCTCGGTGGTGCCCCCCATCGGTCTTTTGCGGGAGCCTATCCGCCTCACCGTGGAGAAGGGCAAAATTGTCAAGGTGGAAGGTGGCAAGGAAGCGGTAGAGTTTGAAAGCTGGCTGCGCAGTTTCAACCACCCCCAGATGTTCCAGATGGCTCACGTTTGCTACGGCTTCAACCCGGGTGCCAAGCTGACCGGCGATATTCTGGAAGATGAGCGAGTTTGGGGATGCACCGAGTGGGGCGTGGGCAACATCGGAGCTATTCTCATCCCACCCGACGGCATACCGGCGCCTTCCCACTCTGACGGTATCTGCCTCAACACTTCGGTCTGGCTGGATGGCAAATTAATCATTGACAAGGGCAGAGTAGTCGATGAGGAACTCAAGAAACTGGCTGCTTTGCTCGGTAAAGAGTGAGGGGTGATGGTTTTGAAAGTTGCACCGCTTATGAAAGGGGCAATGATTGCAGTCCGGGACTGCATGGGCGCAAAGCCCGGCGAGAAAGCTTTAGTGGTGACCGACACCGGTAAACTGCACATTGCCGAAAGCTTTCTGTACGCCTTTTGTGCTCTGGGTGTTGATGCTACGCTCTTTTTAATGCTTCCCCGTACCCATCATGCTGAAGAGCCCCCTGAAGAAGTAAAGGCAGCAATGTGTGCAAGCGATGTAGCGCTTCTGGTTACTACCTACAGCTTAACCCACACTCATGCTCGCATGGAGGCCACCGAGCGTGGGGTGCGTATTGCCAGCATGCCGGGAATAACCGAAGATATGCTTACTGTGGGAGCCATGACTGCCGACTACAACCAGGTGTCTGAGTTGAGCTGGAAGCTTACCCGAATGCTTGACGAGGCTGAAACAGCTGAAATTACCACCGAGCGGGGAACTAACCTCCGCATGAGTTTGAAAGGCAGAAAGCCGGGCACTCCGCCTGACGATGGGCTTTACCGGGAGCGGGGAAGATGGGGCAACCTTCCAGCAGGAGAGGCCTATATTGCCCCGGTTGAAGAATCGGTTGAAGGTGTAGCGGTTGTGGACGGTTCCATGTCGCCCCTGGGAGTTTTGAGCGAACCTATTGTGCTCACCATTGAGAGAGGCAGAGCGGTGAAGATTGAAGGGGGAAGAGAAGCTGCAGAGCTCAAGCGCCTGCTTGAAGAGCTCGATGACCCCAATGCCTATATGGTGGGCGAGCTGGGTATCGGAACCAACGAAAAGGCCCGAATAACCGGGAACATCCTGGAAGATGAGAAAGCTTTCCGGACCGTGCACATTGCGCTGGGAATGAACGTGGACATGGGTGGAATTATCGAGTCCAAGACCCACAACGACGGCATCATCTGTAATCCCACTCTGAAGCTGGATGGGAAGTTGGTTATGGATAAGGGAGAATTTGTAATTTGAAGGAATTATAAAATTTTCAAGGAGGTACAGCGTATGCAGTGGAAAAAGCTTTTAGCTCTGGCGGCAGTTTCCCTCCTGCTTTTGATGGCAGCAGGTGGGGTGCTGGCGCAGGAATCCCAGAAAATCGTCCGTTTCACCGAGGCCTGGCCCACCTACATCGACCCGGCCGTGGCTGCAGATTTTTCAAGTTCAGTTTCCGTGGCTAACCTTTATGATACCCTGGTTTTTCCCACTTACGATGGGGAAGTGGTTCCTCACCTGGCTGAACGCTGGGAAATTTCCGATGACGGACTTACCTATACCTTTTATCTCCGCAAGGGGGTTAAGTTCCACGACGGAAGTGAGCTTACTGCTGAAGACGTGGTATTTAGCATGAATCGTTTGCTCACCATTGGCCAGGGTTATAGCTACATCTTCAAACCGGTGATTGAAAAAGTAGAAGCACTTGATGACTACACCGTGCGCTTCACTCTCAAAAAATCCTTCGGTCCTTTCCTGTACGCTTTGGTGCGTCTTTACGTGCTCAATAAAGACCTGGTGATGCAGCACATAGAGGATACCGGTGAGTATGGCGAATACGGCGATTATGGCAAGCGCTGGTTGCTCACCCACGATGCGGGTTCTGGACCTTACATGGTCAAGGAGATGCGCATGGAAGAATACCTGCACGCCGTCCAGTTTCCTGATTACTGGAAGCCCATTCCCGAAGATGCACCCCTGGAGTTCAAATTTATCGGCACCACCGAGACAGCCACTGTGCGCACCCTGATGAGCAAGAGAGAGCTCGAGATTTCCGACTTCCGTCAGCCCGCTGAGTTTTACAAAAACATTGCCAAGCTTCCGGGAATCAAAGTAGCCAAACTCTTCGGAGGTAGCACTTTCTACTGCATGATGCATAATCAGAAACCGCCTACCGATGACATTCACTTCCGCAAGGCGCTGGCCTACTGCATCGATTACGATGCCATTGCCAACCAGATTTTCCCCGGAGCTCGTCAGGCTCAAGGTCCGGTGTCTTTCATTCTGCCCGGCCACAACCCGGACGTTTACCAGTACAAGCGCGACCTTGAAAAAGCCCGGGAAGAGCTCAAAAAGTCCAAGTATTATGAGCAGTTAGACCAGTACCCGGTGGATCTTGTCTGGTGTGCTGAAGTACCTGATGAGGAAAAGGTGGCTCTGCTTATCCAGGCCAATGCAGCGGAAATCGGCATCAAGGTCAACGTGGTGAAAACTCCCTGGATGAAGATTATTGACGAGGTCGCCACCCCGGAAAGCACTGCCCACATGTACCTGATTTTTGTTTCACCCCACTATGCGGAGGCTGGCTCCATGCTGCAGTCCAAGTACCACTCCTCGTCCTGTGGAACCTGGGAACAGACCGAGTGGTTGCAGGATCCCGAATTGGACGCCATGATCGAAGATGCCATCGCTACCGTAGATCATGAAGAGCGCTTTGCCAAGTACCGCAAGATTCAAGAGTACATTGTGGATCTGTGTCCTTCGCTTTTCCTTATCGACCAGCCGGAAAACTATGCCTATCAGGACTACTACATTGACTGGGTGGCTGCTGAGCGTGCCGAGCGGGGTGAGAAAGTCAACCCGGTAATGGGCTACAACCACTACATGCTGGATGTGAAAGTGTATCCCGAAAAGAGGGATGAGTTGCTTAAAAAATAAACATAGGTTAAAATAACCCAGTCTGAGGGGGGGAGCAAGGAAACCTGGCTCTCCCCTCTTTTTGTGGAGAAGAGGTCGAAGGTGAGGCAATGAACTTTTCAAGGTATTTAGCAAGGCGTTTGGGTTATTCGGTGTTCGTGTTGATTGGGCTTTCCATCGTGATTTTCCTGATTGCCCGCATGGTACCTGGAGACCCAGCCCGAGCAGCGCTCGGTCCCCGGGCAACCGAAGAAGCGGTGCAGGCCCTACGCGAAAAGCTGCATCTGGATAAGCCCATTTACGTGCAATATGTGTACTGGTTGAAATCGGTGTTGCAGGGAGACTTTGGTGAATCACTGTTTACCCGCCGTCCGGTGATTGAAGATGTTAAAGAATTTCTACCTGCTACTTTGGAGTTGGCCCTTTTTGCAGGGCTTTTCATGGCGGTTTTTGGAATCCTGCTGGGCATCCTCGCTGCTCGCTATAGCAACACCTGGGTGGACAACCTGATTCGGGTATTTTCCTATCTGGGCATTGCCACCCCGGCTTTTGTGGTGGCCATAATCCTGATGCTGGTTCTGGGCATGCGCTATGAAATATTCCCCACCATAGGCCGCCTTAGCTCCTGGGTGGAAGCCCCACCCCGTATAACCGGCCTTATCACGCTGGACAGCCTGATTACCGGCAATTTTGCGGCCTTTTTTGATGCTCTGAAGCATCTCTTTCTTCCAGCAGTGAGCCTTTCCTTGGGCGGTATGTTTCAGGAGGCGCGGATTACCCGCTCCAGCATGCTTGAGAATATGAAGAAAGACTACATTGCCGCCATGCAGGCCTATGGAGTTCCCAAACGAGTGGTAATGTCCAAATACCTGCTCAAACCCTCGGTCATTCCCACCGTTTCCATTCTGGGTTTGGACTTTGCCTCGTTGATTGGGAATGCCTTTCTGGTGGAACTGCTTTTCAACTGGCCAGGGCTTTCCCGCTACGGCATTAACGTGATGCTGCGCAAAGACGTGGAGGCCATCGTGGCGGTAATCATGATTTTGGGGATTGTATTCACCGTGGTCAACATCCTGGTTGACCTGATTGTGGCTTACCTGGATCCCCGCATCCGGCTGGTGGAAAGGGGTGAATGAAGTGCAGGAGATGGCTTTGAAGACGCAAAACGCTCGCCGCAGTACCTTGGGGTTGTGGTGGTACAAGTTTTCCAAGAACTACCTCTCGGTAATCGGTCTCATCATCGTTCTTTTTATCGTTTTTTGTGCGGTTTTTGCGCCCTGGGTAAGCCCATACCCGGAGCATGCTGGTCCTTTCGTAAACTATGGTGAAGCCAATCAACCCCCCAGCTTGAAGCATCTCTGCGGGACGGATATCTTTGGGCGGGACATCTTAAGCAGGATATTCTTTGCTTTCCGCTCCTCTCTTTTGATGGGAGTGGTGGTTCTGGCCATCGTGGTCCCGGTGGGGGTAACCCTGGGCCTTCTGGCCGGTTATTTCAAAGAAAGCTGGGTGGATGTTCTCATCATGAGGATAACCGATATTTTTCTTTCCGTTCCCCCGCTGATTCTGGCTCTGGCCATTACCTCGGTTCTCGAGCCCAACCTTACCAATGCCATGATTGCCGTATCAGCGATGTGGTGGCCTTGGTACACGCGGTTGGTTTACGGAATGGCTATTTCTCTGCGCAACGAATACTTTGTGCAGTCTGCGGAACTCCTGGGAGCCAGCAAACTGCACATCTTGTTCCGGGAAATTCTCCCTAACTGCCTTTCCACCATCCTCACCAAGATGACCCTGGATATGGGCTGGGTCATCTTGATTGGTGCAGCGTTGAGCTTTGTGGGTCTGGGCGAGCAGCCCCCCAAGCCGGCTCTGGGTACCATGGTGTCTGACGGGGCCAAGTACCTTCCTGAATACTGGTGGATGGCGGTTTTCCCAGGTCTGGCCATCATGCTGATTGTTTTGGGATTTAACCTACTCGGTGACGGCATCGGAGACCTTTTTGCCATGGAGGAGTCGTGAGCGTGGAACCGCTTTTGAACATAGAAGACCTCGAAGTGCATTTCAAGGTTTACGGTGGCTTTTTGCGAGTTCTGGACGGTGTTAACTTTCAGGTGTTTCCCGGTGAAAAAGTGGGTTTGGTGGGGGAAACTGGCTGCGGGAAGACCACTACCATGAAAACGGTGATGCGCATCCTTCCCCAGCCCCCAGGTGTGATTCGGGGAGGCAGGATTTTCTTTCGGGGCAAGGATGTGCTCAGGATGCGGGAGCAGGAAGTCGAAGCCCTGCGTAGGAAAAGCATCTCCATGATTTTTCAGGACCCCACCGCCAGCTTGAATCCGGTGTTCACCATTGGGGAGCAGATGCTGGAAGTGGTCCGCTTTGCACGAGGTGCAAAGGGTGAGGATTCTTCTAACCGAAAGATTGCTATTCGAGCACTTCAGGAAGTGGCTCTTCCTGACCCAGAGCGCATCCTGGCCAGCTACCCCCTGCAGCTTTCTGGAGGCATGCGCCAGCGAGTGTGCATTGCCATGGCGCTTTTGAGTCACAAGGAGCTGCTCATTGCTGATGAGCCGGGCACTTCTTTGGATGTTACCATTCAGGACCAGATTTTGCGCCTCATCCACCGCCTGGCTGAAGAGCGCAACATGGCGGTGATTCTTATTTCTCACTCCTTAGGAGTGATTCGGGAGTGGACGGACCGGGTGTACGTGATGTACGCTGGCTATATGATTGAAGAGGCAAAAACTGCCGAGCTTTTTGCCGAACCTCTCCACCCTTACACTCAGGCGCTAATGCGCTGTGTTCCCAAGCTCACCGGAACAGGTGTTTTTGAGGGGATACCAGGCAGGATACCCGACTACTTCGATCCACCTTCGGGCTGCCGTTTCCATCCTCGCTGCCCGCAGGCCTTCGAGCGCTGCTTAAAGGAAAAACCTCCTTTTTATGAAGTAAAAGACGGCCACCGGGTGGCCTGTTTTTTGTTTGGAGGAAAGAGCGATGCATGAAGTCCTGCTTGAAGTTAAGGGTCTGAGGAAATTTTTCCACACTTCTCGGGGTACTGTTAAAGCGGTGAATGAAGTTAGTTTCACGGTGAGCGAAGGCGAGACCCTGGGCTTAGTTGGGGAATCAGGCTCTGGGAAAAGCACCGTTGCCTACATGGTGATGGGCATGTACCGACCCACAGCGGGAGAAATCATTTTTGAGGGAAAAAACATTGCTATTCCTCATCAGAAAAGGCCCCTTTCCATAAAGAAAAACCTGCAGATTGTTTTCCAGGATCCAGGCTCTTCTTTAAACCCCAGGCGCAGCATTGGCCAGATTCTGGAGTTGCCCTTGCGGATACACCTTTCTGTTCCACCGCAAAAGCGGGAAGAAAAACTGGAAGAGCTGCTCTCCATGGTGGAGCTTCCTGTTGATTACCTCAAAAAATATCCCCGGGCCCTGGGTGGAGGAGAGCGGCAGATGGTGGCCATTGCCCGGGCCTTGAGCACCAACCCCCGCTTGGTGGTCCTTGATGAGCCCACTTCGGCTCTGGATGTTTCCATTCAGGCCAAAATCATCAATACCCTGATGCGCATTCAGAAAGAGCGTAAGTTAGGGTATCTCTTTATCACCCATGATTTGAGCCTTATGCGCAACATCGCCCATCGAGTGGCTATTATGTATTTGGGGAGAATTGTAGAACTTGCTCCAGCCAGAGAGTTTTTTGAAAAGCCCCTGCATCCTTATACCCAGATGCTCATCGCTGCAGTGCCAGTGGTCTCTGAAGAGGAGGAACGCTTCAAGCCGGAGAAGGTGGTCTCCCGGGGAGAGATACCAAGTCCTATTAACCTTCCTTCGGGATGCGTTTTTCACCCGCGCTGTATCAGCGCAGAAGAGCGCTGCAGAGTTGAAGAGCCGCCCATGGTAGCGATTGACGAAAACCACCTGGTGCGCTGTCACCTTTACCGCTGAGCGGCTGGTTTTTGGTAGCTTGCGTTTGCCACCCCTTCCTCTTTTGGGGAAGGGGTTTTTGGTTTATGGGAGGGTGGCGACCTTTTATTCTGGTTTTTTTAAAAGCTTTCTGTTTCCTGGTTAACTTTTATGTCTACTCCAAGCACTCCCTGAGGCTTTCCAGATGAAGTAGGGATGGGCAGTGATATGGTGATGCAAAATTGTCGGGTTATGGCGGAAACATAAATTGGGGAAAAGTATATCTCGCCTTTCATGGCTTCTTGCCACCAGGGACGCACCCGGGCGTTGGCCAGTCCTGCTGGAGGGATGCTTGCAATGAAGGTCCCATCATCGCGGGCAGTGTATATGGCTTCCAGGAGAGGGTGCTGATCTATGAAAGACTGGAGGGCTTTTTGATGAGCCTCGGTTGAGAGGCTCTGTATTTCCTTGGACAGGGTGAGTTCTTGGAGTTCTGCAACAAGGTCCTGAAATTCTTTTTTTTCTGCAGGAGAGAAGAGCTTCTCCTTGCGAATGGATATCGTTTCCAGGGAAGCCTTTATTGCTTCACTTACTCTGCTAAGCAGCGTCATAGCATTGCGGAGTTTTGGGGCAGTCTCCTCCCATTGTTCGAGATGGGTTTGCAGGCTATTGAAGTAGCGTTCAAATTCTTCCTGCATAGCTTTCGTTCTGTTTCTGACCTGGTTCATGTTTTCGCTTTGAGAGTGGAATCCTCTTTTGACTTCTACAAAAATACTTTGTACGGTGGTTGAGGAATCTTTCTGCCGGCTGGCAAGCTCTGAAAGGGCTTGAAAAACCTCGCTCTTGAAACTTTCCATTACTTGGGATGCTTCTTTTGTAACCTGAGAACTCTGTTCGGCAAGATCTTTAACGGCTCTGGCTACAGCGGCGAAGGCCTGACCCTGGGTTCCAGCTCTGGCTGCTTCGATTGAGGCATTGATGGCTACGAGACGGGTTCGGTCAGCAATGTCACTTATGTGGTGGAGAACCCGGTCCACTTCCCCAAGTGTGTGGTCAACGGCTTCAAGATGGGTGCGTGTCGTTTGGGCCATCGCTTCCACTTCCCGAGCAATGCTTTCCAGGGACTGGGTGAAACTGCTTAATCGTTCCAATTCTTGATGACTTTTCTGGATGATCTGGGTGAGTTCGTTGACAGTATTGTTAAGGAAGGAAGTAGCTTTTTCAAGGTCTGTATAACTTGCCCAGAGTCTTTCGGTTTGTGCTGAAGCAGCATCGATTTCTTCGGCTACCGAGCTCACCTGGGCGGAAGTGGCTTCAAGCTCCTCTTCAAAACGCAGGAGAATTTTCCGTGTTTTTTCAAGGAGTGTGCCTACTTCCTGGCAGGAACTGCCAAATGCGTCCACCGAAACCGGCGTTGTTAAGTCTCCTTCAAGCATTCTTTTCAGCTCGTTTTTTACCAGCTGGAGCGCATCCCCCGAGAAGGCCTGACCCATTTTCTATCCTCCTTCCAATAAAAAAGGTGCTTGGGAGAGTACTCTCCCAAGCACCTTTGCTTTACTTTGCCTCCTTGCCCTTGTTACAAACAGTTTAGCACGAAAGTGTTTTTAGTCAAGAACCGAGGGCATTTTTCACCGAACGAGATTGGCAAAAAAGGGCACCAGAACCGGGACTGCTAAGGAGTGAATGACTCCGCTCATCATGGCCAGAGCATCTAAGCGGCCCTTGCTTATGCTGGAGAGAAGCGGCAAAGTGGTGTCCATAGAGGTGGCACCACCCATGGCCACTGCTGGCCAGCCTCCTAAGCGCTGGTAGACCACCTCTCCCCCCAGGAAGGTGAGAATTTCCCGAAAAATGTTACTCAAGAAAGCGATTACCCCTACCGAAGCTCCAAAGACGGGAGTGAGCAAAATTCCAGAAAGCGAATACCAGCCGAAACCACATCCCACGGCTGCGCTTACAAGTGGTGACATGTTTAAAAAAATCCCGGCTAAGGCACTGAAGGCCACGGTTCCCCCCATACTCAGGGCAGGAAGAAGTAGGCTGCGCCAGCCCATCTTTTTGATAAGTGATAACGCCGAACGATTACCGGCTATTTCCACTCCAATCCCAAACACCAGAAATACCAGGGCCAGAGTGAGCAGGAGTTCAGCCTTTTCCACAAATATTCCTGGTAAAGCTCTAAAATAACCCGCTGCAACGCCTAAGGAAAAAGCGAGGGCTATTTTCCAGGTCATGGTTTTTCCACGGTTAAGTATTTTTCGCCAAAGTAAGCAAAAAGGATGCTTCCAGCCACGGAGAAACTGCTGATGAGCAGAGCTCTCCAGCCGATTTGTGCAAAGTTCTGCATAGCCTGGGGGTTACTTCCCACTAAAAAGCCGATGAGAAAAACCAGAACCAGAACTCCCCAACCCTGGGCCTTGCTTGAGAAAGCAAGGTAAGCCTGGGCAGGTTTTCCAGAGAAAGAAAAAGCAATGCCAGCTATAAGGGCTGCAATAATTGGAAGCAACTTTGCTCACTCCTTACCGGATTTTCCTTAAATATAGCCTGGCCGAAAGCTTATTTCAAGCGTGTTTTGGGAGTTTTTTGTGGAGAGTGGCTTTCTCAACTGGCATCGTGCCAGATTGGCGGAGGTTTTTGCTGCTTTCGTCCTAAGCTGACGCTGGCTGCGCTGGTGTCGTGCTTAACGATGGTTGCACAGCCATTCTGAACCGGCGCCTACCGGTTAATGCCACCCTGACTTGGCTTCCACCTTTGGTGGAAGCCGTCATGACTGGCCTTAATATTAATATTAAGGCCGTGCTGAATTGGTGTCGGCCCTGTCAGTACCGCCCTGAACCGGCAACGGTTTTTTCGTTGCCGCCCTGAACTGACGGCGTAGCCGTCACCCTGAACTTGTTTCAGGGTCTCTTATTTCATCATCTCATGGTTTAACCCAAACCCTGAGATTCCGAAACAAGTTCGGAATGACCGAAATTTTTGATTTCGGTCAGTTCGGAATGACGAATTCTTTACATTTGTCAATTTGAAATGACGAACCTCAGCGTCTATTTCAGGATCTCGGTTTTTCAGGCTCTCTTGCTTCAGCATCTCTTATTTCAGGGTCTCATTGTTTCGGGATCTCGTTTTTCAGGCTCTCTCGTTTCAGAGTCTCCTTGTTTTAGCATCTCCTTGTTTCACATCTCACGTTTTAGTCATACTTAACTGACAAGTTTCCCGCTTTTGTCATCCTGAACCGGCCTTAATATTAAGGCCGCCCTGAATTTATTTCAGCATCCCTTCGTTTCGGCATCTCATAGTTTCAAGGTCTCGTTATTTCAGCGTCTATTTCAGGCTCTCTTGTTTCAGCATCTCGTTCTTTCAGGGTTTCACTGTTTCTGGATTTGCTTCAGCAAAAAAGAAAACTCATTGGGTATTGCAGAAATGGTAGTAAGACCGGGAAATAGAAAGTGGAATCTCAAATCTACACTGCTGATTTCCAAACACCTATTTCCTTTTTAGCAATTCCTTAAGCTGGGGCAGCAGGTCCAGCAATTCAATACGTGCTTTCCGGCAGAGCGTTATTGGCTTTATTTGACTGCTCACTTTTACCTTCTTCAAGGCTTCCATCTCCAAGGATGTTGAATACCTTTGCTCCTCTTTTGAGTAACTCCTTTCCTATCAAAAGAAAGCGGTGGCAGGAGTGGGGATTTTCTTCACTGCACATGAGGGCAAGTTTTGCTGAGGATGCAAGCTGAAGCACTTCAGCCAAACCCTTTTCGAAGAAAGGTGCCTTTGCCAAGCGTTCATAAAGCACTTCCCCCTTTTGATTGTAAAACTCTTGTTCTTTGGGACGCCCACCAAGGAGATTGCCCCGGAAAAGGTATTGAATACCCTGTGTTTTAAGTGCTTTTTGGAGGGTTTCCCGGTTAAAATGCGGAACATACCGGGAGTAAGGATGAGAACGAACATCGACCACTAACTGAATGTCGTGTCGCTTCAAAAGCTCCAGGAAGCGCTCAAGTGAATGATTGGAATGTCCTATGGTGTAAACGACAAGTACTTTGTCGAATGCAACCACCTCCTTTACCTTTCTCCATCCTTCCTTCACGCATCGCTCCAGTTTCCGTTTTGGCAGTTGGCTCGGTCGATGAATGCACAGCGAAGTTGTATGGTAAGGGTGAGCCTGTGCATTGCTCCAGCAAAATAAAAATCCTTGTTGACGGAATATTCCAACTTTTCCCCGGGACGAATGAGAAACACCCCGTTGGGGAGTGGATTGTTAAAAGTGAAATCAAAGAAGGTAATGGTTGAGCTCGATTTTCGAAGCAGCAAGCTTCCGTCTTCTCGCATTTCCTGGACGGAAAGTATCTGGTACCCGGTGCGAAAAGGGAAGTCCGTTATTCCTTGCAAACCGCTGGCTGCTCCTGAACCGGCAGAGCCAGAAAGTGAAGTGCCCTCTCCAACTACAAGGTTCACCACTTGGGGGTTTATCTTTCCTTCTCCACTACCAAAAGCCTGGTTGAAGCTTATAAGCAACCCTTCCTCTTCAGAGAATCTATAGGTTGGAAAGTCAATGTAAACATAAGGGGAGCCAGGATCACCTTCGATGTGGACCCACTGTTCGAAAAATAAAAGACCCTTTGTAAAGTTTAGCTCTTCAAAGACCGGAAAATCCTGGGAATTGTTCCCGGAACTACATCCACCCAAAGCAAAGAAAGTAAGAAAAACCAAAGTAGCGAGCATCAATATTCTTTTTGCCATGTTCTTCCCCTCCTGAAAGTGCTCGAAATTAGAGCTTTTTAATCGATATGTTTCCCGATGTGGTTTTCACCACTATCTTTTTTCGGGGTTCAACAATGGTGCGACCCTGTAAGGTTTGCCATCCCGGAGAATTTCCTTCCCGAATCCTCAATGGTATTTCCGAAAGAAACTGCCCGCATACGGTCTCAACCGAAAGTTCAAAACCTTCTCTTTCATGAACCAGGATGAGAACATCCCCGCTTACTGAAGAGATGTTGATTTCGAGCGGGTCTTCACTCGGGGGGATAGCAACTTCAACCCTGCCGCTTACTGTGCGCACCTCGAGATTTCCCAATAACCTTTCCACGGTAATTTTTCCACTTATGCTTTCCAGTTTGACCTTTCCAGCCAAGCCCTGCACCAGGGTTTCTCCGCTTACCGTTTTTGCTTCCACTTCGTTTCCAATGTTTTTGACTTTTATTGCTCCGCTTATGGTTTGGACGTCCACTCTGGAGCTTTGAGGGATGGCCAGAAGATAATTCACACGGGGTGGGTAGAGGGAAAGGAGAGAATTCGAGAGCGCATCCAGGGGCTCGGTGGCAATCCGGATTGCGTTTTCTTCCACCTCGGTTTTCACCTCAACCTGCGATAGCAATTCCCGGGCTTTTTCTTCGGGAAGTCCCTTTACATATTTGGTGGCTACCATGTTGACCACGCTTTCCCGGTGTCCTTCTATAGCCACTTTACCCCGGATACTGGATACAGACACGGCAACTCCTTCTTTTACCAGAAAACTCTTTATGATTGGCTCTTCGCAAGCCCAGGCCATTGCAGCGCAAAGTAAAGAGAAAAGGGCTATCAAAAAAATTCTTGCAAGCCACTTCCGGGTCATCGCGAGCCTCCCTTCCGGTTTTTCTCATTGTAGCATTTTCAAGAGGGTCGATGCCCGAATTTTTTGAGGAGGTTTTATGCAACTTTACCATTGGGATGGGAGTAGAGGTTTTTGTTTCCCCTGGTTGCCAGTTTATTGTTTGTTTTCAAGCAAACTATCGAATTCAAAACCCAGTTTTTTTCAACGCTTTTTTACTATTTTGACTTCTTCCAACGAGGGAGGATAAAACTCATCGGGATATCTTATTTCGGCTGTGTAAAAGGTAAGACTTCCGGTTTCCATTTCTTCGAAAGCAGAGTCTTGTTTTCTGCGGAGTTCGGTTAAGAATTCAAGGTTATGGGTTTTTCCACAAACTGCTGACAGTGAAAGCATACCGCTCCTTTGGCCATTTCTTCTTCGGAAAGTTTTATTTCGTGTTCGATTACCTTTAAATCTTCGGTAGCTTTAATTAACCACCTTTTGACTTTTTCGGCAATCAAAGGGGAACACCTTCTTTTACTGCTTCCCTGGTAACGGTGCCTGGTATTTCTTTGTCCCGCTCTACTTCGCTTTCGGATTTAAAAATTATATCGCCATCTATTCCAAGTCGAGCGAGTTTTTTCCCTTATCTTTTTTGAATAATACATTTTTGCTTTTGCGGGTATTTCGTCTTTGATGATTATCATTACGCCCCAGTCGCTGGTTGGTTTAGCATTGCCCCTGGCTCGAGAGCCAAATAGGATGATGCGCGAAATTTTAAAATCGCTTGCCTTCATTACTTCATGAATTGTCTTTTTTAACAGGTTTTTTTCGTTCATAGGTTTTGCCTCGCTACAGGGCTTTCTCTTCAAATCTTAGCATGAGAACCTTGCGTGAAAAGCAAAAAAATAGAAATCATTTTCCTGGCCAATTTTTCTTCAAATTTTTTGGAAAAATTTTTTATTCTCTCTTTCAGTGTCAGGAATTGACCCTCCGCTGTTGTACAATCTTACTCAAGGGGGGTGGAAATGTGCTGGAAGGAATAAGGCAAGTAGGAAAAGCTTACCGGGAAAGCACTTCCAGGGGTTTTATTTTCAGCCTGGTTAACCGGCCACCGGAGGACCGGGATGGAAGCAAGAAACACCTTCTTGCAATGGATTTCCGCATTGCTGAGGGCTGCATCGAGCTTTCCTTTCCCGAACTCAGCGATAGAGTGTGTGAAGAGTATTTGTGGGTTGGAAACTGCAAGGGGAGCATTCCCCAGGATAGGCTAACCACGGACCAACTCCGCTATCTTTTCTTTGATGCCTTACCCAACCTGAACTCAAAGCTCGAGGATGGAGAGCTCAAAGAGACTATTGCTGAGGTGGTGGGAAAGTTTTTTACTGAAGCAGGAGTAGGGAGTGGTAAAGTTCGCTTTCTGGACATTCGGAAAGTGCGGGATTTTCCTTCTACAATTGAATTGCCCCAGGCAGAGGATGTTAAAAAATTCCAGAGAGAGTACATAAAGCTTTTTTTCAAGCTTCTGAAAGAGCATTACAATTTTTCGGATAAGGATTTCGGCCTTTTTTCACTGCTTATTGAGGGGAAGAAACCCTCAGAACTTGAAGAGTATGTAACCTATCTTGAGCGCTCAATGGTAGAAGAGCAATTCAAGGGCTCTTTTAGAGGCACTTGTTATGTTTGCGGCAGGGAGGACCAGCTTACCTTCGACACCACGCGCCTTCCAGATAAATTTTATATCACCAAGCTAATTATTTTTTCCTCAGATTTGGCTGGCAAGAGCAAAGACGCTGGTTTTGCTAAAAATTTTGCCCTGTGTCGGGAATGTTACAAGGACCTCATCTCCGGCATGCGCTACCTGCGAAATTATTTGAGCGCCAGTTTGGCTCGGAATACCCTGTACATCATTCCGGGTCTTTTTTCCAATCCGGTGGAAAAAACTCTTACCACAAGCTGGATGGATTTATCCAGGCGATTGGTGGTTTCCACTTTCACTCCAGAGGGTTTCCTGAAATTCAGAGAGGAAGTAGAGCAAGAACTTAAAGATTACCAGGAGTTTGCAAAGCTTATTGACTATGGCTACGTGGACCTCCTTTTTTATCGCAGCGAACAGAGTTCCTTCAAAATCAAGCGCTTGATCCGGGAAGTACCCCTGCGCAGAGTGCAGGAAATCAGAGAGGCACTTGAGGAGACCCGGAAGCTTGGTGCGGAGCTTCTGGGAGAGAGCAAAGACTGGTTGTTATCTCTTAACGGGATGTACTATCTTCTTCCGGTGCGCTCCGGGGCGGAAGTGGAGCACCGCAAAATTCTGGATGTATATGAGCACCTTTTCTTAGGTTATCCCCTGGACCGTAACCTGTTGATGCACTTTTTCCTCACTTTAGCTCAGGTCTACTACTTTGGTAGGCCAGACTACAACGTAAATCCTGGCAACAACTCTGAATGGGGCTTGGTTCGCTCCATCCTGCAAACGCAGCTTTTGCTTAAGTTTTTTGAAAAATTATCTTTGCTAAAAGGGGGTGGAAAAACAGTGGAAGCTAATCTTGAAGTGTTGGGTGAAGACATAGCACAGTACGTAAGGAGGATGGGGTATTCGGAGGAGGAGACTGCTCTTTTCCTTCTCGGGTATCTCATCGGAGAAATTGGTGCCAGGCAGTTAAGGGGTAGTGATTCGGCCAAAAAGCCCATCCTGAATAAGATTAATTTTAACGGGATGAGTGCCAAAAGAATACTTGCTCTTTCCAACGAGGTTTTTGAAAAGCTGGACCAGTATCAGATTCGTAAGTACAACGAGAAAACTTTTGCAGTCATGAAGAGTTTGTTGGATGCCCACATTAAAAACTGGAAGCTTTCAGAGGCCGAAAATGTTTACTATATCCTTTCCGGGTATGCCTTCTGCACTTACCAGATGGTGACCCGGAACAAAAGAGGGGAAGAGGAGGAGGAACAATGAACACCTATGGACGAAATTCGGAAATTCTTTTTCTCTATGATGCCAAAATGACCAACCCCAACGGGGACCCCGATGATGAGAACAAGCCTCGCATGGATTATGAAAAAGAGGTAAACCTGGTCAGTGATGTACGCCTGAAACGCTACATTCGAGATTATCTGGGAAGCAAGGGTTATGAGATTTTTGTTACCAAGGTGGACGGAGAAACGGTGGACGCCACAGAGCGCCTACAAATACTCCTTGGTAGGGATAAGCTGAAGTCTCTTTCTCCAGAGGATGTGGAGCAAATACTCGACCGACTCATTGATGTACGTCTTTTTGGAGCCACCATGCCCATCAAGGCTCAGGATGAAGGCGGGCGAGGAGCCAGCTCGACTTTCACTGGCCCGGTGCAGTTTAATTGGGGATATTCGCTCAATAAAGTGGAGTTGGTGCGCTCAAACTCCATCACTTCCATGTTTGCAGGACGAAGCGGTGAAGGAAAGGGTGAGTACGGTACTTTTGGCAAGGACTGGAGGCTTTACTATTCTCTGATTGCCTTTTACGGGATAGTGAGCGGTTACCGGGCGCAGTACACCCGCTTGAGCGAAGAGGACGTGCGGCTCCTTGACGATGCGCTATGGAATGCCATTCCACTTATGGCCTCGACCAGAAGCAAAATTGGCCAAAAACCGCGCCTTCTTATGCGAGTAGAGTATCGGGATTCATACACTTTTCTGGGGGACCCAAGAGGGAAAATCAGTATTGAGCCTGCAGAGGGCTTGCGGGATGTTTACGATTTTGAAGTTGATATTTCTCTTCTGGTTGATTTTCTGGCTCAGAATAAAGACAAAATAGCCCGCATCCTGGTTCTTGAAGACCCTGATTTGCGCATTAAGCAAGGTTCGCTACAGGGAGAGTTGCAAAAAGCTCTGGGTGGTGCTGTTCAGGTCGTTTCCTCACTTTAGGCGGTGATTACTATGGAAGTCTTGGTATTTGACATCCTTGGGAAAATGGCTCACTTCAGACAGTACTATACCAACTCTTCATCCCTTTCCTACTTTTTTCCTCCCCGCACCACGATTTTTGGAATGGTAGCGGGGATACTGGGTTTGCCTCGGGATTCTTACTATGAGCTTTTTTCCCAAGACAAAGCCCGTGTGGCGCTTTCCATCCGCTCGCCGCTCAGAAAGAAAATACAAACCGTCAACTATGTGTGGGCGGAAAAGCCTGCTCAATTCAACCTGAGTGCCGGGCAGCACACCCAAATACCTCTTGAATTCGTTCTACCCTATGATTACCGGGAACTTGTTGTGTACCGTCTCTTTCTCTGGCATGGTGATGAGCAGCTTTTTTCCCGGTTGAAGGAGATGGTCAGCAAGGAGCGGGTTTGTTTTCCGCTTTACTTGGGCATTTCGGAGTGTTTAGCTCACCTTTCTTTCGTGGGTTTGGGCGAGGCTGAGAAAGAGGAATTTGACGGTGAAGTCGAGGTAAGTTCGGTAGTGGGAACGGAGTATTTGAGAAGAAATGAGTGCTTTATTGGATTTCGGGAAGGAGCTTTTTATGTCAAGGAACTCATGCCCTTTTCTTTCGACGCAGAAAGACGGCTCAATCAGCCACCGCGGGAGTTTGTGGGTGAGGTGAAAACAGGAACTATCCAGCTTCGAGGTCGGGGAACGGTATATCGGGTAAAAATTTCCGGTTTCAAGGAGCGGATTATTTTTATGGAGGACTAAAGAATGCAGTTTTACTCGCATCAGGGAATTCTTCTTAAAGAGCATCTCAAGGAAGTGGGGAGTAGGTGCCGGGAGTTTTTCTTTTTCGATACCCCGGGAGACCTTGGGGAACTTGCATACATTATTGGGATAACTCATGATTTTGGCAAGTACACCACCTATTTTCAAGACCGCTTATTTGGCCGCAAGGACTGGAGGAAATTGTCTGACCACGCTCTGCTTTCGGCGCTGTATTCGGCACTGGTTGTTGAGCGCCTTGCCGAGGTCTTGCCGGGGGTGGAAGAAATAGCCGAATACCTACCCCTTGTAGCCTTCTTCGTGGTTTTTCACCACCATGTGGATTTGCGCTCCCTCTCACACATTGAGGAGCGCCTTCGGGAAGGCAGCGAGCATCGGGAAATAGTTTTCAAGCAAGTGGACAATTTGAAGGGAAATGCAGAGGACATTAACCAGGACTTAGGGGAACTGGGTTTGCCCTTACTCGAGGAGTTTGCTGGAAAACTGGAAGATGTGATGTATAAGCTGCGCAGGGCGAAGTACTGGTTGGAAAAAAAGACTGCCGAAGACAAAAAGGAGCGGGTGGCAGTGCTTACTTTGAGTCTTTTTTCGGCTCTGATTGACGCTGACAAAAAATCCGCTGGAGAGGTTGAAGTCATTGAGCGGCGAGCTTTGCCTTCTTCCCTGGTTGAGACCTACAAGGAGAGGAAATTTGGACAAAGCTCAGGAAACATTAATGCGCTGCGGGAGGAAATTTTTAATCAGGTGACTGGCAAGGTGGCAACTCTGGACCTGCGCAGAGACCGCCTTTTAACTCTCACTGCACCTACCGGGTCGGGTAAGACTCTTACCGGTTTTGCTTTTGCCCTCAAGCTTCGGGAGCGAATCGAAAAGGAACTCCATTACCTACCCCGCATAGTTTATTCCCTCCCCTTCATATCCATCATCGACCAGAACTTTGGAGTTTTGAGCGAGGTTCTTTCCCAGCTTGACGATTTCACAGAGAACAGCTCAGCTTACATTCTGGGACATCATCACCTCTCCGACCTGCGCTATGTAGAAGAGGGCGAGGAGAAGGAGTTTGACGAAGCCCTGGCGCTCATTGAATCCTGGGAATCAGAAGTAATCGTTACCACTTTTGTGCAGCTTTTGCACTCGGTTATCGGGTTCAAGAACCGCTTCCTGCGCAAGTACCACAACGTCGCCCGCAGTATTATCATCCTGGACGAAGTGCAGAATGTGCCGGCTGAATATTGGCCTCTTCTGCGCAGGGTTTTCAAGTTGATGGTCAAATATCTGGGGTGTTTTATCATACTTTCTACAGCTACCAGACCCCTTATTTTTCAAGAGAGAGAAGCTCTGGAGCTTCTTGAGGAAAAGGAAAAATATTTTCGGTCTCTTCGCCGGGTAACACTCCGTCCTCGGGTCGTAGAGCCGCAAAGCGTTGAAGATTTTACCCGGTGGTTTGCCGAGGAGTTCTACAACTCTTCGAAGTCTTACCTTTTGGTTCTGAACACCATTCGTTCCTCGCTTGCGGTGTATGAAAAGCTTAAGGAAATGGGCATTTCCGAACTTTACTATCTCTCGGCTAACCTGGTTTCAGCTGACAAACTCAACCGCATCCGGGAAGTAAAGGAAGCACTTAAAGAAGGTAGAAAACCGGTGCTTGTTTCCACCCAGGTGGTAGAAGCAGGAGTGGACCTTGATTTTGACTGTACAGTAAGAGACCTTGGTCCTCTGGATTCCATCATCCAGGTAGCTGGCCGCTGCAACCGCAACTTCCAAAGAGGCGCAGGCGGAGGCGAAGTTATGGTGGTTCACCTCAGAGATGAACGGGGAAAAGATTACGCCCAATATGTGTATCAAAAGCTGCTTCCAGGTCTTTCCTTTCAGATTTTGAAGGACTTACAGGAGGTTAAAGAGGAAGATTTTCTGAGCCTTGCCGACCGGTATTTCAAAAAAGTTGGAGAGTGGAAGTCTTTCGAAGAGGCCGAGGACATTTACCGAGCATTACTCAATCTGCGCTTTTACGAGGAAGGAGAAAAGTCAGTGGCTCATTTTCAGCTCATAGATGAAAAGGGGTTCATTTTCCCGGTGTTTATTGAAAAAGATGAAAAAGCTCAGAGAGTTTGGGAGCGCTTTCGGGAGATTACCGGTGAGGGAAGCCTAAAGCCCTGGGAGAGAAAAAAGGAACTGCTCCGAATACGCAGAGACTTTGAAGCCTATATTGTCAACGTTCGGGTGAACAAAAAAAGAGAAGCTGTTTTGTTTGAAATCATGTTTTCTGAAAACCTGGGTTATGTACCCTTTGAACGAGTAGAGGAGTTTTATAACCCGGAAACTGGCTTTCGGGTAGGCGATTCTGGGCCACAGGCGATAATGATATAGGAGGGGATTATGCAAAGGATTAACGGAACTATGATTGCCAGCTATTACGCCTGCAAGCGGGAGCTCTGGTATATGGCTCACCAAATCACTCCAGACCAGGATAACCCTTTTTTGGACCTGGGGCGCCTGGTGGAAGAAGAAAGTTACCAGGAAGAAAAAAAGAAGTTTTTAATCGGGGATGTCCTGATTGATATAGTCAGGAGCGAAGAGGGCAAGTTGATAGTTGGGGAAATAAAAAAATCAAGTCGCTCCAAAAGAAGCGGCATCATGCAGCTTTACTTTTACCTCTGGTACCTCAAGGAAAGAGGTGTGAAAGCCAGGGGTGAAGTGCTCTTCCCCCGGGAAAAGAGAAAAATACCCCTGGTTCTGAACAGAGCTATTGAGGAGGAACTCAAGCGGGCGATGCGTGAAATCGAGCTTATCATTGCTCAGGAAGTTCCTCCTCGCCGGGAAAAGATTCCTCTCTGCACACCTTGTGCTTTTAGGGATTTTTGTTTTGCATGAGTGAAAGTATTTACGCTTTTTCTCACGGGATACTCAAGAGAAAACAGAATACTCTCTTTTTTGAAAGCCAGGACGGCTCCCAGCGCTACCTGCCCGTAGAGGGAGTCCGGGATATTCACTTTTTTGGAGAGGTAACGCTTAACAAGGAAGTCCTCGAATTTTTGTCTCAAAAGTCGGTGTTACTCCATTTTTACAATCATTACGGATATTACGTGGGGAGCTTTTACCCTCGGGAACACTATAACTCTGGTTGTTTGATCTTGAGGCAAGCGGAGCATTATTTGGAACCGGAGAAAAGGCTTGTCCTGGCCCGGCAGTTTGTTCGGGGAGCGTTGCAAAACATCCAGGCCGTTTTGAAGTATTACCACCGCCGTGGTTTTGCTCTCGCTTCAGCAATTGGTCAAATGGAAAGTTTTCTTTGTGGGTTGGAAGAGCAAGACACTCCAGATGCGCTTATGGCTGTGGAGGGCAATGCCTGGGATATCTACTATCAATCTTTTGATGTTATTTTGAACGACCAGGATTTTCAGATGGAAAAAAGAACTAAAAGACCACCCGAAAATCAACTCAATTCACTGATTAGCTTTGGCAACTCTCTGCTTTATGCAGCTGTTCTTTCCGAGATATACAAAACTCACCTTGACCCCCGCATCGGTTTTTTGCATGCCACTAATTTCCGGAGGTTTTCTCTTAACCTTGATGTGGCGGAAATCTTTAAGCCGGTTATCGTAAGCCGGGTTATTTTTGCTTTGGTGAATAAAAAAGCCATTAGTTCCCGTGAGTTTGATGAACGCCTGGGTGGGCTTTATCTCAACGAGAGGGGTCGCAAGGTTTTTGTTGAGAAGTTTGAAGAAAAGATGAAAAGTACAGTGAATTACAAAAGGATTGGTCGCAAAGTTTCCTACCGCAGGTTAATCCGCCTTGAGCTTTACAAGATTGAAAAACACCTGCTTGGCGAAGAAGAATATCAGCCCCTTCTTGCAGAATGGTAAGCTATTTTGCGCATGTATGTAATCATGGTTTATGACGTGGAGGAAAAGCGAGTTAATAAGGTTCTCAAAATAGGCAGGAAGTACCTCACCTGGGTGCAGAATTCGGTTTTGGAGGGAGAAATCACCGAAGCCCGGTTGGAGCGCTTGAAGTCGGAACTTAAAAGGTGTATAAGCGAGGAGAAAGATTCGGTAATTTTTTACATTATGCGGACCACCAAGTATTCTGAGAGGCAAATTTTAGGGGTGGAAAAGGGTGGAAAGGGCAACTTTCTATGAATGTTTGTGCTTTCTGGGTTTTGCTTTACATGGCTACCCGCTTAACTCCAGAAGGTTTTTGTAAAATATCCGCTTTTTTCCCGAGTTCGAGATTGCCCTTTTTCCTATCTTGTTCCAGATTTCGGAGCTCAAGTAAAGACACACACTGTTATAAGCTTGGTTTTTTTCAGGACGCAAAGCCTACTTCCTTTTTGCTAACTTCAATCGCATGGAGCGCTTCTCCAAAGCCAAAGAAGTCGTTCAGTTTGCCGGTCTCTCTCCCCAGATTGAGCAGTCTGGAAAAAGCAGAAACCGAGCCTGGCTGAGTAAAAGAGGCAACCCTTACCTGCGCAAACTCCTCTTTCTCTGTGCCTTAACTGCTTCCCGCTACAACTCCCAGTGCCGGGCTCTCTATGAGCGGCTCCTTGGAAGAGGTAAACCCAGGAAAGTAGCTCTCGCTGCTTCAGCCAGTAAACTGTTGAGACAAGCCAATGCCTCTCTGAAAAGAGGTGTACCCTATGATCTCCATTACTTAGGAGAGAAAAGAAATGTTGGTCTTCAAAGGACTTGAAATGAAACACGGAACATCCTGAACCGGTGTCGGTTTTTTCGACACCGCCCTGAACCGGCCTTAATATTAATTAAGGCCGTGCTGAATTTATTTCAGCATCTCTTGTTTCAGGGTCTCCTTGTTATTTCAGGGTCTCTTATTTCAGGGTCTCCTTGTTTCAGGATCCCATAGTTTCAGGGTCTCTTTCAGCATCTCACGTTTTAGTCATACTTAATTGACAAATCTCCAGCTTTTGTCATGCTGAACTTGTTTCAGCATCTCCTTGTTATTTCATCATCTCATGGTTTAATCTAAACACCTGAGATTCCGAAACAAGTTCGGAATGACGGACTTCGCCGTCATCCTGAATTTATTTCAGGATCTCAGTTTTTCGGAATCTCAGCATTTCAGGATTTACTTCAGGGTCTCAGTTTTTTTCAGCATCCCCTTGTTGTTTCAGCATCTCCTTATTTCATCCCCCCTTCTTTCACGATTTTTGAACTTTTTCTCTTTCTGGAAGTCCTTTCTTTTCTTGCTTCCAATACATCGACAGAAAATGGTTCTCGAAATAGGGGTTTTGTGGCCTCTGATTGAGTTTTCATGCGGGTTTCAGGGTATTTTGGCTTCTTTGGGGCTTGTGGTGCGGGTTTGAGGGTATTTTGGGGGTTAAGGAGGGGTGATTTTTCTGTCGATGTCCGGTAACCGGAAAACCCCCGGGGATCGACAGAAAAATGAAAATGGGTTGTAAGTCTCTTGACATGGGTATTAGTTCATGTTTTAATGGTTTCAGATACGCACCTTGACAAGTGAATACCGATTTTAAAAAGCCTTTATTTATAACCCTTTTACGGGTTTGTAGCTTCCCTATAAGGGATTGAAACACTCCTCTTCTGCTTGGTCTATATCTCCAAACGCCAGTTTGTAGCTTCCCTATAAGGGATTGAAACTCCTGTGTAGAGTTTCGTTGCCAATTCCCTTGTTTCCGTTTGTAGCTTCCCTATAAGGGATTGAAACTATGAAAATAAAAGTTGGTAAAAAAGGTGCAAGCAAGTTTGTAGCTTCCCTATAAGGGATTGAAACTGTAGTGCCTCGGTGGGGCTTTCGTATTTTTTGAGCAGTTTGTAGCTTCCCTATAAGGGATTGAAACTAGAAACTGCTCGCTTGAAAACTTTGAACCCTTGCTTGTTTGTAGCTTCCCTATAAGGGATTGAAACAGGAACTGAAGGTTGTGCTTGTAGAAAATCTCCAGAAGTTTGTAGCTTCCCTATAAGGGATTGAAACCTGGAGGGCACAGAGATTACCGAAGAACTTGTGCTCACAAGTTTGTAGCTTCCCTATAAGGGATTGAAACAGGCGTGTTTGTAGAAGCTTGCTCCCGAGCGGGATCTTGTTTGTAGCTTCCCTATAAGGGATTGAAACAACAGTGGCAGGTTCAGTTCCTGCTTGTTTCGCCGATGTTTGTAGCTTCCCTATAAGGGATTGAAACCCATCTTTGGTGTTCCTATGCACAGAAGATTAAACCCGAGTTTGTAGCTTCCCTATAAGGGATTGAAACAGAAACCAGACTTTGGGGATAAAATCAATGTATACGGTTTGTAGCTTCCCTATAAGGGATTGAAACTATGTTTTCGGCGTTCCCTTGTTGCCTCTTCGTCTATCGTTTGTAGCTTCCCTATAAGGGATTGAAACAAAAGAGCCTGACGAGCAACTTCGCCGTTTTGTATCGTTTGTAGCTTCCCTATAAGGGATTGAAACCCCTTCGGAATCGTGGACCATTTCGTATTTAGCATCGTTTGTAGCTTCCCTATAAGGGATTGAAACACGCCATTCCGCTTTACGGCCTGAAGGATTCTTTCGTGTTTGTAGCTTCCCTATAAGGGATTGAAACGCTAAGAGTTGCTTCATGCGCTCAATCTCCGAGGAGTTTGTAGCTTCCCTATAAGGGATTGAAACCACTTTTCTCCTTCCACGGTGGCTCCCGGTCGAGCTTGTTTGTAGCTTCCCTATAAGGGATTGAAACCAGGATGAAGGCCTCAGGTTGAGCAATATCCATCGACGGTTTGTAGCTTCCCTATAAGGGATTGAAACCGATGAATGTGATGACGAAATCGAAAAAGCGTGGATGGTTTGTAGCTTCCCTATAAGGGATTGAAACTTCTCAAGGGTTTCTCAGATTGAGAAGCTCGATAAACGTTTGTAGCTTCCCTATAAGGGATTGAAACAAATCTATTACAGGGAGAAAGAGAGGCAAAAACAGCGTTTGTAGCTTCCCTATAAGGGATTGAAACCACCACAGCTCTATATCTGTGAATTCACTATCGGAAGGTTTGTAGCTTCCCTATAAGGGATTGAAACCTAGTTCTTTTAATTCATTGATGGATAATTGCATTGATGTTTGTAGCTTCCCTATAAGGGATTGAAACAATCTACATACAGACCCTCATGACAGCGAATGGGTTCGTTTGTAGCTTCCCTATAAGGGATTGAAACACCGATGAAGAAGGTCCTTCTGAAAACGGAGTTACCGGTTTGTAGCTTCCCTATAAGGGATTGAAACATTGCTCGCAGGGACTATGGGAAAGCTCTGGAGAAGGTTTGTAGCTTCCCTATAAGGGATTGAAACGAGATTAAGAAAGGGGGTTTTCAAAATGATAAAAAGGGTTTGTAGCTTCCCTATAAGGGATTGAAACGATACCACGCAATCTCTTATATTCCAACCCGAGACGGGTTTGTAGCTTCCCTATAAGGGATTGAAACAACTCTCGTTCTCCTTTTTTTATTGCCTGCCAAAACTGTTTGTAGCGTCCCTATAAGGGATTGAAACACTTCAGCTATTTTCAATAGGCCTCGCTTTTCCATTGTTTGTAGCGTCCCTATAAGGGATTGAAAAAACCATAAATGTTGGCTGCTGAGAAGCCTTCCTGTTACCCTTCTTGCCAGTTTCTCCTTATGGTGATATAAATTTCTTGTTCAATAAGGATGGGGAAAGATTTTCTCTGGGGGAAGAGTGTATGAGGAAAGGGCTGTTTCTGGTAGGCATTTGCTTGTTGCTTTCTCTTGTTTTCGTGGAGCTGAGCTTTGGTGCTCGGGAAGGAGAGGGCTACTTTCAGATACCCTTTTCAAGCTTGGGCTGGAAAGAAAGCGTGAAACTCGAAGGTGGCAATCCCGCTTACACCCTTTACCTTCCTGACTTCACCGGCGTGGACTGGGGCCGCAGCTTTCTCTATCTTAACCTTTATGCTTCTCAGCTTATTCGTTCTCCTTCGTCGGTATCGATATACGGCGATGGAGAGCTCCTCCTCAATGCCGCTTTGAGGGCTGGTGAAAACAGCTTTCGTATCCCACTTGCTGCTCTTTCTACGGATAAAGATGTACACAGTATAGAAGTCAAGGCTCATCTGGTAATCAGCGATGACTTCTGTGAGGACCTGGCTTCAGGCAACCTGTTTGTGATTATAAGGAAAGACAGTTTGCTCAACCTTTACCGAAAAGATACCCCCCTTAAAAGCCTCGAGGATTTCCTGCATTTCCCTGAGGATGAAGTGGAGATTTTGCTTCCTTCTGGTGAATGGTCGCCGGACCTTCAAAGGGCGTTTATAGAGCTCTATGCTTTTTTGAGTCGATTTTACCGAGGATTGCCTGTCCGGATAACTGCTGGAATGTATAAGGGAGAAACAACGGAGTCCTCGGATCACCGCCGCATTTTCCTGTTAGAAGAAGGTTACCGGGATTTTGAAATTTATGATAAATCCCTTTATCTTACTCCGCAGGGAGTTGATGCCCTGACGCGTATTCCGGAGTTTTTCGTCTTTACTTCCTCGAAGGTTGAAAAAGTGGACAAGCAGTTTTCCTATTCTAAACAAAGGGTAACCCTGAGTGGATTAGGAGCAGATGGGCTTACTTTCCGTGGTTTAGGAGAAATGAAACAAACAGTTTACTTTACGCTTTCTGATTTGGGAGGTTTTCCCCGTAGCCTCAAACTGGTCCTTTACCGCAACCACCTTCCCTCGCGTTATGAGGCTACCTTTTCGATTAAGCTCAATGGAGAAATGGTTTACAGCGAAAAACTTGACATGGGTGGAGTAAAAGAGCTTTCTCCCCTTACCGTCCAGATTCCCACTGCTCTTCTTGGGAGAGAAAACTCTCTGGAGTTCCGCTTTTCTTATTTCCCCGAAGTGGGTCATTGTCGGCGAAGTGAAGCACCTTTTGAAGGTTTCATTAGTGGCAAGTCCTACCTTGAAGTTGAGGAGTTGGCGTCTCTTCCAGAACTTTTAACCTTTGGGGATGTTCCCACTTTTTTTGCAGGCAAGGCTCAGGTGGTGCTTCCCGATAAAGCATCTTTTGAGGATTTGATGGTTGCCTCTAAAATAGTGGCTTCTCTGCGCACGATAGACCGGGTGCCCATTTTGGTAGAAGTCCTCAAATATTCCCAGGTTACTGATTTGCTTGACCCTTCGCTAAATCTCTCTGTTTTTAGGAGGCCATTTTTCAACCTTTTTTATCTTCCCCGACGTGTCAGGGAATACAGCGACCACCTCAGGTTGCGCGGTACCCCGACTGCAAAAAGAATGGCCCTTTCGCTTGCTTTTGCCTGCGAGAACTTTATCTACACCCTGCGGGATTTTGTTCTTTTGCCTTGCCTTCCTTTTCTGGAAAAAAGCGTTTCCCCCCGAAATTTCTTGGTTTTTGTAGACCCTCCAGATACCCTTTTAAAGTCTCTTTCTTCCCCGGTAGTGATTGATGAGGGGACAATTGTTTTGCGGTCTGGGTTACAAAGTGAACGCCTTTTGGAGACTTCTCCTGACCAGCCGCTGGGTGTTCTTTCAGTTTTCAGGGAAGGAGCATTCCCGGCAATAATTTTTATCCCTTACCGGGAGAAAGATATTGCCCGGAGCTACTTCCTGGAAAATTTTGAAGGAGTTGAAACCCTGCGGTGGCTGAGCGGGAACGTGGCGATAATCGGAAAAGGAGGCCTTTCCAGGCTTTTGACCGTGGAGATACCTCCTTCGGGGTGGAGGATTCCTTCTCATTGGAGGGAGGTTTTTCGGAGCTTCCGTCTGGTGATATTCCTGGTGGGAGCTTCACTAATCGTGATTCTGGCCGGGTTCCTGTATCGCCGCCTGACCCGTCCACCTCTTTAAAGAGTAGAAAACTTTTAGGCGAGATACTTCTTGAACGGGGCTTGATTAGTGAGCAGGATCTCAGCGAAGCTCTGGAACTACAGAAAATTAGTGGCAGTCCCCTGGGGGAAATATTAGTCTCCCGGGGTTTGATTAGCCCGCTAAAGCTTTACGAAGTTCTGGCTGAACAGGGAGACCTTTCTTACATAGGCAGGAACCTGGAAGAGCTCTACGGGCTTATTGATGAAGAGCTATTGAAGTCTTTTAATGTACGGGAATTAATCCACTTCCGCTTTTTCCCCATCAAAAGGGATGGGGGACACTTTCTGGTAGCGGTGGTCTCTCAGCACGATTCTTCGGTGGAAAAGCTACTTGGAGAAAAGTTCGGTCTGGTTTACGTCGAGAAAGCATTGATTACCCCTTACGAACTTGACCACCTTATCCATCGCTTCTTTGGAAAGTCGATTCTTCATGAAGCTACTGCTGGTCTTCTCTTCCGTTCTCCCCAGGAATCCGCATCACGAGTTTTCACACCTCTGCAGTGGTTGGTGGGAGTTGCCTCTTTAGTTGCCTTTCTCTGGGGACTGATTTTCTTCACCCTTCCCACTTTGAGTGTTCTCCTTTCTATAATTAACCTGGCCTATTTTGCCAATGTGCTGTTCAAGTTTGTAATCAGCCTCTGGGGAGCAAGGATAGAAAAAGAGAGCATCACCTTTGAGGGTGATTTTAAAGACCTGAGAGAAAACGAGCTCCCTGTGTATACCATTCTCCTGCCCCTCCATAGGGAGCCACTTTCGGTGATTAAACAGTTGGTTGAAGGCATTCGTCAACTCGATTATCCACCCGAGAAGCTGGATGTTCTTTTCCTTATTGAAGAAAATGACCGGGAAACTCTGGAAAATTGCAAGAAAAGCCACCCCCCTTATAACGTCCGCTTTATTCTTGTTCCAGAAGGTGCTCCCAAGACGAAACCCCGGGCTTGCAATTTTGGTCTTTTCTTTGCGCGGGGAGAATTGCTCACCATTTACGATGCCGAAGATGTTCCTGAACCAGACCAGCTCAAAAAGGCGGTAGCTGCTTTCCGCAACGCTCCCCCGGAGTTTGTATGTCTTCAGGCAGCGCTCAACTTTTACAACCGCAACCAGAACTTGCTTACCAGATTGTTCACCCTGGAATACTCTTATTGGTTTGACTATTTATTGCCCGGCCTTTTCGTGCTTCGCCTGCCCATACCTCTGGGTGGAACTTCCAACCATTTCAAGACTCAGGCCTTGCTGGAACTTGGAGGCTGGGATCCCTTCAACGTTACTGAAGACGCTGACCTGGGAATGAGGGCCAGTTACCGCGGTTACCGGGTAGGGATCATCAATTCCACTACCTTTGAAGAGGCCAACAGTAAGCTCCGCAACTGGATAAGGCAGCGTTCCCGATGGCTCAAGGGATACTTGCAGACCTTTCTGGTTCACAACCGCAGGCCTTTGCGAGTTTTACGTAGTTCTGGTTTTTCTGGTTGGCTTACGCTACAGCTTTTTATCGGAGGGACACCTCTGGGTCAAGCAGCATCAGTTCCTCTGTGGTTACTTTTTGTCTTCTGGCTTTTTACAAAACGGGCGTTTGGCTTTTCCTTTTTACCGGATTTCATAATGGTTATCGGCCTTTTGAACCTTCTTTTGGGCAACTTCCTGGGCATTTACCTTTCCATGCTTGCTGTGTTCCGTAGAGGGTTTTATGAGCTGCTTCCCTTTGCTTTGCTCAACCTCTTTTATTGGTTTCTGGCTGGAGTGGCGGCTTGGAAAGGCATTTTTCAGCTTTTTACCCGGCCCTTTTTCTGGGAGAAGACCGTTCACGGTCTGGGAGGAAAGCAGTAATCCATGAAGAAAAGCCTGAGGATTGCGGCTTTTGTGCTTTTTCTGGCGAGTTTTTGGGTTTTGTTTTCGCTTTTTGCGCTCTGGGCACAAAGGGAGGGTTTACTGTCTCCAGAGGCCTATTTCCTATCTTTCTGGGCTAATGCGGTGCACCGCGAGGGGGTTTTTAACCTTAAAACCTTCTTTTTGACTTATCCCACCCTTCCTTTCCTGCTTTCTATTTTTGCTCCCGGGGCACCCTTTGTGGTTTCTGCCTGTGGGGTTCTGGGAGTGGCCTTTGCCTCACGCTGGGTCTTCGGCCAGGACACACTGCTTGAGAGCCTGCTTTTTATGGCTTTTTTTACTTCCCCGCTTTTTCTTTCTTCGCTGTGCAGTTCTCCGATACTTACTCTTTTTGTTACTTTATTGGCAGGAGCTTTTTTTGCCATCTTGCGCCATAGAGAGTGGGGGCTCACCCATTGCTTGTTTGCAAGCGGTTTTCTGCTGGGGGCAGTCACCTTAACTTATCCCCGCTTCAGATGCATCATGGTGGCTCTGGCGGCTATTGTGCTGCTTTTTCCGGGTAGCTGGAGCAAAAAGCTGGGTCTTTTGCTGGTGCTCTTTTTCCCTATATTTTCGCTTTTGGGCACCCTTGCCTTTCTTTACTGGATTTACGACGGTAATCCGCTGGGTTTTCTGGACCTGCATTCCCAGAGTTTTGCTTTCTACTTTAATTTTGCTTCTCTGGGAGGGCTTCAAAAAACAGTTGCTGAACTTAGCAAATTCTGGCCTTTCTTTTTACCCTTTGTGTGGGCAATTCTTTCCGAAAGGAAAAGGTTTCTCTGGGGGTTGGGTGCGCTTTTTTCGGGCATTCTTGCTTTGCCTGTTTTCTCTCTGATGGTAGTTTTTCTAACTCAGGTTAGCGGGGTGCTGGAGTGGCGGGGTGAGCGGGGATGGGTAAAAGCGGTCAACGTGTTGTTGCTTTGCGTTTTTGTGATTCTGAGCTGGGGGAGGTTTGTGGTTGATAGCCGGGGTTTCTTTTTCCATCTCTATCCCCGGCTTGAGGAGAAGCTGGCTGAGTATCGCAAACTCGAGGAATTGGTACAGGGTAAAGTGTTGGTCATGGAGCCTGCTTCTTTTCTGGTTTCTTCCTGGAAAGATATGGACAGAGTCTGGACTCCCGAACTAAGGAATCCCAATAATTCTTTTTACGCTGATTTTGCTAATTATGACTATCTGATAACCTCTGAAAACTCGCTGGGTCTCCCTGGTTTTGAGCTGGCTTGGAAGGGTAGAGAGCTCAGGCTTTACCGAAGGTTGGACGTCCTGGCTGTAGATGAGTGATGGTATTTAGCGCAAAAGCTTTGTGCGACGGCTTTTCAGATTGAAGATACACGTTTTCACTTCCGGCACATTTTCCAGTGCATTCCATAACTCAAAGAATCCAAACCCTATGTTTTTCCAGTTTTAACCAGCATAGCAATATCGCTTACTCTGGTTTGCTGAAGCCCCAAATTATCGGGATTTTTGCCTCATACTTTTTCGAGAAAGAAAATTATAATTGAATGTCGTTTTTGTCTTGCGTTCTCTTTATTGAAGGAAGTGTTTCTCTGCTTCTCACTGCTTTGTTTTGTGGCTCTTTTAGGGGCTAAAGGAATCTGAAAAGCTGGTGAACGTTTCTTCGAGCCTTGCTGTCGGTTTACAAAAATTTTTATCTTTTCCGTCAGAACGTCAGAAATTGACATTGCTTACCGGTAGAATCAAGTACACAATGGGTGTACTGTGGCTGTCTATGCTCCTTTCCATCAAGGTTATAGGCATGATTGGCGCTTGGAAAAGATGGCGAAGGAGAGACTCCGCGGACCTTGTCGGAGAAGCGCTCTTCTTTTTGTGAAGAGATTTTGTTTCAGACCTTGCGGGCACTGGCCTTGCAGGCAGAAATGAGTCGGGAAGATGCTGAATTTATACAGGGTTTGAGAATGCTTTTTCGGGAGCAGTTAGTAGAAAAGAAAAACTTGTTTGAGAGATGATGAAGACAAAGAAAGAGCGTCCAGGGGAGGTGGTATCATGCTTGTTTGGGGTCGCTCGGATGATAACGGAAAGAGAATTTGCAGAACCTGCAATGGAACCGGACGCTGCCACCACTGTCGTGGTTCGGGTCTCAAATATTACTCTGGTTACGGAAGGCCGCACAGTAAGGATCCCTGTCCCTGGTGCTATGGCACGGGCGTTTGCCGTTACTGTCGGGGTACTGGTAGGCGTTGGTAGGTTGTAGTTTGCTTTGTGGCGCTTTTTCGCTTGCTATAAAGAGCAGCCGCCAAAGCCTCTGGCTGCCTTTGGGAAGTACTCCGATATGTTGTAGCTGATGGGTATTGAGCCACTGGATTTTGGAGAGAATAGCTCCGGGACGAGGTACGGGTGAAAGTGGTGCAGGCAATTGGCTAAAGCAGGAGAGATTGTGTTAGTTTATGCTTTGGAGTATAGTTTTGTAGAACACTGGCTCGAGCATAGAGGAAGCTTACCCTAAATAGGAAGTCTTTGGGTAGAGGACAATAGTAGTTACTGGAGAAGTGAGCGCTCATATTCAGTGGAATATTCAGTGGATAAAGAGGTGATGAGTTTGAGGTTAAGTTATCGCGTCTTGCTTCGAAGGGAGCCGGAAGGGGGTTACACAGTGGTAGTTCCTTCTCTTCCAGGGTGTGTTACTTATGGTGAAACAATAGAAGAGGCGATAGCAATGGCAAGGGAAGCTATAGAACTCTATGTAGAGAGCCTGCGGGAACATGGGGAAGAAATACCGACAGAAGAAGGGACCCTGGAGTACATGTTAACCGTGGAAACCCATGCATAGCTTCCCATCACTCACCCCTGAAAAAGTTATCAGGATCCTTGAAAAGAAAGGGTTTGTGCTGGATAGAGTGAGGGGAAGCCACCATATTTACTATCACCCGGAGACGAAAAGAAGAGTTACTGTTCCCCGGCACAAAAAGGATTTGCCAAAAGGCACCTTGTTCGAAATTTTGAAGCAAGCAGGTATCACCAGAGAAGAACTGAAAAATTTGTTATGAGTCCAAAACAGGGATGTATGTTTTTATTCCACTCAAATTTGCCACGTTTTCACTTCTGGGCTTCGTCTATCTTTAGAGTATGTCTGAAATGTTGACACTCAGCAAAAGATTTTTTTAGAAGTAAAAGTGTTTACTTTTTACAATCATCTCTGAAGCTTTAATCAGGTTGGGGTGGGTTAGCGGAAAGTTTAAACTGTAGTGAGTGCAGGAGATTTTCAGATTTCAAACCTTTCTGTTTTTGGGGAAAAAGCTACCTATGCGCTTATGGCAGGATGCATCGTATGGCCGGAAAGTATTAAAATGGGAACGCAGTTAGTATTTGAGCAAGGATTAGCCCCGGAAAACCTGCTTTCTTGGGGTTTTCTGGGGCAGTTTTTTACGAGCAGCAAGAGCAGCCGCCGAAAGCTCCGCTGTGGCCGCCTTTTGGGGAACAACCCAGCATGAAACCTCCAAATACCTGAGTGAGCTCCTTGCTCCCGCATTGAGGGCAGGTGAGGTCAAGACCCCGTTCTTTCTCTTCAATCGAGGCTTTAACTTCCATAGAACTTCCACACTGCTTGCAACGATACTCGTAAGTTGGCATTGCCTTCTCCCCTTTCTGTAGGTTTTTATTTTCTATTTAAAACCGAAAAAAGGAAAAATTCTTCCCCCGGTAGGGGGGTTGTCCGAATTTTTGCTGAAAAATGGGTTTCGCCAGCATCCAGCGTCGGTTTTTGACGCTGCGCAGGTTTTACAATAATTATTTTAAATTCTCACCTTGAGAAGCAAAAAGTGAGTTTTCGAGCGTTCTTCTTTTGTTCTGCAGTGAATATTTTGTTGAGTTTTTGTTGTTGACGGGAAAACCTTTATGGGCTTCCAGATTGTGGCTACTTTTGATTTTTTGCGTTATCGGGAATTCTGGAAAGGAATTTGTGCTTAATATTTGCAAGGAGGTGGTATTGGCACAAGGGAACTTTTATATCCGGTTACGTTGTGTTTTGAACTTGCCGGTCAGTTGAGTGTTTTAAAAGGAGATGTTTTAAGCGAAACTTGAAAATGGAGGGATGCATTGTGGAAGAGCGGAAGGTAAAACCGAGGAAAAGATGGCTTACCGATTGGTGGCCAAACAGATTAAATCTCAAAATTCTCCGCCAGAATTGCCCCAACTCCAATCCCTATGGCCCTGACTACAACTATCTTAGGGAAGTGGAGGGGTTGGATGTTGATGCCGTCATCAAGGACCTGAAGGAGCTCATGAAGACGCCTCAGGACTGGTGGCCGGCTGATTTTGGGCACTATGGCCCTCTTTTTATCCGTCTGGCCTGGCACAGCGCTGGAAGTTATAGGATTCATGATGGAAGAGGTGGAGCGAGGGACGGCAGTATCCGCTTTCCACCCCGGATTAATTGGCCTGACAACATCAGCCTTGATAAAGCCATAAGGTTACTTTGGCCGATTAAGAAAAAATATGGCAGAAAACTTTCCTGGGCAGACTTAATCATCATGGCTGGAACTGTAGCACTTGAGGATATGGGTGTGAAGATAATTGGGTTCTCTTTGGGCAGAGAGGATATTTACGAACCCGATGAAAGTCCGGATTGGGGACCTGAAGAAAAGATGCTTACCGGGAAAGAGCGCTTCAGAGGAGGAGAACTTGAAAGACCCTATGCCGCTACTGAGATGGGCCTTATCTATGTAAACCCAGAAGGTCCAGGAGGGAATCCAGACCCGGTTGAATCTGCCAAAGAAATCAGGGTTGCTTTTGCCAGGATGGGCATGAACGATGAAGAGACGGTGGCGCTCATTGCTGGTGGCCACAGCTTTGGGAAATGTCACGGTGCAGGTCCAGATAAGCACCTTGGTCCAGACCCCAGCTCTTCGCCCATTGAATCCCAGGGATTGGGATGGAAGTACGGTTATAAAAGCGGTAAAGGCCCTGATACCTTTACTTCAGGATTTGAGGTTATCTGGTCACCCACACCAACCCGGTTTGGGCTTCAGTATCTGCGCATTCTGTTAGAAAACGAGTGGGAACTTGAAAAAAGCCCTGCCGGCAAGAACCAGTGGGTTGCCAAAGATAGTCCGGCAATCGTCCCTGACGCGCACGACCCGCAAAGAAAGCACAAACCGAAAATGCTCACCGCCGATTTGGCCTTGAAATTTGACCCCGTTTATTCAAAGATAGCCAAGAGATTTCTTGAAAACCCACAGGAGTTCGAACAGGCTTTTGCCCGGGCATGGTTCAAGCTTACTCATCGTGATATGGGTCCAAAAGCGTGTTATGCTGGTCCTTACGTTCCCGAAGAGGAATTTATCTGGCAGGATCCTCTTCCCGCGCGTAGCTATGAGCTGATTGATGATACCGATGTGGCTGAACTCAAAAAGACAGTGCTTGCTTCGGGTTTGAGTATTCCTCAGCTTGTTTATACTGCCTGGTCTTCAGCGTCAACGTATCGCAATTCTGACCGTCGGGGAGGAGCCAATGGAGCACGAATCAGGCTATATCCCTTGAATCAGTGGGCAGTAAACCACCCGGATGAGTTGAAAGACATAATTGCTACCTATGAGAAAATTCAGCAGGAATTCAATCAGGAGCAGGAGAAAAAGGGTTCCAGAAAGCGAGTTTCTTTAGCTGACCTGATAGTGCTTGGTGGTTGTGCGGCTTTAGAAGCTGCTGCGCAGAAAGCGGGCTTCAACGTGCAGGTTCCATTTACACCGGGTAGGGTAGATGCTTCGCAAGAACAGGTTGATGTAGAGTTCTATAAAGAGATAGAACCCTTCGCTGATGGTTTCCGGAACTATTTCAGAGATCCTGCTGACATTAATGAGGGGGACGTTTACACCACTCCTGAATACTTCCTGGTTGATAAGGCCCAACTGCTGACACTTACCGTGCCAGAACTGGTGGTGCTGGTAGGTGGCCTGAGGGTTCTGGGGGCTACTTACAGGTACGAGAAATATGGAGTTTTGACCGATAATCCGGGGGTTTTGACCAACGATTTCTTTGTAAACCTGCTTTCCATGGACATTGAATGGGTACCAGCTGATGACTACCGTTACCTCTTTAAAGGGTATGACCGAAAGAGTGGAGAGCTGCGGTGGAGTGCAACCAGGGTAGACCTGATTTTTGGGCATCACGACGAACTGAGAGCGGTTGCAGAGGTTTATGCAAGTGATGATGCCAAAGAGAAGTTAGTACGTGATTTCATCGCAGCCTGGAATAAAGTAATGAACCTGGACAGATTCGACCTTAAATGAGGAACTTTGGTTGGGTAAATTTCCTGAGGGGCTTTTTGAGAGACCCCCTCCCGGGAAGAATTTTTGGAATTTTGCTTTTGAGTGATTGGTTGTATTAGCAGATAAATGCAAAGTTTTGCTGGGATAGAGCTTACGGTGAACACTTTTATAAAGAACAAAATATTACTTGACAAATCCTATGAAATGCTGGAAATTTTGAGTCTAATGTCCTAAAGTGCTTTAGGAGCTGTTTTAAGGTTATTCATTCTCGGTATTTTATATGAAAAGTTTTTAGAAAGTTATCCTATAACTGCTCTCGAAATTTCGGCTTCAGCAGACGAGGAGCAGGTTTCTGAAATTTTTGTGCGAATTAACAGTCAGGGTCGTACTCTTAACCAGGCGGATTTTATCCTTACTTTGATGTCGGTTTTCTGGGATGATGGTCGTAAAGAACTGGAGGATTTTGCTCGTCAAGCTAAAACACATTCTCTTGATGGTCGGCTCTCGCCGTATAATCCCCTTTTTCAACCTCTTCCAGATCAGCTGCTTAGAGTAGGTATTGTGTTGGCCTTTCGGCGTGCCAGATTGGAGCACGTTTATTCTATATTGCGTGGTAAGGACCTTCAAACTGGTGAATTTTCTGTGGAACGTCGTGAACAGCAATTTGCATTGTTGCGTGAGGCTCAGGGGTATGTTTTGGACCTTCAAAATTGGCATGACTTTCTTCAAGTTATTAACCGGGATGGATGCGTGCATCCTCGTCTTATTTCTTCACAAACAGCCTTTGTGTATACTTATGCTTTATGACTTATTGGTAAGCGTGATTTTGGTGTAGATCATTACACTCTACGAAATCTTTTGGCTCGATGGTTTTTTATGTCTTCATTGACGGGACGCTATTCCAGTTCGCCTGAGACGAGGATGGAGCAAGATCTTTCTTTATTGCGTGGCAAAGCCAGTAAAGAGGACTTTATTCATGCACTTGAGCAAGAAATGCGCGCTGTGCTCACTCCTGACTACTGGGAGGTAACTCTTCCCAACGAGCTAAACAGCGCGTCAGCACGTAATACAGCCCAACTAACCTATTATGCGGCTCTTTGCATTTCGGACGTATTGGTACTTTATTCAAATATGAAGGTGCGATAAATGTTGAATCCTGCTTTCCGTTTTGTCAAAAGCTCCCTGGAACGGCACCATCTTTTTACCCGTGATTAATTGCGGCGGGTGGGAATAATAGAGAAACGGGATGTTAACCAGGTTGCCAATTACGCCTTAGTGGAGTGGCAGGATAACGTTGCTATAAGTGACAAGGCTCCACACGAGTATGTACCTTTGCTCGAAGGTCGCTTTAAAAAAGAGGATCTCGAGAAGATGTACCGCTATCATGCTCTGCCGAAAGGGTAGTATCACATGAGTTATTTTGATTTTCCAAACGAGCGAGGCAAGTGCATCGCAGCTACCATTCGCAGGGGTTTCAAGCGTTTGCAAAGCGAAAGTAATCCATCTGGGGTAATGAGCAGAATCGAAGCAAGAACTCTTTTGGGCTTTTGTGCAGGATTTCACCTTGAGAGTTTGTCAGATTTTGTGAGTTGCAAGGTTTCATAAAAGCTTGCCTCTTTCTTGTTTCTCATTTTCTTGGAAATTTAATTTGCTTTATATATAGGTCTGTCATAGATCAGCTTTAATTCCAGGAGTTGGGCAGGGGCATTTTCGTAGTTATTTGAAAATGTTTCTATGGTCTTCATTACTTAGGGGTGTTCCTGCTTTTATGTGATATTGAATGTTGTTTGTATTGCAAAAATCTATTACCTTACGGGCTATTGCTTCATAGAATTCTTGGCTATTTTTCCAGTTATGCGAATTTCTACCACAATAATTGACCAGTTTGTTGTAATTTAGCTTTCCAAATATTATTTTTTTTGCAAAATGAATTTTTTCAAGAATTTTTTCGATTTGAGCAGCGTCAGGGTCTAATTCGGGTGTAGGATATGGTTCTATGCTAACCCATGTTTTTAGTCCAGCTTTCGCAAGTTTTTTAAGGCTTTCTACTCTTGTTTCGTATGAGGATGAATAAGGTTCGTATTGTTCTTTAAAGTTATTGTTAAGTGAGACAAGGGTTATTCCATACTCATTATTTTTGGAAAATCTTTGGGTGTTTAGGAGATCATCGGGATATATACCCTTTGTGAGGATTGTGACCCTTATTCCGTCACGATTTAATCGTTCAATTATTTTGAGAGTTAGGTCTTTGATATCTGGAATAATCCTGTCTTTTTCTGCATCATACATAAATGGATCTGTCATAAAACATAGGTGGACAAAATCAATTTGGTTTTTATACTTTGGGATTTCCTTTTCTAGTAAGTCTAAGGCATTTTTAACGAGTTTTGGTTTTCTCCAGTCTTCGTAATCTTTAATCCATCCAAACTTCCTTGCCATCATCATTGCATAGCAGGGGAACCGACAACCGTGTTTACAACCAACGATGTGGTTTATAGTCCAATCTCCATATTCAACTTTGGTTTTGTATAGGAGAGATTTTCTTGCGATGCATTCTATTTCTTGTGAAAACGTTATGAGGGCGTTTTTGTAAAACTCTTTACCGCCAAACAAGGTTTTACCTCGTTGTCTTTCTTTTTCCCTTGCATAAATATCTTTCACTATTTTGGTTATGTTGGATTTCTTGGAAGCAAACAGTAAATAATAGAGGACATCATTTCGGTTCGAATACGGCAGGTCATAAGCAACTACTTCCATATTATCGGACGTAAAAATTTGACAGTAGGATTTCATTAGCTCTACATCGTCTTTTTTAACAAAATCTATATCTTCTCCCATAAATTCTATAAACGTTTCCACTGTTTTTATTTCCCTATGAGTTAAACTTTTTCCTTCAAGTGCTTTTCTTGCTACACCACCTGTTCTTCGAACGCCCTCTAAGATGTAATTGTAAAGGATGTCTTTACGGTTTTTTAGTTCGAGGATTTTCTTAAGGTTTTCTTTCTTAAGCTGAATGCCTGTTGGATCGATCAGAACAAAAAGTGGGTTTTTGGGAGTGTTTTTGATCTGCTTAATAATATCGTTTATTGCTGAGTTTGCATCTTTATTAAAGTAGAATAATTTAACGCTTTTTTTAAGTTCTTTATTTTGATTAAGAAAATCGTCAATGTGTACTTTTAATGCGTGATAATTATTCCTATTTTTTTCCACCAAGAATAACTTAATTTCCAGATCGGTTCTTAGCAATTCCGCCTTGGTGTTAATTGCATCAAGAAAGATAAGCGGAGATCCGCTGCTTCCATCATTGTACTTACCCTTTCCAGCAAACAAGTCTATTACGTACCACTCGTTAGATGCCCAATTCTGCTTGTTCCAGATGGTGAGCCACACTTCAAAAACCTTTTTCAATATTTTAAGCTTCATTTGTGTTGCAGGTCTATTCGATAAATCCCAAAGATCATTTCCCACCATATATCTTCATCCTTCATCTCCCTCTCTCATTATAACATTTTCAGAAGTTATTCCTTTCTTTCATTCGAAAGCCACAGTTCCGGTGAAGTGCTATAATAAATATGCAGTAATTCCTCAATGAGGAGGGGGTAGCAGTGAAGAAGTTTTTGGTTTTGCTTCTTGCTCTGGTGTTTCTTTTGAGTTGCGCTTCCTTAGCTTATTCGCTCAAACTGGTTGTGGTAGGAGACGCAGGCCATAACTTGAAGCCCTTCGATTGGTATGCGCAGGATTTCAAAGAAAAGTTTGATGTAGAACTTGAGGTAATTGGTGTTCCCTTCGGTGAGCTTTACGAAAAAGAAAAGATGGAATTGATTGCGGCAACCGGTGCTTATGACATTATGATTGTCTATCCGAAGTTTCTGGCAGAGTTCGCTGCTAATGGGTGGTTGTATCCGCTTGATGAATTTGCTCAGAAGCTGGATCCCAAACTCGATGACGTCACTCCTGGTTACCGGGATTTTTACTGCAAGTATAGCGGTAAGCTTTATGCTCTCCCCTATGACGGCGATGTTTTAAACCTTTACTATCGCAAGGATTTGCTTGAAAACGAAGAAGAGAAAGCGGCGTTTAAGGCAAAATATGGGTATGACCTTAAGGTTCCTGAAACCTGGGATGAGTTCCTGGACGTGGCTGAATTCTTTACCCGTAAAGCTGGTGAGAAGCTTGCCGGCCAGGTCCTGGAGCGCGATTTTTATGGCACTGCCTATTACGGCCAGAAGGATCAGATTTTTGCCTGGTGGGGCAATATTTTTGCCAGCCTGGGTGGTGTGTATTTCGACGAAGAAACCATGGAGCCCGCTATCAACTCTGAAGCCGGCGTAAAAGCCCTGGAAATTTTCAAGCAAATTCATCAATACTGCCCACCGGATGTTCTTTCTTACGGTTATGAGGAACTAAAGGATGTTTTCCTGGAAGGCGATTGTTTCATGGTAATCCAGTGGCCCTGCGTAGGTAAAAAAGGAGCAGATCCCAATCAGTCCAAAATAGTTGGCAAAATCGGCGTAAGTCATGTTCCCGGTGTTAAGAAAGATGGAGAAGTTTATTACCGGGCACTCATGCCTTGTGGAAGGGTGCTGGCTGTAGCAGCGGAAGCCAAAGATCCCTGGAAAGCCTACCAGGTGATTCATTACCTCTCGGTTGAAACCAGCATGGACGATGTTTCCACCGCAGAGACCGGGTTGGATCCCTATCGTTATTCTCACTTTGCGCATCCTGAAGAGTATGAGATGTTTGCCAACGTGGAAGATGCCCGAATTTATCTTGAGGGTGTGCAGAAAAATATGGAAAAGGGATATCCTGAAATGGTGCTCCCTGGAACTGTAGAATACGAAGAGACCTTAGGTGTAGAGCTGACCCGTGCTTTGGCTGGAGAAAAAACTCCTGAACAGGCTCTCAACGATGCCGCAGCTGCGTGGCGAGATATTCTGAACAGGTTTGGTAAGGAACAGCAAAAGAAGCTTTATCAGGAACTGGTTGCCGGATGGAGAGCTGCTGGACTGTGGTAAGGTAGCTTACTCAGGCTGAGCGAGCAGCAACTCGCTCAGCCTTTTTATTTTGGAGGGGACAGGCGTGATAAGGAGAGAAAAAAGGATAGCCGTTCTTTTTGTTCTCCCTACCATTTTGATCCTCCTGGCCATTTCCATTTTCCCACTGATTTATTCCTTCTATCTCAGTCTTTGCCAGTGGGACGTTGGTATGGGAGGAAGAAGGATTTTTATCGGGGTCGGGAATTACCTGAGGCTTTTTTCTGACCAGCGTTTCTGGGGAGCCATGAAGAACACCGGGTTAGAGCTTTTGATTGGTGTGGGTACCCAATTCTTAGTGGGACTTGGTCTGGCGTTACTTTTGAACAGATATTTTCGGGGAAGAAACCTGGTGGTTACCCTCTTTCTTCTTCCCATGATGATTTCTCCGGTAGTGGTGGGATGCATCTGGAGAATCATCTATCACTATCAGTATGGTCCGTTGAATTTCCTTCTCGCCCGGATGGGTTTAAATCCGGTAAACTGGCTGGGGAGCAGTCAGGTTTCCATTTATTCGATTATCATTGCCGATATCTGGGAATGGACACCTTTTATGCTGATTACTCTTTTGGCTGGATTGCAGGCTATACCAGATGAACTTTATGAAGCAGCGAGAGTAGATGGAGCAGGGCGCTGGGCGATTTTCTCCCGAGTTGTGCTTCCTCTTTTGCGTCCGGTAATCATTATTGCTGTTTTAATCCGGGTGATGGATGCTTTCAAGATATTTGACCTCGTGGTGCTTCTCACTCACGGTGGACCAGGCCAATCCTCAGAAACTATTGCTTTTTACAACTATACTACAGGTTTCAAATACTTTAGCATGGGTTATGCTTCGGCAATGGCCTACTTCCAACTGGCCGTTATTGTCATCATTGCCAATGTTTTCCTTGCTTCCTGGAAAAGGAGGGAAGTGTCTTGAAAATCAGGGATGGAATGAAAGTGGCAATTTTCCTGACTATTTTCGTTGTCCTCCTTATAATGTTAAGCCCTTTCATATGGAACGTTATGACTTCTTTCAAAGACAAGGGAGAATATTTTACCTATCCACCTGTTTTCATACCACGTTCTTTCGACCTGGAACATTACGTCCAGGGTGGGAAATTGGGTGGCATAAAAGGCATGCGGGATAGCCTGATTATCGCTTCCTCAACTACTTTGATAGCCATTGTGCTGGGCTCTCTGGCAGCTTACTCACTGGCACGTTTTCGGATTGGTGGCGATAACCTCGCTTTCTGGATTTTGTCGGTGCGCATGATGCCACCCATTGCCTCGGTGCTACCCCTTTTTCTCTTTTTCCGTTTTTTGCGCTGGCTGGATACTTACCAGGCTCTAATTCTAACCCACTCTCTGGTGAATTTACCCTTTGCGGTCTGGATGATGAAGGGATTCTTTGAAGAACTGCCCCAGGAGCTTGAGGAAGCAGCTTTGGTGGATGGTTGTGGAAGGCTTGGCGCTTTCGCTCGCGTGGCTTTGCCTCTGGTTGCTCCGGGTCTCGTGGCTACGGCTCTTTTTTGCTTCATGTTTTCCTGGAACGAGTTTTTGTTTGCTTTAATTTTAGGACGTTCACGCGTAACCCCGATCACCGTGAACATTGCCGGGATGATTGGTGGACACGAAATACTATGGGCTGAAATATCGGCTGTTTCCATTATGGCCAGCGTGCCGATTATTATCATGGCCATCGTTTTGCAGCGTTATCTGGTGCGTGGACTTACCCTGGGAGCTGTAAAGGGCTGATTTCACCAGGTTTCGCTTTTTTGGGAAGCGTTAGCAAGCCATTCTTCGAATTCCTGGCGTTTTACAAAGGATTTCTGAGTGCCTCGTTTTTCGGTGGAAAGTGCTGCATAGGCGCAGGCAAGGTCTATGGACTCTTCAAGAGGTTTTCCTTCTGCCAGGAAAAGGCCCAGAGCACCCAGAAAAGCATCGCCGGCTCCAGTTGTGTCTATGCTTTTTGCCTGATAGGCAGGGAAAAATTGAAAGCCTTCGCGGTTGCCCAACATGGCTCCTTTATCGCCTAAGGTGACTACCACATTTTCCAGTCCTTTTTCAAGCAACCTTTCGATTCCTTCTTGAATGCTTTCTTTGGAGGTTACTGATATACCGGTCAGGTTCTCAAGTTCGGTTTCGTTGGGAGCAAAAAGATAAATTCCTTGCAGCTTTTCCCAGTCCAGTTTTTGAGCAGGTGCTGGATTAAGTATGGTCTTTATGCCCAGTTTTCGGGTAAGTTCAATCGCATAATAGGTGGTTTCCATTTTGATTTCCAGTTGCAGGAGCAAAAATGAGGCCCGGCGCAGCGCATCGCGGGCTCTGGTTACATCTTCTGGGTCCAGATAGTGGTTTGCACCGGGGATTATGAAGATGCTGTTTCTGCCCTGAGGATCGACGAAAATGGGAGCCACGCCACTGCTTTTTCCAGGTACAATCTTTACATAACGGGAACTTATTCCTTGTTCTTCAAAGTTTTTGCGCACCAGGGGGCCAAAAAGGTCGTCACCAACTGCAGTGACCATTATGACCTCTGCACCCAGCTTTGCCGCAGCTACCGCTTGATTGGCTCCTTTTCCACCAAAGCCAATTTCGAAATCTTTACCCAGTACAGTTTCGCCGATACGCGGAAAAGCATTTTCGTAATAGGTGATAAGGTCCATCATGTTGCTTCCCACTACAGCGATTACCGGTTTTTGCTCCTTGGGGCTCAAATTTCCTTCCCTCCTTTGGTGGGCTTGCTTTTTTAAACAAGATAGCACAATTTTTCTGGAGGGAGAAGGTCGAGTTTTGAGTACTTCAACTCTGGATTACCCTTTAACCGCCCCGGCAGTAAGCCCTTCTACAATTTTTCTTTGGAAAAGAATCACGAAAGTCACCAGAGGTAGAGTGGTAAGAACGGTAGCTGCAGAAATCTGGTCCCAGGGTATTTCGTATTGTGAAGCCCCGGAAAGCATGGCAATTCCCACCGGCACAGTTCGGGCAGCATCCCGGGTCATAAAGGTCAAGGCGAGTAGAAATTCGTTCCAGCAGAAGATGAAGACCAAAATGGCGGTGGTAGCCAGAGCTGGGGCAGAAAGAGGAAGGATGATGCGTACCAGAATTCCCAGACGACTCAGACCATCAACCTTGGCAGCATCTTCCAGTGCTCCCGGTATCTGCTGAAAGAAACTGTTCATGACCCAGATGGCAAAGGGAAGGTTAAGAGATGCATAGGGAATGATTAGTGCCAGCCAGTTGTTCATCAAACCCCAGGAGCTAACCATTTCATAAAGCGGAACAATAAGGACTACCGGAGGGAAAAGGGATAGAAGGAGGATAAAGAGCAAAAACCCCCGTCCTCCCATAATTTTAAATCTTGCCACAGCGTAAGCTGCCAGTGATGCTACAGAAAGACACAAAAAAGTGCTGATGGAGGCTATGAAGATGCTGTTGAGTATTTGTCTTCCAAAAGGGTGGCGAATGAAAATCCGTGAGTAAGCACTCAGGTCGATGTGGCTGGGTAGATATTTCACGGGGCGTGAAAAGATTTCCTGTGAAGGCTTAAAAGAGGTGATAACTTGCCAGAGAAAAGGAGAAAGGCTGAATAGAACCACAAGAGCTATCAAGCAGTAGAAGAAGACCATCCTGCCTTTTTTGCTTTTCATCCCAGTTCCACCTCCTCTCTCTGAAAAAAGAGGATAACGAAGATGATAATCAGCGAAAGAGCAAAAATGGCCACCGAGAGAGCAGAACCGTAGCCCAGATTTAAGTATCGAAAAGTGTAACTGTAAAGATATACCGAGAGGGTTTCGGTTGTTCCCCCAGGGCCTCCCTGAGTCAGGACCCAGATCAGGTCAAAAACTGCGAAGGCCTGCAGGCTTCGAAAAAGGAGGGCCAGAATGATAACCGGTCGCAGGAGAGGGAGAGTAACATATCGAAACCGCGCCCAACCACCGGCGCCATCGATACTGGCAGCTGCGTAAAGTTCCTGAGGGATGGACTGTAGCCCGGCAAGCAGCATCAGAGCCATGAAAGAGGTGGTTTTCCAAGCATCGGAAAAGATGGCAGCATGCATTGCCAGAGGACTTTTTCCTAACCAGGCCACTGCTTCGCGGATGATGCCCAGACGAAGGAGGATATCGTTGGCTACACCATAGATGTCGTGGTAAATCCAGCGCCAGGCCATGGCCATCACCGCAGTGGGCAGAGCCCAGGGAAGGATGACACTGGCCCGGGCAAAGTTTCGAAAGCGAAAATTAAGGTTTAAAAGGAGTGCAAAAGAAAGTCCCAACAAAAACTCTATACCTACTGATACCACCGTGAAATAAAGTGTGTTACCTAAAGCCTGGCGGAATCGAAGGTCCCTGGTGAATATTTTCAGGTAATGCTTGAATCCTGCAAAACTTTCTACCATGCCAGTAGCGATGCTTTTTTCGTGGAAGGAAAGATAGACGTTTCTGGCTACTGGATAGATGATAACCAATCCGAAGAGAAGAAGAGCCGGAAGCAAGAGAAGATACCCAAAACGCCGATCGGTAAGAAATGGTTTTTTTCCGTGCTTCATGACTATCCCCCAACTGTAGGGGGCGGATTTTTCCGCCCCCTACGTGTCTTATTGGCCTAACAGTTCTCTGATTTCCTGGGCAGCACGCTTTATCGCTTCTTCAGGTTTGATGGTTCCAGTCAGTCCAGCATGGAGGTTTCTCTGGAGAATATCTGAGATTTGTGCATATTGAGGATGTTGTGGTCTGGTTCGAGCATTAATTTGTACTCTCCACAGATCTGGATAGTGAGGGCTTTCCTTGAGAATATCGGGATCTGCAAAGAGAGCATGGCGGGTGGGGATGTAGCCATTATAGAAGTGGAGAATTTTTTGCGATTCATAGCTGGTGGCGAATTTAATCCATTCCCAGGCTTCTTCCTGGTGTTTGCTGAATTTGGAAATTACCCATCCCCAGCCTCCCTGGGTGGCTGCACTCTGAAATCCTTCTTTATGAACCATGGGAGTGATACCTACTTTGCCCTTTATGGGTGAGTCTTCTTTCTGGGCCAGAGTCCATACATAGGGCCAGTTGCGGTGGAACACGGCCTGTCCGTTGTGGAACACATGACGTGATTCTTCTTCCTGGTAGGTGGTGACCCCTGGTGGAGAAATCTTGTAGGTGTTGATCACGTCATACATAAACTGTAACGCTTCTACTGCTGCGGTACCCTGGTCGAGCACTACCTTACCCTCTGCGTCGAGGAGTTCTCCTCCCGCTCCCCAGAGAAGCTCCAGATAGTCACAGATTAGACCTTCATATTGGTTGCCCTGCCATACGAATCCCCATAGATCCGGTGGATTCTGAAGTTTCTGTGCCTGTTCTACCAAATCGTCCCAGGTCAGCGGTGGCTCAAAACCTGCTTCCTCCAGGAGGTCTTTGCGGTAGTAAAGCATGCCGGCGTCGGACTGGCTGGGTATACGATAAAGCTTTCCTTGGTACATTCCTCCTGCAATATCTCCGGGGAGGAACTGTGCAATTTCGTAGGGAGTTAACCGATCTCCCAGAGGAATGATCCAGCCTGCAGCGGCGAACTTGGGCACCCAAATCAAGTCAGCGTAAGCCATGTCATAGGTACTTTCTCCGGCCATAAAAGAAGTGGTGTACATGTCTTCCCGGGTGTTGGTTGCTGAAGGGCCTTCCTGCATTTCTACCTTAATGTTGGGATGAGTTTTTTCAAAGTTTTCGATGAGTACTTTCCATCCTCCGCCAAAGTCGGTTTCAAAGAGCCAACGAATGGTGACCTTTTCTTGAGCTAAAACACCGGTTGTCAAGAATGCTCCCAGAACGATTAACACCAGAAGAGAAACCCATAATTTACCCTTCATGTTTTACCCTCCCTTTCAAAGTAGTTTAATTAGACGGGTGGTACTTTATGTATGATTGAGTTCTCGTTCTCTCACCTCCCTTTAAAGTTTGAACTTAAGATAAGAATCAAAGGTTTTTAAATATTCTTCAAGAAGCTCTCGAGCAAGTGCTGGGTCATCGATCATTGGGTCCAAAGCAAAGGCCTGCAAGGCCAAAGAACGGTCTTCTTCTACAATGGCCCGTACGGTAAGTTCTGTAATTAGTGCCTGTCTGCGACAGAGCTCAGCAATAGGTTCAGGTAGCTTCCCTAGAGCTATTCCCAGAGGGCCAGTGTTTCCAAGCAAAGCTGGCACTTCCACTATGACGCCTTCGGGAAGATTTTCGATATATCCCCGGTTGGGTATGTTGACCGCTTCTTCGTAGGAATTAAGGTTTTTCAAGATTCCAGCAATGATAAACTCGCCTCGTTCAGTTTCTACTTCTTCCATCTTCTCAAGCGGTGTCTTGCCTTCCAGGATTTTTTCTATTTCTTCCCACATTTTTTGTCGGCTTTGTTCGGCCCATTCAAAGTCGTACATTTGAATGTCGTATCTTTCCCAGGTTTTCCGATTTACACTGTGAGTGTAGGGCAGATATTCACAAAGATGACAGTCGCCTGGTACTGGCATAATCCCAAAGATGCGGAATACTTCCATAGTTAGTGGTTCGAAAAAGGAAGGAACTTTTTTTACCTTCTCCCGGATTTTAGGGTAGAGATCTTCTCCAGTCTTGCGGTCGGTTACCGAGATCATCCAAGTGAAATGGTTGAGCCCCCAAGCCCGGATTTGGAAATGCTCTTTCCCCTTTTTGCTCATCATCCGAAAGAGAGCCAGGGACTGGTCGTTCCAGCGAAAACCAAAGTCGCGAGGGAGTTTCAACCCCAGTTCCTCTTTGAAAAGCCCGGCCAGAATGTAGTAGCCAAAGTTTATTTGATGACAGATGCCAATGGTTTTTATCCGGGTATAGAGGGATGCTGCTGTGCATATTTTAGGAACCGGGTTGGTAAAGTTGAGAAGCCAGGCGTCGGGACAGTACTTTTCCATGTCTTTCAGGATGGGCATGATAACTGAAAGATTTCGGGCGGTATGGGCGAAAGCCCCCGGGCCTCCATTTTCCGCATAGTGGTTGATTCCGTATTTGAGAGCAATTTCCCGATCCAGCTTCCAACATTTTTCTCGGTCAACAGCAATGGAAAGCACAACGAAAGAAGCGCCTTCAAGGGCTGAGGCTCTGTGGGTCGAGCTTTTCACCGTTACTTCTGAGCCAAAAGTCTGGTTCATTTTTTCCGCTAATTGATGAATTTTTCGCAACCCCTCCTCATTTATATCGTGCAGGAATAACTCGATACCCCGCAAATTGGGATGACGGAGTATGCCAACTAATGTGGAAAGACCGAAAACAGCGCTTCCTGCACCGATGATGGTAACCTTGGTCTTTTCCATAACGCGTCCTCCTTTCACCTTGTATTTACTGGTGCTGTTGATTCCTTGATGTCCAGGCTAACTTCTTCAATAACACAGTTTGGAATGTTGTTTCCTCTGATGAGCCGAATGAGCATTTCTACCAGCCTTTTTCCAACGAGTTTTTTGGGGATGTTAACTGAGGTGAGAGTGGGATTAGTGAGCCTGGTTACAAAGGTGTTATCGAATCCAACGATGGAAAGCTCTTCCGGTACCTTTATGCCCAGGTTTTGGGCAGCTTTCATCATCCCGCATGCGGTAGGGTCATTGTGGGTAAACACTGCGGTCACTTTTTGGTGAGCATTGCTCAGAAACTCCAGGCCGAACTGGTAGGCTGCCTGGAAAGTGAGCGGTATTTCTACCATTAGTTGGGAATTCACAGTAATTCCAGCTTCTTCGAGCGCCTTTGTATAGCCTCGGAAACGATCTCGAAAGATGGAGAATTTCCTGGGGCCTCCCACGCATAAAATCTTTGAGTGTCCAAGTTCGGTGAGATGTTTGGTAGCCAGATAAGATCCTTGCTCATCAGGAAGGAGGACGCTGGCAGAAAAAGGAACTTCCAGGTTGCCACCCAAAAACACCATGGGTAGATGAGTGGAAAAGGCTCTCTTTAGATGAGAGAGAGAAAGACGTGTAGCCACAATTACCCCATCTACTTTCCGGTTTTCCAGATCTCTCAGATACAGGATATCTTCGCCCTGCTTGATGGATGATAAGATGAGAAGGTTATAATCCATGCTCCGAGCTGTTGCTTCTGCAACTGCAAAAACTTCAGTAAAGAAAGGGTTAAAGATGTCGTCGATGAGCATGGCAATCAAGTGAGAGTGGGCCCTTTTTTTGTTAACAGGTATTTCTATCCCCAGCTCTTCCATAGCCTTAAGGACCTTTTGACGCAGGGCTTCACTGACAGGTCTTGTACCGTTAATTACGTGGGAAACAGTAGTAATCGAAACATTTGCTTTTTGAGCGATTTCTTTAAGCGTGGCCATTTTTCTCCTCTTTGCCAAATTTCCAAATTTGCGAAAATTTTAGCAAAAAGAGGGGTGTTTGTCAAGGAAAAGGTTCTGGAAAGTATGGTGGTCCAGAACAAGCAATTTTTACCGCAGGTTGCTTACTTGTGGCGATGACTCCAGAGTTTGAAATATCGCCGCTATTTGAAGCACAGCTTATCCACCCGCTGTTAAGAGTGGATAAGCTGTAAAGCAAAAACAAGATTATTTTAATGTTTCGGGGAGTTTGATAAGCCAGAGTTGAGTGTTACTTTCAACCGCGTCAGGGTTGGGAACGATTCGAAAAACTGGTTTGGCAACTTTGTTGTTGTGTTTAAGGCTACCGTCCGGGTAAAGTGTGTAGTCCAGAATTTCGGTATCTTGATTTTCGCTATCCTGAACATCAATGGTAATACCGAAATCGTTATCGCTTGCCACTACTATGGTTTTTCCGTCAGGGAGCATGGCTATTCCTTCCGCTTTTTCGGCTTTCCATCCATTTGTTCTTAAGTCGATTATCATTGTTTTGGATGCAAACTTAATGGTGGAGAGCTTATTCTTATCGGTGATGAATTCTGGTTCTTTCCCGTCTATTTTTAAGTTTGAAATATCTGTGGCGCCTTGTAATTCAACGAGATAGATGATATTGCGCATCTTTTTTTCCTTGTCTTTGCCCTGTTCAATTAGAAGAAGCTTGTCGTTGGAGATAGCGAAGATATCGCCTATCTTGGCGTCCTTGGGAGAATTATAATTTTCTCTATCAATGGGGTAAGCATACATCCTGGTTTTACCCGTAAGAGGATCAAGTTCCACAATCCTTGTGAACTGGGCGGTGACAGCTGTTTTTTCCTCTATGTTTAAAACACTTTGCACTGCAATATAGATTTTCCCGTTTGGTGCTACAGTGATGCCTTCAAATCCCCTATTAGGAATGCGGTATTTTAACACTTCAGGCAAACCATTGCCAGTGGCGTATTCTTTTAAGAGCTTGCCTTTTTTATCAAATTTGGCCACGAAAGGACCATACTCATCACAGATCCAGAAATTGCCTTCGTGGTCGAGTGCAATACCTTCCGGGTCAAGACCGTCGTTACTGTAACCTATAATTTGCAAGTTTTCAGTTAGGGCAATTTCGTTGGTGGCACCAATTAAGCCAGGTGTAATGGGTAATCCTGTGATGGATTTGCCCTCTTTGTGTTTGAGACTGATTGTTTCAACAATTTCTATTTCACTATATGAAAACCTGCGATTTTTCTTCCACGGCGACAGATTTTGACATCGCTGGTTTTTAAACTTTTAAGCATTGATATCCTTTAAAGGAGGTGTCTTGCTTGGACCGAAAATTTCTTTTGCTTTTTTCGGTGCTTCTGGTTGCTGTGCTTTTTTTAACCGGCTGTGGCGGAGTAGCTCCTACTTCTTCAAATGTTGTTCTGCGCCTTGAGGTGCTGGAGAGAAATGCTTACAGCGCAGACGTGCGATTAGTTTACGCCAACTATAGTACAGAGACTTTTTATATGAATCAGGCGAGTATGGAAGCTTGTTTTGCAGGTAACCAGTGTTTTTCAATAAGTGTTCCCACTTATTCTGACCCGCTTTATCCCGGAGAAGTACGTTCGGCTACTGAAACTCTTTATCTGGTGGACCCAATCTATGGTCGGCTGGAAAGCCTTGAGCTAACGGTTGAGGGTTATTTTCCCTCTGGAAAACACATAACCTTATCTTCGGGTAAAACTTACCTTTAATAAGGGGGGTAGATTTTTTATGAAAATGCTTGTATCCTTTTTGCTTTCTTTTTTATTACTTGCTTCTTTTACCTCCTTTGGTTGTTCTCAGGAGTATCCGGTTATTGCGGTGGTGGGGTTTGAAAATCACTCTGATATAAAAACGCCCGATCTCGGTAACATGGGACTACAATACCTTGAAAATGCTCTTCTTTCTATGGGGCGATTCACCCTTGCCGATCGCCTTACTGTGCAGAAATCGCTTACTGAGATAGGCTTCAGCAGTGTTTCGGGGTTAGTCGATCCTGCTTATGCCATTCAGCTTGGAAAGATGCTGGGAGCAAGATATCTCGCCATGGGTGATGTTATAGAGGTAGCTTCTAAGACCACCGAATTTCAGGGATATGGCATCAAAACCCGACGTAGCAGTTTTTCAGTAACTGTGGGATTACGAATCATAGATGCCGAAAGAGGTTTGGTGCTTTTTGCCGACCAGTGCTCACTTTCTCGAGAAGGTCTGCCCTTGAAATCTCTGGGGGTAACTGTAGAAGAAGAGTCTCTTAACGTGGTTGAGAACTTGTTACGCGAAGCAGTTCAAAATCTGGTTAATCGTTTTGACACTCGTTTAGCAAAGCAATGGCAGGCAAGCACTGAAGCTCCCAAGAAAGTAAAAATAGTGGTAAATTCCAACCCTTCAGGTGCTGATGTAGAAGTGGGAGGAATATTTTACGGCAACACTCCTTGTGAGCTTCTCCTCAATGAAGACAGTGTCGTAGAGATAACCGTCAGCCTGCCTGGTTACACGGTTTGGGCCAAAAAGGTCAAAGTGATGCCTGGTTTACAAATTATGGCCACTTTGCGGGAAGAGCCTGTGGAGTCAACAAGCCCTTCTAAGGTTGAAGTGAAGGTAGGCATTGAAAGTCAGAATTCGGGAGGTGAATAATTTTGTTGTGCAAGCGGGCTCATTTTTTGCTATTAATTGCTTTCTTGATTTTTTCTTTTGCGTCTTTTGCTAATGCCGAGGTTAAACCGAAAGTAGTAGTGGTTGGTTTCGACATAACCGTTCCCGGTTTTCAGTATGAGGAAACCCTTCCCAATGCCCTGACGGATCTCATGATTGATTCTCTCATTAACAGTGGGCGCTTTCGGGTGTTTGAACGTCGTAAGCTTTCCAGTTTGGTAACTGAACAGAGTTTTCAACATTTTTCAGGTTTGGTAGATACCCAGACTGCCGTTCAACTGGGACGCATGGTTGGCGCGCACTATGTGATCACAGGAAGTATAACCGACATATCAAAAAGCGGTGGTGGCGGTTTGAGATTGGGTTCTGTCAGTTTGGGCAAATCTTCAATCCGGGCAACCTTGACGGTACGTATTGTGGATGTAACAACGGGAGAAATTCTTTACTCAGCTGTGAAGCAAAAGAAAGCCAGTCGTTCCAAAGTGGGTCTGGGCTTTGGAGATGTTTCGATGTATTCTGACAGTAGTTTGAGTGTTATTTCTGCCGTAAAGGAACTTTGTGACGAGATTGTTGCCGATTTTGTTTCCAAGATTGACGAGGGTATTGGAGAGCTTGCCGATATTCCTCTTGAGGGATATGTGGTGGAGAGTAGCGGGAAGACCGCTTACCTTAACCTGGGTGAGGCTACTGGAATAAAGGTGGGCAGTAGAGTGCGCATTTTTAAACCTGGAAAAAGCATTGTGGATCCCAAAACTGGAGAGACCCTGGATCAGGAGCTTATTCCTGTTGCTGAGGGTATGGTGGCTGAAGTGCGCGATCGGGTTTCCAAAGTGTTTTTAACGCAAGCAAGGGAACCAGTTAACAAGGAGTACACGGTGAAAGTGCTTTCTGGAGAAGAAGCTGAGTCTGTAGAATTTTCTGAGAGGCTACTTACTGAAGAACTGACAACTGGAGAGAGCGAAGAAGTCAATTTTGAAGAACCGGTTTATGCTGAGGAAAAGCAACCCTCTGAGGAGGCTGTTGAGGTAGAAAAAGAAGAAACCCCCATAGAAGTTACGTCGCTACCCGACCAATTTGAGGGCAAGGAAGTACTTGTTGCTCAGGAATTGTATCCCGGTGGGAACAAGAAACTTGAGTACACCTATTACGAGGTTGACGGAAAACAGGTTTATCACGGATTGTTTACTAAATGGTACGAAAACGGCAAGGTTAGGATTCAGGGCACTTATCGGGATGGAAAGAAAGACGGAGTGTGGAAAGAATACTTTATAAACGGCGTACTGAAATCTGAAGGAACTTACGCGAATGGCTTAAAAGAGGGTAAATGGATCATTTACTATGGAAGTGGTCATAAGCACTGGGAAGGTAACTATCATCAGAATTTAAAGGAAGGCCTCTGGGTCGAATATGCAAACACCAGTGGAGAAAAAAAGTTTGCCGAAGTTGAATATAAAGCGGGGAAAGAAGTTCCAGGCACTTATGTGGAGTATGATGCCTATGGAAACGTGGTGAAAAGAAAATAGCGGGATTATCTGATATTAATTTTAAGCCCCCTTTCTGGCAAAGGGGGCTTTTTTATTATTGGTTGTTGTGTGGGAACTCAAAATTTCCTTTCCCCTCGAGAAGAATTAGGGGTTATAATAGTGGTGGTAGATTGATGCCCTGGCAATAATTTTAAGGAGTGAGGTCAGTGCGATTCTTGAAAAAGATTAGCTGGGTAATCCTCTTTCTCGTGGTTTTCCTTTTTATGAGTTTTTCGGTTGTTTTTTCGCAGGAAAGAGTGGTTTCGCCCCTGGTTGAAGAACTCGAAAAAATGGAGCGCATTCTCTATGGAGTGCCTCAAAGTGGAGGGGTTTTGACGCGTATTGAACAAATTGAAAGAGATTTAATTGGAGATACTCTTTCGGGGACACTTGCTGAGCGGGTGGACACGCTGAAGCGTTTCATTCTTACGGGTACTCCTGAGGAGCCTTCGCTGGAGTTTAAGATAAAGGCAGTACGCCTTACCCTCAATGCCAAACCTTCAGAAAGTGGTATTTTGACAGCAGAGCTTGACGAGTTGGAACGACTGGTTTTCGGAGTTACCAGTGATCAGCCCATAGGAGTGCGCGTTGACCACCTGTACCGCACCTGTGTGGACATTAACAAAATTAAGGCTTTCACGGTTACTGTGCCTGCAGGAACTCTGGTCAAGATATCCATTGATACGGAGCTGCACTCAGAAAGAAACAACAAGGGAGATGCAGTACCCTTTACAGTGGTCGAAGATGTGAAAGTGGAAGATATTCTGGTTATCCCAGCTGGAACAAAAGGCGTAGGTACTATTACTAAATTGAAACGCCGGGGCAGTTTTGGAAAACCTGGGTTGCTCGAGATTGACTTCGGGGAAGTTCCGGCTATTGACGGAACCATGGTTCAGCTTACCATGGGAGAGAAAGCTATTCAGGAGAACAAGTCGGTTGCCTATGCAGTGGGTGCAAGTATCGCCGGGCTGGCTATTTTTGGCCCCATAGGAGCTGTGGCTGGTATTTTTGTGCAAGGTGAGCCGGCAAAGGTGGAGGCGGGAACTGAGCTTTTTGTGGAGGTAGCCAAAGAAGTGAAGGTTTCTGGTCCACTTGCAGCCGGTGAGTATGTGCCTGGCGGAGCGCAGGAATTTGTGCCTACTGCTGAGGAAGCTCCCTGGGGTGAGCAGACTCCTTCTTATACCGATACCGAACAAGCTCCTTCTTCCCTTGATACTCAAGAAGTTCCCCAGGTGGAAGTTGAAATCAGGCCCCTTGAAGAATGGGGCGAGGAGGTATCCAAATGAGCTACAGAAAGGTACTGCTTTTTGTTACTGTTTGCATTTTGCTGGTTTTCCTTCAAGCTGGAGCCTGGGCAAAGGTTGATTATGACCGCATATACCGAGATACGCTGGCTAAGTGGACGAGGACGCAAACGGTCCGTGATACGTTCTCAGTAGAAGCAGTGTACTGGAGTGAGGAACTGGTGCAGGCCTGGGTGGCCAAATACGGGAGTGAAAATCTTCTTTCCTCAGAAGAGGAGGAGGCGTATCATCGGGATTACCTTCAAAGAGAAGGTTTAAACCGCTATCTTGTTTTTGAAGTTACATTACGTAAACTGAAGGGTCCTGCTTTGTATCCCATGGATTTTACCCAGAACACTTACCTTGTCGACGATAAAGGCAACAAATGGTATCCTGTGAAGTATGACCCGGGTTTTGAGGAAAAAATTCACCGTGAGTTTACTGGAAAGATCTATTTTGCTCGCTTTGATAAAGAGGGTAATCCGATTATTAATCAGGATACAGAATATATCGCGCTACACTTTGCCAAAATTTCAATAAGTCCCAGCTTGATTAGTGAAGAAGTGTTGCTTCGATGGGACAAGCCCTATCTTCCGCCCGATTACTCGAAGCCAGAATGGCGGCCTTTATTGGAAGAGGAGATCCTGCGTCTTGAAGAGCGGATTAAAGAGCTGGAGTTTCAGAAGGAAAATCTTGAAGAGCAAAAAAAGAGAATAGAGGCCAAAATAGAGGAACTGCAGCAGAGAATTAAGGAGCTCGAAGCTCAAAAGAGCGCCCAATCTTGAGAGTATGAAGCGCTGGGGAGTTCTGATTCTGGTTTTTCTTGGACTGGTGTGGGTTTCCTGCTCCAGTGCCCAGGAGGGTATTCACATTGAGGCTGGAGAGATAACCTATGACGAGGTAAACCAGGTTATCGAAGCCCGGGGAGGAGTGAAACTCACCTGGCAGGACCTTGCGCTTTCTACCTATCGGCTTCTCTACTTTCTTTCTGACCATACACTTCTGGTTCCCGAGCCTTTAGAGGTGGTTCTGGGTAAAAATCGGGCTAAAGCAAAGCGTTTCTTTTTCGATTTTCAAAAGAACGCCGGCTGGATAGAGGATGCAGAACTTTTTTACGTAGTTGATGCACAACGGAAGCTCTATTTCCGGGGTAGCAAGATACGTTATCAGGAAGGGAAATGGTGGGGAAAGGACCTGCTTCTGACTGGTTCTCAAAAGGAGCCCCCTGCCTACAGCTTCAGGGCTGACGAGATTACTGTGTATCCTAATGAGAGAATCGAGATGCAGGAAGTGGGCTTTTTTATTAACAAACACCGGCTTCTCTATTTGCCAGCCTTAAGTAAAGACCTGCGCCGCAAAGGTTCGAGCTTTCTTCCTCAAATTGGCCACCAGAGAGAGAAAGGGTTTTTTATAGGGGGCAATTATGAGCTGTTTTTCGCTGAGAAGTGGCGGTTGCTTTTTGAGGCCGAATACACTTCCAAAACAGGTTTTCTGGGTAGCGGTAACCTTTTCTGGGAAAATAGTCCTTTAACGGGAAGCCTTTTTTATGACTTTCGACAGCAGGACAAAGACAGTTTTGGTGGGTATATTTTCTATGAAGGAAACCACTTTCAAGGAGGAGTACTATCTTACTTTAACCAGCCTCTTGACGATGCGAGAGACGGCTTTCTGAGTCGACCTCTTCAGGTAGTGGCTCGTTTTAATGGGGAAGAAGAAAGAGCTTCGTGGGGACTGGATTTGAGTTATGGCTTTTTTAAGGAAGAATCGGTTTCCGATGCCCGTTTCGATGTGCGGGGTACGCTGGACTGGAATAACGAAAACCTGGGGATTTCTCTGCTTGCTCATTATACCAGCTTTGGATTTTATCCGGACCGCTTTTTGTGGGGTGGTAAGGTACACTTTCTTGAAGAAGTGAATCCGGATTTTTCTTATGGGGCAACCTATACTTTTTTGAGTGATAACGTTGCTTCTCCCTTTTCTTTTGATACAGAGAGAGAACATTCGCTGTCGCTTGAATTTTCGCTGGGGAAAGAAGAGGAAAGCCACCTTCGGGTACGTGGTGCCTATGACCTCTTGCAAGGTTGCTTTGATGAGGTTATTTTTGGCCTTAATCTGGGTAGCAAAGATTTTGCGGTGGGTTTTGAAGAGCAATATTCCTTTGTGGACAATGAAGTCCTTGAGCGCCGCTACTTTATACGTAAAAAGATCTCCGATGCTATTTTGGTCGAAGCTTCTTATCTCAGCGAGGAACAGACCTTTTACCTGGACGCTACCTTGATTGGTTTCGATGCTCCTCCCAAGGACCGCTCACTCTTTGTCGAGGAAGAACCTTTTGATCTTTTTGAGGTGGGAAGAGACAACTGGTGAAACTGGAAGAATATTTGCAGCAATTTCGGAGGGCCATTGCCTGGGAACGCAAGGCGGAAATTGAAGCTATGAAGCAAGAGATATGCTCTCTTTCTCCTCGCGAACGGGAACAAAAAGGAAGAGCCCTGCTTTCGCTTTCCGGACGTTACTTGGGTAGAGAAGCAGGGGGATTTTACCTTGTTCGCCTGGGTCGATCACAACCCTTTGGGGACCTGGAAATCCGGGTGGGCGATGTGGTTCTGGTAAGTAGAGAAAACAAGAATCCCCTCAAAGAGGGAGTCGAAGCTACCGTTGTGGAGCTTACCCCGCGCTCGATAACTGTAGCTTTTTCAGATTTCCCCCCTCGCTGGGTTTCTGGAAAAGGGTTTTTGAGAGTTGACCTTTATGTGAATGACACCACTTTCCGCCGCATGGAAGAAGCCCTTTTTGATTTTGCAGCGAAGAGCGAAGATTCTTTTCCGCTGAAAAGAGTTTTACTTGAAAGCTATGGAGACGAGCTTCCTCGGGAAGAGAGCACTTTTGGCCCCATCTTTGTGGATACCGAGCTTAATCCCTCTCAGCAGGAAGCGGTTAAGAAGGCTTTGAACAGCTCTCTCTTTTTTCTGATTCATGGACCACCAGGCACTGGCAAAACCCGGACTGCGGTTGAGTACATAGTTCAGGAAGTACGGAGAGAGCGGAGGATTCTGGCTGTTGCAGATTCAAACACTGCCTGTGACAACCTGCTTTCCGGGCTTGTGAAGCGGGGAGTGCGGGTGGTGAGGGTGGGTCATCCTGCCCGGGTGGAGCGGGAGCTCGAGGAACATTCCCTGTTTTTTATGGTAAAGAAATTACCGGTTTATGGGCGGGTTGAAAAAGTTTGGGAAGAAGTGTTTCGCCTGCGCAGGGAACAGGAGCGGCATCTCAAGCCACTTCCCCAGTGGCGACGGGGTATGGAAGATCAAGATATTCTGGAAGCAGCGAAAAAGGGAGAGAGTAAGCGAGGGGTGCCGGCTTCTAAAATTGTCTCCATGGCTCGCTGGCTAAAAATAGAGGAACGTATTCGTGAGCTGGTTAAAGAAGCCCAGGAACTTGAGAATCAGGCGATTCAGGAGATACTCGGTGATGCACAAGTGGTGGTGAGCACCAATATTGGATCAGGTAGCGAACTTTTGAAAAACAAAAGTTTTGATGTGGTGGTAATTGATGAAGGTTCGCAAGCAACTGAGCCCTCTTGTCTGGTGGCGTTGTTGAGGGGACGTAAACTGGTGATGAGTGGCGATCACTTGCAGCTTCCCCCCACTATTCTCAGTGAGGAAGCCCGGCCGGTTCTTTCGAGAACTCTTTTTGAGCGCATGATGGAGTGTTATCCTGAGCATTCTGCTTTTTTGAAGGTGCAGTACCGCATGAACGAAAAAATTATGGCTTTTCCTAACTCGAAATTTTACCAGAATCGCCTGGTTGCCCATCCCAGCGTTGCCCAGCGTACCCTCTCTCGGCTGGGGATTTCACTGAGAGGAAATCCACGTTGGAAAGTGGCTGTGGATCCAGAATTACCACTTGTTTTTATGGATACTGTGCTGTGCAGTGGGAAAGAAGAGAAGCAGTATTCGGGTTCCACTTCCTATTACAACCCCCTGGAAGCACGTATAGTGCAGGAGATAGTGAGGGACTTTCTGAAGCTGGGAGTTCCCGAAGATTGGATAGGGGTGATTACTCCCTATGATGACCAGGTGAACTTGATCAGAAAAAGTTTGCCTGATGTTCGCGTGAGTACCGTGGATGGCTTTCAGGGCAGAGAAAAGGAAATCATTTTACTTTCGCTGGTTCGAAGTAACTCGAAGGGTGAAGTGGGTTTTTTGCAAGATACCAGGCGGCTCAATGTTGCTCTGACCCGAGCCTGCAGTAAGCTGGTGGTTATAGGGGATAGTGCTACGGTTTCTCGGGAGGAAGTTTACCAAGAGTTCATTGACTTTGTGAAGAAAGAGGGTTGTTACTTTCAGATTGAGGGTTTAGGATGAGACTGTGAGCTATGTTTTGGAAAAGTGGCTGGTATTCTTCAAACTTTTTGCTTTCAGAAAGGCATATAATGCGGAAGAAAGCGTTTTTGCCATACAGAAGATAAACCAGGCCTTCAATTTCGTCATCTTCTTTTTCCCACAGGTAAGTAAGCCAGTAAGCAGGTTGACCATCGATGGTGGAGGTTCCTGAATTGGTGAGAGTTACTCCTGGTGTATTCCGAACTTCCCGGCTTACTGTATCAAAGAAGCTTTTCAGCGAAGAATAAGCACGATACTCTATAGAGATTCCCACCTGCTCTCGAAAATGATCTTCTGGTGAATCAGAGGGGCTGATAAGGATTACTGCCGTGAAGGGATCAGGGCTATCTGGTGGTACCATTATTTCCTCCCAGTCCGCTGGAAAGGATACCTGAAAACCTCCCCGCCTAACAAATGCGGTTTTCCAGGGTTGTTGGGAAGCTGAGGCGGATGGATTCTTAATAGATAAGATGCCGAGAATGATGAACCCTAAAACTGTAAGTACAAAGAACCTCAAAAAGAGTCTTTTACTCACCAGATTGATCTAATCCCTTTCAGCATTTTGCATAATTATATCTTATTTTTAAACAGAGGAAAAACAGTTTATTTCAGTAAGAATTCACAAGAGCTAAGACGCTACTTTGATTCTGAGAGATGTTCCTCGGTGATTAGGTTTTTATCCAATGGTTGACATCGCTGGTGGTTATTTTTAAAATGTTTTCAAAATTTGAAAATATTTTCGGAAAATGGCCCGTATCATGCTATTTTTCGACTTTGTAATTGTTGAAAGAAAGGGCGTGGAACGCATTGATGAAACAGTTGGAGAGGAAAGCACTTCAGTTGAGAATCGAGGTACTCAAAATGATCTACGAAGCTGGTTCTGGCCACATCGGAGGTTCTCTTTCTTCGCTGGATATTTTGGTGAGCCTCTTTTATGGAGTTATGCGATTTGACCCTCACCGCCCCTTTTGGGAAGAACGGGACAGGTTTATACTCAGTAAGGGGCACAGTGTTGAGGCTTATTATGCCGTGTTGGCTGATCTGGGCTTCTTTCCCCGAGAAGAATTGCGTAACTACTGCCGTTTTGGTTCTCGCTTGACTGGTCATCCTACCACCAAAGTGCCCGGGGTTGAAGTTAACACTGGATCTCTGGGCCATGGCTTGGCAGTAGGCGCTGGTATGGCCATGGCTGGGAAGATGGATCAGAAAGGTTACAAAGTTTATGTCTTAATGGGTGATGGCGAGTTGGGAGAAGGCTCGGTTTGGGAAGCGGCGCAAATTGCTGCTCACTACAAACTGGACAACCTGATTGGTATCGTGGATAGAAATAAACTTCAGATAAGTGGCTGCACTGAGGATATTTTGCGATTGGAAGATTTGATGAATAAGTGGAGTGCTTTTGGCTGGGAAGTTCTGAATGTTGACGGACACAATTTTGAAGAGTTATTGAAAATTTTTAAAGCAATACCCTTGACTAAAAATAAACCTCATGTGATTATCGCTCACACCACAAAAGGGAAGGGTGTATCCTTTATGGAGAACGACCGGAGCTGGCATCACCGGGTTCCCAGCAAAGAGGAGTTTGAGAAAGCTTTGGGAGAGCTAAGTACGAAGTTGAGGGAGCTTGAGGAAAATGAATAAAATTGCTTTGAGACATGCCATTGCCGAGGCTTTGTTTTCGATTGCTCAGGTTGACCCCAGGGTTGTAGTGGTAACTTCCGATGCTCGAGGTTCTGCGGGGATAAGTATGTTTTTTGACCAAATGCCTGAGAGGGCTGTAGAAGTGGGCATAGCAGAGCAGTCAGCGGTAGGAATAGCTGCTGGCCTGGCACTTTCCGGTAAAAAGGCTTTTGTTTTTGGTCCTGCTTGCTTTTACTCTGCACGCAGCTTTGAGCAAATTAAAAATGATGTTGCCTACACGGGAAGTAACGTTAAAATTATTGGGGTAAGCGGAGGGGTGAGTTATGGACCACTTGGAAGTACCCATCACACTCTCCACGATATAGCTCTCTTTAGGGCTACACCGGGTATAGATGTTATATTACCTTCCGATGCTTTTCAGGCTAACGCAATAATAAAGATGCTTTGCGAAAGGGAAAACCCAGCTTATTTGAGAGTGGGTAGAAATCCGGTTCCGCTTATCTATGATAGTCCAAAGAGCACTTTCAATTATGGGAGAGGAGTGGTTTTGAGAAAAGGTCAAGACGTGGTTTTAATAGCCACCGGAGAGGTAGTATGGCACGCTCTTGAGGCAGCCAGATTGCTTGCCGAGGCAGGCATTGATGCCACCGTTCTGGATATGCCCTTTATAAAGCCTCTCGACGAAGAATTGATAATTGAAGTGGCTTCGCAGATTCAGCGAGTGGTTACCATTGAAGAACACAGCGTGTATGGAGGGTTGGGAGAGGCGGTTACCCACTGTCTTTCCGAGCTGCCATCGGTAGCGGTAAAGATTCTGGGTATTCCTGATGAGTATCCGGTTACCGGAACCCAGGAAGAAGTATATAGGCATTACGGTTTCCATGCTGAAGGCATAAAGGGTGCAGTAATGGATTTTCTTGGGAAAGTTGGGTGATGAGCTTGTCAGCGTCTTATGTTCTGGTTATTGACCAGAGTACTACAGGGACCAAGGCTATCCTTTTCGATGAAAGTTGTCGACCTGTAGAGCGAGCTAATGCTCATCATAAACAGTATTATCCTCGCCCTGGATGGGTGGAACACGACCCGGTAGAAATCGTTAATTGTACTTACGAAGCTTGCAAGAAACTAATAGAAAAAGCTGAAGTGGATGTGCAAAAAATAAGAGCTATTGGTATTACCAATCAGAGAGAAACAGTCGTTGCCTGGGACAGGGAAGGGAGGCCAATTTATAATGCTATCGTTTGGCAGTGTCAGAGAGGAAAAGAGCTTTGTGATAGTTTGAGGGAAGCTGGTTATGGGAATTTCGTAAAAGAGAGAACAGGTCTTTTGCTCGATCCTTATTTTTCAGCAAGTAAAATAGCCTGGATTTTTAGTAACCTTAAGAGTTGGCCAGGAAGCCGTGAATTGCAATGGGATGAGATTCTGGTTGGGACCATTGATTCCTGGTTGGTGTGGAATTTTACTGGTGGAAAGATGCATGCCACCGATTACTCCAATGCCAGTCGGACCATGCTTTTAAATATTGATACTTTGGAATGGGATGAAGAAATTTTGGAGTTGTTTTCCATACCTCGTTCGGTTCTTCCTGAACTTCTTCCTTCTGATGCCCTGTTCGGATATACGGATCTGGGAGGTATTTTGCCTAATCCTTTACCGATTGCTGCGGTTATGGGTGACTCAAGTGCTGCTCTTTATGGTCAACTGGGATATGAATTTGGGGCAGTTAAAGCGACTTATGGGACAGGAACTTCGATAATGGTCAATACCGGCAATACAAAGTATGTCGCTCGCTCAGCGGTTACCTCGGTTGGTTGGTTTGTAAATGAAAAGCCGACTTTTGTGCTGGAAGGTAACATCCATAGCTCTGGAGATACCATCCGCTGGTTAATAGAGGAAGTGGGGCTATATTCAGCTTATGAAGAAGTGGAACAATTAGCCAAAGCCCTGGATGATAATCAGGGAGTGTATCTTGTGCCTGCTTTCGTGGGACTGGGAGCTCCTTACTGGAAAAGCGGTGCACGTGCTTTGATTTGTGGTCTTTCTCGGGGAGTTGATAAGAGGCATTTTGCGAGGGCAGCAGTTGAGTCCATTGCTTATCAGGTTTTTGATCTTTTTGAGGCCATTGCCAAGGAAGGAGGATTTCGTTTCGAGCTTTTGCGAGCTGATGGTGGGGCTACCAGGAATGATTTTTTGATGCAGTTTCAGGCCGACCTTTTGCGTGTACCGGTTGCAGTAAGCAGTATAGAGGAATGTTCGGCAAGGGGTGTGGCTTTGCTGGCAGCACAAAAAGTTGGAATACTTGATGAGCAAGCATTGTCGCTAACTTCCCGGCTTTATGAGCCTCGGATGGATCTGGCACTTCGTAATCAATACCTTTCGGGATGGCACAAGGCTGTGGAGCGAGCAATGCTTGGAGTGTGAATTTACTTTTTCATCCGATTCTGTTTCAGAGTCGGCGGGGTTAGAGGAAGTGGGATTAATGTTTAATAACTCCTCCCGGTAGTCTGGACAGAAGACAAAGAACCTGCTTACAAGCTCCTTCGTGGCACCTCAAAAGCAAAGTTGACAGTTTCTTTGTGTTGGTTACAATTTGAGGTAATTCTGACTTAGGGAGGGAGACGGTTGCAGGCGCTGATTATACAGCACGTGCTTTGTGAAGGTCCGGGTCTTTTGTACCCGGCTCTTTCTGCTGCAGGTTGGGAGCTTGATTTACGGGTAATGAGTGAGGAAGGAGTAGTTCTTCCCAACTCTCTGGAGGGTTATCAGGCATTGATAATCCTGGGCGGTCCAATGGGAGCTTATGAGGAAGAGCGCTATCCCTATCTTTATCAGGTTGAAAACTTAATACGTGATGCTTATGCACGGAAGATCCCCACGCTGGGTATTTGCCTTGGGGCTCAAACCATTGCCAGGGCGATGGGTGCCTGGGTGGGTCCAAACACAGTTAAAGAAATTGGTTGGTCAAAAGTTTATTTAACTCCAGAAGGCAAAGATTTCTGGCTTTTTGAGGGACTTCCTAAAGAACTTTGGGTTTTTCAATGGCATGGTGATACCTTTGCTTTGCCTTCAGGGGCTACGCTCCTTGCAGAAGGAGTGAATTGCAAAAACCAGGCCTTTTTGCTGGGGAATAGTCTTCTGGCTTTGCAATTTCATCTTGAGGTAACCCCAGAGATGGTGGATGAATGGTGCAAAGTGTATCGCGATGAACTGGTCGAGTTTGGAGGACCGGGTTTTGCAGAGAAGCTTTCTGAGGAAACCAAAAGACGTTTTGAGGAGGACCGAAAAATCCGGGAGCGTTTTCTTGAAAGCCTACTTCTTTTCCTTGCAAAAGCTAAATAAGTAAATAAAAGATTTTGTGGGGAGCGTTTCTTTTTGAATTTAGCTCCCCACAAAACCAGCATTTACTAAGGCAACGCTTTTTCTTTTACCACCCGCTGGTACCAGTAAAAGCTTTTTTTGGGAATTCTGCGCAGAGTTTGATAATCGGTGTAAATGATTCCAAAGCGCTGAGCATAGCCCTGTGCCCACTCGAAATTATCGAGAAGTGACCATAAAAAGTATCCCTTTACGGGATATCCTTCTCTGATGGCGCGATACAGTTCCTTGAGGTGTTCCCTAAGAAACACCACCCTTTCTTCATCATCGATTTTGCCTTCCTGATTTGGTTGATCGGCAAAAGAAACTCCGTTCTCGGTAATGTATATCTCGTGTGGATGGTAATCCTCAGCTACCCTCTTTATGATTTCATACATGCCAGGAGGATATATCTCCCAGCCCATTTCACAATATTTGCTGTTTTCAGGGTGGACAAACTCGATTTCTAAGAGGGGATGACCCCCTTTTTTGACTATGTGACGCGAATAGTAGTTGATACCCAGAAAGTCCAGAGGTTGGGTTACCAATTTCGCTTCTTCCTCATTAAATTGGGGCAAAGCGAATCCCTTTTGTTTATACCATTCGAGCATGTCTTCGGGAAAAAAGCCTTTGAATACTGGGTCAAGAAACCAGCGATTCAAATATCCGTCATAGCGCTTAGCAGCCAGGAGATCTTCCTCGTTTTTTGATGCAGGATGGACCGGAGACAGGTTAAGTGTAATTCCTATGGGACTGGAAATACCTTGCTTGCGAAATTCCTGTACTGCCAGACCATGGGCAAGCGAGAGGTTGCGGCTCACACGTAAAGCAGCTAAGAAATCCTTTTTGCCCGGTGCCATCCAGCCTTCGTAGTGCCCTGGAAAGGCTACCACCCAGGGCTCATTATGGGTTATCCACATAAACACCTCTTTGCCGAACTGTTGAAATACAAACGCTGCATAATCCTGGAAAGCTTCGACTGTTTCTTCGCTTTCCCATCCTCCCCTATCTTGAAGAGCCTGAGGTAAGTCCCAGTGGTAGAGGGTAACTGCTGGTTTTATGCCGGCTGCCTTGAGTTTCTCTATCAGTTGCTGGTAGAATCTTACTCCTTTTTCATTTATTTGGCCTTTTCCTTCAGGAAATATTCTTGGCCAGGAGATGGAAAAGCGGTAGGCATCTATTCCCAACTTTTTCATGAGTTCAACGTCTTCTTCAAAGCGGTGATAGTGGTCACAGGCTACGTCTCCTGTGGTTCCATCTTTGATGGTTCCTGGAGTGTGAACAAAGCGGTCCCAGATGCTTTCTCCTTTTCCATCTTCGTTCCATGCTCCCTCAATTTGATAGGCTGCAGTGGCTACCCCGAAAATGAAATTTGAAGGAAATTTACACATTCAAGAATACCTCCTTTGGTGTATTGAATTTACATAAGCGACTCACTCTTTAACAGCACCTACAGTCAATCCGGAAACAAAGTGTTTCTGCATGAAAACGAACAAGCTCACTACTGGAATGATCATTAATGCCGATCCAGCCATAAGAGTGCCGAATTCTTTCAAATAGAAAATCCCAAAAAGGCTTTGTAAGCCGACTGGAAGGGTATATTTTTCCGTTTCGTTAAGAACGATAAGGGGCCAGAGAAAACTGTTCCAGGAAAACACAAATTGGTAAATGGCAAAAGCACCGAGTGCTGGCCTACTTAAAGGCAAGGCGAATTTGAGAAAAATCGCAAATTCGCTACAGCCGTCGATACGAGCGCTTTCCATAACTTCGTTGGGTATGCTGTCTACCATAAACTGGCGCATCAAGAAAATTCCAAAGGGCGAAGCCATGAAGGGTATGACCAGAGCGTAATAGGTGTTCATCCAACCCAACTTAATGGTAATCACGTAAAGTGGTATGAGAATTACCTGAAAAGGTACGATAAGCGCAGCCAGAACCACTGCAAAGAGGGGTTTGCGCAGGGCAAAACGATATTTGGCAAAAGCAAAGCCGGCTAATGAGCAAAAGAAAACAGAAAGAATGGTAAGCAGAGTGGTAACCAAGATGCTGTTTACATACCACCTTCCATAGGGGAATTTTGAAAAGAGCTCTTTGTAATTGTCGAGAATGGGTTGCTTAGGAAAGAGGGTGGGAGGGTAGTTGAAGATTTCTCCTGAAACTTTGAAAGAAGAAGAAACACACCAAAAAAGAGGAAGGAGCATGAATATGGCTCCCATAATGAGAAGAAGATGCAAGAAGATTTGAGCGGGTAAGTTTTTAGTTGGCATAATTGTTCCTCCCAGGTTGATCTAATCGAATTTTGCCTTGCGTTACTCTAACTTTTTTCACCTTCAAAACCACCCATCAGGTTGATCTGAATCCAGGAAAGGATAAAGGTCATTCCAAAGATGATAAAGCCTATGGCGGCTGCATAACCAAGGTTGAGATATTCCATGCCAGTGCGGAAAAGATAAATGACCAAACTCATGCTCGAGTCGGCAGGACCACCACCGGTGAGGATATAGGGTTCGTCAAAGATTTGGATGGAACCAATTAAAGTTATGACCACCACGAATAAAATTACTGGCTTTAAAAGAGGAAGGGTTATTTTCAAAAAGCTCTGCAACGGGCTGGCTCCATCCACTACCGCGGCCTCATAAAGTGACCTGGGTATGGATTGTAATCCCGCCAGAAAGTAAACCATATTAAAACCAGTCCATCTCCAAGCAATAAGCCCTATTACTGCCAGTTTGGAAAGTGAAGTGCTCCCTAACCAGTCAAGGGGCTTTCTACCTAAGGCCATAAAGAGCACGTTGAACAGACCATAATCTCGGTCATAAAAAAGTGTGAATACGATAGCGGCTGCAACTACTGAGGTAACTATAGGGACGAAATAGATGGTGCGGAATAACTTCTTAGCCTTGATCAGAGCTGAGTTAAGCAACACAGCAAGGAGTAGGGAAAAGACCAGGTTAATCACCAGACTGGCTCCCATGTACCAGAGGGTATTGGAAAAAGCCAGATGAAAATCCGGATCTTTAAGGAGGTTCACGTAATTCCCCAGCCCTACGTAAGTCATTTCGCCAATTCCTGACCACTCGTGTAGACTGAGATAAAGACCAAAACAAAGGGGATACACCATAAAGACAGCAAAGAGGATGTAAAAAGGCGATATGAAAAGGTAGGGAGCTATTCTGTGTTGTTTGTTTTGCCAAAGGCAGGCTATGTTTTTCAACATTTTTACCTCCTTACCCCCTCTGGTTGAAAAAAACCAGAGGGGGTGGAACTTGTCATTTCATAAGACTGCGAATTTTAGAGATTGCGTCTTTCAAGCCTTGTTCGGGAGTTTTTTGGCCAGCTATTACTGGGGTGACAGCTTCTTTGTAGAGAGCTTGCATAGCTTCTGACCAGTAAGGGCTTTGCCATTGCACCGGAATCTGTAAAGCGGCTTCGGAAAAGACCTTTCCAATTTTCTGATTTCCATAGTAAGGATCTGAGAATTCGGTGATTTGGGGATCGGTAATAGCTTCAATCATAGTCGGAAAGTACTGAAGCTCTAAGAAGCGCTTGATCTGGTTTTCTTTGGTCATGTAGGTGTAGTGCAGGAAATCAAAGACCAGCTCCGGGTTTTTGGAGTATTTAGTTATTGCAAAACCGGTTCCACCAGCAGTGCTACTACGTCTGCCACCTTCTTCCCAAGCGGGTAGAAGCTGAATCCGCCATTCTCCAGCTTGCTCGGGCACCTGGGGTTTTTGGTAATATACTGACCACCAATCAGGCATGTAATTGCCAACCACTTTACCCTCTTTCAAAGCAGCGAAGTGAGGTGCATCATAGTAAGAAGAAGTGGGCCACAGAATGCCTTCCTGAACTCCTTCCTGGAGGAAACGCAAAGCCCGGATTGCGCGGGGATCGTCTTCGGCCATCAGATTGCCTTCGCTGTCAAAGAGCACTCCGTCTTGTTGGTAATAAAGAGCAAGGAAGTGATGGGGAGCGTCTCCACTGCTTTCAACGGCTGCTATGTAATGGCCTTTTTCTTTAAGTTTGCGACCTGCTTCAATAAAATCTTCCCAGGTTTCAAGAGGAGTAGCAATTCCTGCTTCATCGAAGACCGATTTCCGGTAGTATAGAACTACTGGACAGAGTGCGCTTTCTACACCATAAATTTTTCCTTTATACATATAAGGTTCCCAGCGCAAGAATTTGTCCCTTTCTTCTCCAATTAGCGGAGTGAGATCTACCAAGGTTTTTTCGGCAATATCTCCTTTCATGAAGCGAGAGAAGGCGTTTATCTCAATACCGATTAGGTCAGGCACTCCTTTGCCAGCTGCGAGAGCGGTGAGGATTTTGGGCCAGAGCTGGTTGTAAGGTATCTGGGTGAATTCAAAATTTATTTTGTATTCCGGATGCATAGCGGCCCACTCTTCGCCTCTTCTTGTGAAAAATTCCACATAGAGATTGTCGTGGGTCCACATGGAGATAGTTATTTCTTCCTTGGTACTTGCCCCATTGACTCCCAGGAGAATCACAGTCATCAAAATGGCGAGCATCAAGGTTGTGATTTTTTTCATGGCTCACTCTCCTCCTTTTTGTAAGTTGCTCAAAGTTTTTGAAAGTGCTGACAGCACTTTCCCCAGGTGTTCGCGGGGTAAATCTTCACTGAGTTCCAGAACAAACCTTTCTTTAAGGCACCTCCTTCCCATCAAGTTTTCGAAGAATTCGGCAATTTCTTTTTCTTGACGATAGGCAAGATTCGCGGGAATGTTGGCTGCTATCACCTTATCTTTCCACACTTTGTGAGCTTCTTCTAATTCCAGATCACCCCCTTGTTCAGGCATAGTAAAGGATTCTACAACATCTATCGGGGCTTTGCTTATCAACTCTTTCAACGCTGATAATTTCCCGTCAAGATGCAGCATGCAGGTAATTCCCTCCTTGCGGAGGGGGGTGAGGTATTTCTGGTAGATAGGAAGACAAAACTGCTCAAAAAGCCGAGGAGAGGTGAAATCCGAGGTAATGTTATCTACCCACCAGAACAGTTTCTTTTCGGGTAGGGAATGGTAGATATGCATTGCTTCTTCCATTTTCTGGCATAAACAATTAATGAACATTTCCAAATCTTTGGGGTGATCGTAAAGGTCCAGAAGAGTTCTTTCAGGGCCAGCAAGATCGATCAGTAGCTTCTGAAATGGCGAGCGCTCAAACAGGGGTAACATGGGAACCGCTACACCGTCTTCACCCAGTTCTTGGGCGATTTGTAAGAAATCCGCTATCTTTTCACGGAAAATGGCCTTCTCTAGGAGATAGGTCATGGTTTGATAATCTTGAGGTTGTTTGATAAAGTGTTCCTGTTTCCATTCACTTCCATAGGGTCCTATTTTAAACACTTCTTGCAAAGAACCCACGGGTGTGGAATAGGTTCTTATGGTTAGAGCTTCTCCATTTTTCCAGGTTTTTTTCTCTTCCACGGTTATCTCAGACGGGAAAGCTATTTCGTAAATGGGAACACCCATTATTAAAACGCACCCAGCGTTTCGGAGTTCCCGTTCTGACTTGCCCCGGGGGAGCAAGAAGTGATAAGCCAGAACCGGTGGATGATCAACTTTTTCTCTGTTGAGACATTTGTAGAACCTTTCTTGAGGGTTTATTTCGTAGCTCAATTTCCTTACCTCGCCTTCTTTATGGTTTTTTCTGGGTTGCTTGGGTCGATTTTTGTATTACTATGCGGGGCTTTATTTCTTCTCTGATTACACCGGAACTATTACCAGCAATTCTTTTCAGAAGGATTTCTGCAGCTTTTTTGCCCATTTCATAGTTGGGTATGAGCATGGTGCTCAGCCGGGGAAGGGTACAAAAGGAGTAGGTGCCGTCAAAGCCCATCACGGATACTTCTTCAGGAACCTGGATGCCTCTATCATTGAGTGCTTCCAGGGCACCCACGGCCAGGGAGTCACTGTGTGCAAATACTGCTGTAAAGTTGATGTTGCTTTTAAGGGCTTTATAAATACTTAAACAGGCACTCTGCGGTGCAAAGCTGTCGCTTTTAAGAACTAATTTTTCTTCAATTGATAAGCCCATTTTTTTAAATGCTTTGCGATAGCCAGCCTCACGCAGGGAGCTGGTGGTACTGTTTTTGACTCCCAAGGAGAGAACCTTACGATGGCCCAACCTTAGAAGATAGTTTACGGCTTCAAAAGCTCCGTTTTCGTCATCTACAAAAATGGCATCGATTCCTTCCACGTTGCGGGGAGCGTGGACTAACACTAAGGGAATGTTGAATTGCTGAATTAAGGATATGGCTCTTTTAATTTCAGGACTGTGCCAAGCACTAAGTATTATCCCGTCTGGTCTGTTTTCCAGGACATTGGTGAGTTGATGGAAGAGCTTTTTGTCTGAAAAGTCAGTATTGTAAATGGAGACATCATAGCAGCTTTTTTCCATGACGTCCTGAATTCCTCTGGTTACACTGGCAAAAATGGGGTTGGTAATGTCAGGTATTATATAAACCACGTTAAAACTTTGTCTTTTTTTTAGGCCTCTGGCTATCCGATTGGGATGGTAACCCAGTTCCTGAATAGCCTTAAAAACTTTCTCTACCAATTCACTGCTTACAAAACGGTTGCGGTTGATAACCGCAGAAACCGTAGCAACTGAGACACCTGCTCGTTTGGCTACATCTTTGATGGTTGGAGTTCGTTCTTTTTTCTGCATTTGTCCTTTCCTCAGCTAAACGTTTAGCTAAACGTTTAGCTGAATTAAAACATAGAAAAAAATGTTTGTCAACAGGAACTTTTTGGGAAATGTGTTTAATTAAATGTAAAATGCATATAGATAAAACTTTAAGTTTACTTTCACGGGAGGTGAATACAATGCAGGTAGTGGGATTCGTGGGGAGTCCGAGAAAAGGTGGAAACACCCAGCTTCTTGTAGAAAGGGTTTTATCCGGAGCTTCCTCTAAAGGAGCTCAAACCTCGATTTACTTTTTAAACGAATTAAACATCCGGGGTTGTCAGGCTTGTAATTACTGTAAGGAACACGGGGAGTGTCGTCAGCAGGATGATATGGTGCAACTTTACAAGGCGATAAAAGAAGCTAAAGGATTGGTGATTGGCTCTCCTATTTATATGGATTATCTAAGTGCACAAACCAAACTGTTTTTGGATCGGCTTTTTGCCTTTTTGGGTCCAGATCTTCGCCCCACCCTTTATTCTGGTAAGCGAGCGGTACTTGTTTACTCTCAGGGAGGAGGTAATAATCCCGAGGTTATGGACTCTCTGGCTAAATTTCTCAGAGGAGTTCTGGGTATAGAAGTGAGGGGCGTTGTTGGTGGAAATGGTTTTAACGAACTGGGCGCTGTGAAAAACAGAGACGACTTGCTCAATAAAGCTTTTTCTCTGGGTCAAGAGCTGGTAAGCGAGTGATCACTCGCTTATTGCTTTAAATTTTCTTTCTTTAGTCTTTAGCTCAGAATCATTTTTGGTTTGACAAAGCGTTCCTTTTTCTTTACAATTTTATTTAGACGTCTAAATAATTGGTGATGAGCTTGTGTTTGGCGAAAATGAAGACTCCTTGCACGGTTTGTTACGTCAGGTAATAAGGCAACACTTCATCAGGTCCCACTTTTTATTCAGAAAGGTTGGACTACATAAAGGTCAACCCCTCATCCTGGCTTTGCTCTGGGAAAAAGATGGTCTGACCCAGAAGGAAATAGTTGAGGCCCTGGGTCTGCGACCTTCTACGGTAACCATTATGCTTCGGAGAATGGAAAAAGCGGGGCTACTGCAGCGTAAAACCGACCAACAGGACATGAGGTTTTCCAGGGTTTATCTGACTGAAAAAGGGCAACGCCTTCGTGAAAGAGTGGAACTAATCGAAAAACAACTAAATGAAGAGTGCTTTTCAGGTTTCACTTCTGAAGAAAAAATGCTGCTTAAAGGGTTTTTGATGAAAATACGGGACAATTTGAAGAGGTTAAACGATGAAACCGAAAACGCTTTGCAGTGAAAATAGCTCGGGAAAAACAGCTTTTCAGGAGTTTTTACCATATCTACGGCCTTACTGGAAGGAGGCTCTTTTAGCTCCGCTTCTTATGGTGGTGGAGGTAATTTGTGATTTGATGCAACCCCGTCTTTTGGCCCGAATGGTCGACGTGGGAATTGTGAAGGGTGATGTTCACTTAATTTCCCGAACCGGCATACTCATGGTGGGAATTGCTCTTCTGGGTATGCTGGGCGGAGTGGGTTGTACTGTTTTTGCAAGTCGTGCCAGTCAGGGTTTTGGAACTGACTTGCGGTCTGCAGTGTTTCGCAAAGTTCAGTCTTTCTCTTTTTCCAGTCTGGACCGCTTTGCTCCTCCTACTCTAATAACTCGCATAACTAACGATATTACCCAGCTTCAGAACCTGGTTCTCATGGCCTTGCGCATTATGGTGAGAGCCCCACTTCTTTTTGTGGGAGGCATTGTGATGGCCATTGCCATAAACTACCGGATTGCCCCAGTACTCCTGGTTGCTGTAGCTATTGAGCTTGCGGTTTTCTTTTATTTACTCAGGCGAGGTTTACCCCTTTTTGCTCTGGTGCAGCAGAAAATAGATCGAATAAATACCATCATTCGAGAAAATCTGGCCGGTATCCGGTTAGTCAAGATTTTTGTCCGCTCTTCCTGGGAAAAGTCGCGTTTTGATTCCGCTAATCAGGAGCTTATGAAAGCCACCGTGCAGGCTTTCCTTCCCATCATTACTTTGATGCCCCTCATAATGCTGGTTATGAATCTCAGCATTGTTGCTGTTCTCTGGTTTGGGGGACTTCTGGTGCAGAGGGGCGCGATTCAGGTTGGGGAAGTAATGGCCTTGACCAACTATGTAACTCAGATTCTCTTTTCGCTAATGATGATCGGACACATTTTCATTTTCGTAAGCAGGGCTGGCGCTTCTGCAAACCGAGTTCAAGAGGTGTTGCAAGAACCCGTGGATATAGTCAATCCTCCCCATCCAGACACAAAACCCATTAGGGAGGGTGAGGTAGTATTTGAGAATGTTTCTTTCAGTTACGCTGGGCGAGAAGGGGAACCAGTGCTCCGAAATATCTCTTTTTCTGTAAGGCCTGGAGAAATGGTGGCCATCGTGGGCACTACTGGTTCAGGAAAATCCACTCTGGTGCATCTTATTCCCCGCTTTTACGATGTAACGGGAGGAAGAGTCCTTGTCGACGGGGAAGATGTCCGCAAAAAAGATCTCAAAACCCTGAGAGCAGCTATCGGTATGGCTCTTCAGGAGCCGGTACTTTTCTCAGGTACTATCCGGGAGAACATCTGTTGGGGAAGGCCGGATGCCTCTTTCGAGGAGATAATGGAGGCAGCCAAGATTGCCCAGGCCCACGATTTCATCATGAGTTTTCCCAAAGGTTATGACACACCTCTTGGCCAGCGGGGCGTTAACCTCTCAGGGGGCCAAAAGCAGCGCATTGCCATAGCCCGGGCAATTGTGAAAAACCCAGCCATTTTAATACTCGATGATAGCACCAGCGCTGTCGATCTGGTTACTGAACAGCTTATTCTGGAAGGCCTGAAAAGACGAAGTAAGAAGTGCACTACCTTTCTTATCACTCAAAGAATTTATACCGTGATGAATGCTGATAGAATTCTGGTTCTTGATAGGGGTGAGTTGGTGGCTCAGGGTACCCACCAGGAACTTCTGAATACCTGCTCTATTTACAGGGAGATGTATGAACTACAGGAAAGAGAGGCGAAGGGTGTTGGCGTTTGACCATAGAAAGCCGGATTCCACTTCTTCTGAAACCAGGGCTGTGCCTGGGCTGGGTCCAGGGAGGCATTTTGCTGTAGTAACCAGCAAACCGGAAGACTCCCTGAATGCCTTGAAAAGGCTCTGGCAATATTTTCAGGGTTATCGGTGGCAGTTGATCGTTGTTTTTATCCTGGTGGGCTTTTCTTCGCTTTTGATGCTGGCAGGCCCTTATTTCATTGGAAAAGCCATCGATGAATACATCGTTCCCAGAGATTTCAGAGGCCTGGTACGCCTTCTGGTGTTCATGGGTTTTGTGTATCTTTTGAGCTCTCTCTTTTACTGGCTTCAGGGCTACCTCATGGTTAATGTGGTTCAGCGGGGTGTTGCTCGGCTACGGAAAGACCTTTTTGATACTTTGCAGGCCTTGCCGCTCCGTTTTTTCGACACCAGGCCTCACGGTGACCTGATGAGTCGGTTAACCAACGATGTCGACAACATTAGCAACTCTTTGAGCAACACCATTACCCAGATGTTCTCCGGAATAATCACCATTCTGGGAGCGGTAGTGCTGATGCTCTGGATGAGCCCTGAGTTGACCGCAGTTAGCATAGCAGGTATACCACTTACTCTTCTGGTTACTCGCTTGGTGACCCGGCATACCCACAGGGGTTTTCTTGCACAACAGACTATATTGGGCAACCTTAATGGGATAGTTGAAGAGAATATTTCTGGCCTCAGGGTGGTCAAGGCTTTTGTTCGGGAAGAAAGTGAAATGGAGCGCTTTGAAGAGGCAAACCAGGCTCTCAGAGAGGCAGGAGTAAGGGCGCAAATATATGCTGGTGTAATGGGTCCGTTTATGAATGTTATCAACAACCTGAACCTGGCAATCATTGCTGGGGTTGGAGGATGGTTTGCAACGCGAGAAATAGTGAGCATAGGCACCATAGCCAGCTTTATCGTCTATTCCAGGCATTTTACCAGACCCCTGAATGAGTTGGCTAACCAGTTTAATATGCTTCAGTCGGCTGTGGCCAGTGCGGAAAGAATATTCAGAGTTATCGATGAGTCACCAGAGCCTCCGGATGCAGAAGAAGCTGTAGAATTCAAGGAAATCAGGGGTGAGGTGGAATTCCGTAACGTTTCTTTTTCTTACCAGAGGGGAGTACCGGTTCTTAAAAACGTAAGTTTTCATGTTAAGCCAGGACAAATGGTGGCTCTGGTTGGGCCAACCGGAGCGGGTAAGACCACCATCGTGAACCTCCTGGCCAGGTTTTACGAGGTGGATAGTGGAGAAATATTGATAGATGGCGTTGACATCAGGAAGATTAAAAAAGAATCTCTTCGTTCTCTTTTAGGAGTGGTTTTACAAGATACCTATCTCTTTTCCGAATCGGTGCGCGAAAACATCCGCTATGGGAGGCTATCAGCAACCGATGAAGAAGTGGAAGAGGCAGCCCGCCTGGCCAATGCGGAACAATTTATCCTCGGCTTGCCTCAGGGTTACGATACCATCCTTACTGATGGAGGGGAGAATCTAAGTCAAGGCCAGAGACAGCTCTTGGCCATTGCCAGGGTGATCTTGAAAGACCCAGCCATTCTTATTCTGGATGAGGCCACAAGCAATATTGACGTTCTGACCGAAAAACATGTTCAATCGGCCATGCTCAACCTGATGAGGGGTCGTACCAGTTTTGTCATTGCCCACCGTCTCAGTACTATCCGTAGTGCTGACCTGATCCTGGTGATCAACCAGGGAGAAATTGTTGAGCAGGGTACCCATCAGGAGCTCCTTGAGAAAGAGGGGTTTTATTATCGCCTGTACACGAGTCAGTTTGGTTTGAATTCTTCTATTTCTGTTCCCGATTCTTGAAGATTTTTGGCAGTTTATAACAGTCGTTTTTTAAGCCTCTTCCTTGACTGGGTCAATGTGTTCAAATAAAATTTGAAGCGATAAGTAGCCGATAAAACCCCGAAGGGTTGAGCGAAGAGAATCTTCTGTGAAAATTGCAGTGGTTGATGGCCTGGGTGGCGGCCTGGGTTGCCAGATAATTGAAAGCTTGAAAAAAGAGCTCGGGGATGCGGTGGAAATAATTGCCCTGGGCATAAATGCCGGGGCGACTGTTAATATGCTAAAAGCAGGAGCCAGGCGGGGAGCCACTGGAGAAAATGCTATTCGAGTTACTGGTAAAGAAGTGGATGCGATAACTGGCCCGGTAGGAATAATCATTCCCGATTCTATGATGGGTGAGGTAACCGCAGGGATAACTGAGGCAGTGATAAGTAGCCCTGCTCGGAAATTTTTGCTGTGTGTTAATCAGCCTCACGTTGAGTTTATCGGTGTTGAGAGCCAGCCGGTCAGTGTACTGATTGGGAAACTGGTCGAGAGAATTAAAGAGTTTATAAAAGAAGTATAAACTTCAGGTAAAAAGAGATAATTTTTGAGGAAACGGGATCACGAAGGTCCCTATCCGGCTCGAAAGCCGAAGGGGTTTTCGTGATTTTTGTTTTTAAAGGGGGTTTTTCCAATCGCCAGAAGAATTCTCTACTATGATTGTTTTTCGGGAATAAGTGGGGATATGAACCTGGGTGCTATGCTTGACCTGGGGGTGGACCCTGATTATCTGAGAGAGGAACTCAAAAAACTCGATCTCTCAGGCTACCAGTTAAAGGTATATCAAGACCAGAGAAAAGGCATAGCTGGGACCAGGGTGGAGGTTGTTGTTACGCAGCACCATCATGCTTCTCATTCGCACAGAAATTTCCAGGATATAAGGCGGATAGTGGAAGAGAGTGCTCTGAGTGAGCGAGTGAAAAAGTGGAGCTTAGAAATATTTACGAAGCTTGCCGAAGCAGAAGCTAAAGTTCATGGAAAAAGTATCGATGAAGTACATTTTCACGAAGTGGGTGCCTTAGATTCCATTGTGGATGTAGTAGGCGCTGCAATATGCAGAGAAAAACTCGAGGTGGACAAAATCGTCTTTTCACCGATAGAAGTAGGAAGTGGATTTGTGGAGTGTACCCATGGCCGGCTTCCAGTACCTGCGCCAGCCACTGCGGAGCTTTTACGGGGAGTGCCTATAACTTCTGAGAGTATCTCTGGTGAGCTTACTACTCCTACTGGAGCCGCCATAGCAGTTACCTTTGCTGAAGAATTCACCGCAAAGAAGAGTTTTCGAATACTGAAGGTAGGTTATGGTGTTGGCAAGCGGGACAGTAAAGACCTTCCAAATGTTTTGCGAGTGTTTCTGGGGGAGATTGAGGAAAAGGATTCCTCCTGGGAGGAGGAGCAAGGAACAGTGGTTGTGGAAACCAACATAGATGATATGAGTCCGGAGGTGTATGGGTATGTGATGGAGAAGCTTTTTGAGGGCGGTGCACTGGATGTTTATCTTATTCCGGTAATCATGAAAAAGAACCGGCCGGCTACTAAAGTGAGCGTTCTGTGTCGAGATGGGGACGCAGAAAAAATCACGGATATCCTTTTTCGAGAAACAACCACCCTGGGAGTAAGAAAGTACCAGGTTGAAAGGAAGCTAATGGATAGGAAAAAGGTAGCTGTGCAGACTCCCTATGGTGAGGTGGAGGTAAAGCTTGGTTTGCTGGGAAATCGAGTGCTCAAGTTTAAGCCGGAGTACGAGCAGTGCCAAAAAATAGCCAGGGAAAATGGACTTTCTCTGGATGAGGTTTATGAGATGGTAAAGGAGGTTTACAAATGCACATACCGGATGGATTTTTAGATACCAAAACCTGGGTCACCACGGTTGGAGTAAGTGCAATTTTTCTGAGCTATGGAATAAGCAGGTTGAAACGGGAATTCGATTATCGGAAAGTTCCCCTTATGGGGGTCGTTGCAGCTTTCATATTTGCCGCACAAATGATAAACTTCCCCGTGGCGGGAGGGACTTCGGGACATTTGATAGGAGCACTCCTTGCCGCAGTTCTCGCTGGTCCTCTGGAGGCCATGGTCATAATGTCGACCATTCTCATAGTTCAGTGCTTTGTGTTTATGGATGGCGGGGTAACCGCTCTGGGTGCAAACATATTGAACATGGCTTTAATAGCTACCTGGGTGGGATATTATGTTTACCGGCTTCTGGACAGAAAAAACGCTTTGCAACCCTGGGCACTTTTTTTGGGAAGCTGGGTTTCAGTGGTGGCAGCAGCAGTGGCAGCATCGATAGAGCTTGCGGTGTCTGGAACCATTCCTCTTTCGGTAGTTCTTCCAGCCATGCTTTTCTGGCACCTACTCATCGGGGTGGGTGAGGGAGCGATAACGCTTCTTGTAGTAAGTTATGTGAAGAAAACCAGGCCGGAAATACTTTTTGGGGAGGGATGAGAGTGCGAAAGATAGGATTTGTTCTGGCAGGACTTTTAGTGGCTTTTGTAGTTGGGGTGTTGCTTTCACCTTTTGCCAGCTCTTTCCCGGATGGCCTGGAGCGGGTGGCTGAAGACAAGGGTTTTATCGAGCGGGCAGTGGAGTTGCGTTTCCCTTTTCTGGTTCCTGATTACACTTTTCCTGGGATAAATAATGAGAAGCTGGCTACTTCTCTGGCGGGGCTTGTAGGAGTGGCGATTACTTTTGGAATAACTGTGGCTATTGGTAAAGCAATGGCCAAAAAAGATAGTAGATGAGTTGTCTTTCTGAGCGAGAAAAGAGCGTTCTTAACCGCATGGATGAAAGAGTGAAAATACTGAGTTGTGTGTTTTTCATAGTGATGGTAGTGTCTTTGAAGACACCACCATCACTTTTCTGGTCTTTTTTTGTGGTGCTTTTCGGTGTTTTTCTGGGAAGGGTAAGAGTGCGAGAATTTTTTGCAAGACTTGCTTTAGCTCTTCCCTTTGAGCTTTTGATAATAATTTTTGTGCCCTTCACCTTTCCAGGACAAGAAGTTTTGAACTTGTGGGGTTTGAGTTTGACGCTTGAAGGTCTGCAACGGGCGCTCCTTTTGTTTTTAAAGATGGAAGTGGCTTGTTCAGTTATGGCGCTGCTCATTCTTACCACGGGTGCTGACGGGATAATCAGGGGTTTGAGGGGTCTGGGCCTTCCGCAAGTTATGACCGTGCTTATGGAGTTTATTCTCAGGTATTTTGAGCTCTTCAGACAGGAGATGGAAAAAATGAACCTGGCTCGCAAATCCCGGGGTTATGTGAGGGGTAGGCACCTTTTTCACCGCAAGACCTTTAAGGTTTTGGGAGAAATTGTGGGAGGGACTCTAATTCGCTCTTATGAGCGCAGCGGGAGAGTTTACCAGGCCATGCTTTCTCGGGGATATGCTGGCTATATGGCAAGCAACCATTTTCACCGTTCTTTGAAGTTTGGAGAGATTATTTTGGGAGTGTTGTGGGCAGGAGCGGCAGTGGTCATCTTTATGTTTGAGCGGAGTGGAGCAATGTGAAAAGAGTTATAGAAGTGCAAGACCTCAGTTATCGGTATCCCGATGGTACTGAAGCCCTGAAGGGTGTTAGTTTCTCTATTGATTGGGGAACAAAGACCGTGCTGCTTGGTCCCAATGGCTCGGGGAAGTCCACCTTAATTATGCATCTAAACGGTGTTTTTCTTCCTCAGAAAGGGAAGGTATTCGTAGATGGTCAGGAAGTGACCAAAAAGACAGAGCAGACAGTGAGAAGGAAAGTGGGTATTGTTTTTCAGGATCCTGATGACCAGGTTTTTGCCTCTACCGTTTGGGAGGATGTGGCTTTTGGGCTCTTCAATCTGGGTATGCAGGAAAAAGAGATAAAAGAAAGAGTTGAAGAGGTGCTTAAGCTTGTTGGTGTGTGGCACCTTAGGAATAGAATTCCCTATCATCTGAGCTACGGTGAGAAGAAAAAGGTTGCTCTGGCCGGGGTTCTGGTTATGGAACCTGAGATTGTCGTTTTGGATGAACCGGGAACGTATCTTGACCCCCAGGGAAAGCGGGAGTTATTTTGGATGCTGGATGAGCTCTGTAAAAATCGAAAAACCCTGCTTATAGCAACTCATGATGTGGACCTGGCTGCAGAGTGGGCGGATAAGGTGATCATTTTGAAAGAAGGGAGGGTATTAAAAGAGGGAGGCAAGGATTTACTCCTTGAAGAAGAAGTACTTGCTGAAGCTAATCTGGTTTTTCCCAGGATATCTGAACTTTTTTTGCGGGCGGGATTTCCTAAAGAGAAGGTTCCATTTACCGTGGAAGAGGCGATTCGAGTTTTGAAAGGGGCAATACGATGACTGGAGAAGAGAAATATCAAGAATTGCTTTCCAGTTTGCAAACTCTGGGTAGTTTGGTGGTGGCGTTTTCAGGAGGAGTGGACAGTACGTTTTTGCTCTATGCAGCCAGGCAGGCTCTCGGAGATCGGGTGGTGGCTTTCACCGTGGATACACCCTACCATGCCCGCTGGGAAATTGAGGAGGCTGTTGTACTTGCCCAAAAGTTACAGGTAAAGCACGTAATAAAGCGCAAAGAAGAAATTCTACCCGAGGTTAAGAACAACCCTCCTGAGAGGTGTTATCTGTGTAAAAAGGCTCTATTTAAGGAGATATTGGGTTTTGCCAAGAAAGAGGGATTAGCTTGGGTGGCGGATGGAACCAACGCAGATGATTCGAAAGATTATCGGCCCGGGCTCAGAGCCTTGCGGGAGCTGGGGATAAAGAGTCCTTTGTGTGAAGTGGGTTTTACCAAGGAGGAAATAAGGACTATTTCCAAGGAGTTAAGTCTTCCCACCGGGGATAAACCAGCTTATGCTTGCCTTCTTTCAAGAATCCCCTATGGACAGAAAGTAAGAGTAGAAGACCTGAAAAAAATAGAAAAAGCAGAACTTTACCTGAGAAATCTGGGCTTCAAGGTGGTACGAGTGAGACTTCACGAAGAGTTGGCCAGAATAGAAGTTGCCCCTTCTGAGCGGGGAAGGTTTTTCCAATTTCAGCTTCTGGATGAGGTAGTCAGGAATTTTAAAGGGATGGGTTTTAAATATGTGGCTCTTGATTTGGAAGGGTATCGAACAGGAAGTTTAAATGAGGTGTTGTGCAATGGACGAGGAAAAACTGAGACAGCTTCTTGAGCAGCTAAAAAGGGATGAGATTTCCATCGATGAAGTGCTGGATAATCTAAAAGAATTGCCCTTTAAAGACCTGGGCTTTGCCAAGGTGGACCACCACCGGGAACTTAGAAAGGGTTACCCCGAGGTAGTTTATGGGGAAGGAAAGACCGAAGAGCAGGTGGTGGAGATAGTAAGTGAAATGCTCAAAAAGGATAGCAACATTCTGGTGACCAGGACCAGCCAGAAGACGTATCAGGCAGTAAAAGAAATTTGCTCCCAGGCCGAGTATCACCATCTGGCCCGTGCGATAGTTATCCGACGGAGAAAAATCGAAGTGAGCGATACCTATATTGCTGTAGTTACTGCAGGCACTTCCGATATTCCGGTGGCTGAGGAAGCGGCTCTGACGGCTGAGATGATGGGAAACCGGGTGGAGAGGATATTTGATGTGGGAGTGGCAGGAATTCACAGATTGCTTGCTCATCTAAACGTTATAAGGGGTGCAAAAGTGGTTATAGTGGTAGCAGGGATGGAGGGCGCTCTGGCCAGCGTGGTGGGTGGTCTGGTCGAAAGACCTGTGATTGCTGTTCCCACCAGCGTAGGTTATGGAGCCAGCTTTAAAGGATTGGCTGCACTTTTGGCTATGCTGAATAGCTGTGCAAGTGGAGTGGCTGTGGTTAACATAGACAATGGGTTTGGTGCCGGGTATCTGGCCAGCTTGATTAACAGAGGATAGGGAAAGTCCTCTTTTTATTTCCTTCTTTTTTCTCTCGAATTTCAGGGATTTTTTATCTCTATAAGAGGTTTTTAACTTAGCCAGAGTTTTTGAAACGATTTAGTAAGTTGGGAAAATATTGTTATTTATGTTGACAACAAAGAGCATATGAGTAGAATAAAACTAGCATAAATCGTTTTAAGAAAAGTAAAAGTATTTATGGAACTAAGTCCAAAGGAGAGGAGTGATAAATATTTCCCTTTTGTCTCTTAAGATTAAGCGAGGAGAAAATATTAAACCATGGTTGATGGCGGGACCTTTTTATAAGGATGTTGGGGAAAGAGTAAAAACTATTTCCTTTTTCGAAAACCCTGGATCTTTAGCAGGGAAAGACGTTATGCGCGAAGTCGTAGAGGAGGCGCGAAAAATCTTTCCCCTTTCTCCTTTTGAAGGAGAGAAAATTAGTTTTATGGACGAAGAAAGTAGTTGGGTTTTGGTGCGCAACAGAGAAAGGCTTTTCTCCTGGGGTCGTTATAATTTTTCCAATCATGTTTGTTCTGTATTTCTGTTTACCACCCTTTTTCCCACACGCTCAAAGATTGTTCGTTTCGAACTGTTGACCGGTGCATGGGTCTTAATGTTTCTGGAAGGGAAAGGCCAGAGACAATGCTTTTTCTTTAATGAGGAAAGTTACGCATTAAAGGAAAGGGTAAGGCTTGGTTATGGATATCTCAGTAAATACGAGTTTGAAGCGAAACTTGGGGAGGGTTCTAATGCTCTTTTTGTATCACTCTTTAGAATGGGGCGTACCTCTGCAGTTAATTTTTCTATGAAGTGCGATACGGATCTTGAGATTGTTGTTCCTTTTCGCGGTGATATGGATGTGGGATTGAGAGAGAGAATTGAGGAAGAGGTGAATTCAGTACGCCTCGATCGAGATGTTTTCTATCCCTGCCATGAGATAGGTTTTTCGATAGATAAAATAGTGCCCTCAGTTACTTTAAAGGCGCAGCTTTTATCTTTAAAAGGTGAGCTTTTAAAAGAAGTAAGTCTTGAAAGAGGAAAGAAAGTTGTTTTTTGCAGAGGTGAAGATATTCCCGACGGAGAGTATCAGTTCAGGCTTATCTGGCTTGACAAAAACAGGAAACAAGAGGTTACTAACACGTCTTTTAACATTGCAAAAATAACCCCTACCGAGGACCTTGTAGGTTTTGACTTTTTGGAGAGAAGAAAATATATGACACTCGAACATTTCAGCAAAAATCCTCAGAGCCCAAACTTTCTTTACAAAGAGTTATGGAGTCCGATAACGGGTTATATCCTGGGGGAAAGGGAAAAAATTTGGTCTCAGGTGGCTAAGTATGCGCTCGGTTTATACTCTCAAATCGACAACGAGGTTATTGTTGATGTGTGCGAGTTCATCCTTAATAAAAAAGATTGCTCCGAGTTCTTGCTCCAGGCTATTTTACGTCTTATGTATTGGGACAGGGAAAAGCAAAGGCTGGAACCAGAAGTTAGAGAAATTATGAAAAAGGCGATTCTCAACTTCAGGTTCTGGGTTGACGAACCTGGAGAGAGTTTAATGCACATGGGTTCTGAAAATCACCGGGTTCTCCTGCATGCGGCAGAATTTTTGGCAGGTCAGCTTTTTCCAGATAAAGTATTCTACAACAGTGGCCAAGATGGGCTTTTTCATGCTCTGAAGGGAAGAACTTACTTGATTGAATGGCTTCGCCAAAGAGGCAAATTTGGGTTTGATGAATGGAATTCCAATTGTTACTATACCGTGAATGTTGCTCCCCTTGTCAACGTTTATGATTTTGCTCCGCAGGAAGACCTTATTTTGCGCCAGCTGGTTAAGCAAGTACTTGACTTTATGTTTTTCATTCTGGCCGAGGATTCTTTTCACGGAGTTTTTGGTACGCCCTGTGGCAGGACTTACAGCCCTTATGTTAAATACCCCGACTTTCAATACACTGGTTCTCTGTGCTGGTTGCTTTATGGAGAAGGAAGTTTGTGGGGCGGGAGTGGAATGGGAGCAGTAAGTTTGGCAACCAGTAAATATGAACTCCCCAGAATCTTGGCTGATATTGCTGCTTCTTCAGAAATTGTGGAATCCAGGCAACGCCAGGGTTTTGAAGATCCCGCTAATATCGTTGTATATCGCACGCCGGAATACATGCTTTCGAGCGTTCTGGATTACTCAAAAGGCGTTTGTGCTCCTCAAACCCATGTGGCACAAATTACCTTTAAAAACAAGGCGGTTGTGTTTTGGTCCTCTCCTTACAGTTCAAGCGAAGGTGCTGGTGTGCGTCCTGATTACTGGTCGGGAAACGTGGTACTTCCAAGAGTTATTCAGTATCGTAACGTCCTTGCTTTAATCTGGCGTAGGGGCAACTTTTTCTGGATGAGTCATTGCTTTCTTGAACCCTCGAAGTTTGACGAAATTAGGAGGGAAGGGAGGTGGTTGTTTGCCAGGGCAGGAAAGGGATACGTGGGGATTTTCTCTAAAAAGGGATTGTCTTTTGCGGAAAAAGGACAATACGCGGGACGGGAAATAGTGTGTTACGATCCTGACAACGTATGGTTGGTGGAATGCGGTTGTGAAAGCGAGTGGGGATCTTTTGAGAATTTTGTGAACGGAGTTTCACTCTCAAAAATCATAGAAGGGGATGAGGGGTTAACTTACCATTCTCCTTCCATTGGAGAATTTTCAGTGGGCTGGAAAAAAGATCCTACTTTGAATGGTAAACCCATTAAGCTTAATAGTCCCTATTTGATAAAGAGCTCATGGGCCCGCTCGCTTTTTGGAAGAGGGTTGATCGCTATACGACATCAGGGCAAGAGGCTTGAGCTTAGATTTTGATTTATAAATTTAAGTTTGTAAAAGGAGGAGAAACGATGCGGAAGAGAAGTTTTATTATCGTAAGTATGATGGTTATGATTTGTGTGTTTGTGATCACGGGTATTGTAAGTGCAGCAGGGGAGGTGGTTCTTAAAATATGGGATACGGCTGCTCCTCTTAGGGATCCTTATCGCAAGATGATATTTGAAAAGTTTGAAAAGGAAAACCCAGGCATCAAGGTGGAATTTGAAGGAATTCCTTGGGGTCAATTTATGGAAAAGATTATTACTTCAATTGCTGCAGGTACGGCCCCTGATGTAATACGATTTGGGTACGCTCCTCGCTTTGCTTCCCGAGGAATGCTTGTTCCTCTGGATGATTTTATTAATGGACCAGACGGATTGGACCTGAGTGAATATGTAGATGGAGCTCTTAACGCTGCCCATATGTGGGAAGGAAAAATTTATGCTTTACCCCACAACTTGGTACCTTATGGAGTGTTCTACAATCTTTCTATATTGGAAGGGGCAGGAGCTTCTATACCTCAAACTTTTGAAGAGTTTGTAGCTCTTGCTGAAAAACTTACCGTGAAGGATGAAAAAGGCGAGTTCGTACAGCGAGGAGTTCAGATATCTGAATATGTTGATTACATGATTTTGTTTCTCTACAATCGGGGGGCCCGAGATGTTGAAGTTTATAACCACAGCGTTAAGGAGTTGACTCTCAACACTCCTGAGGGTGTCCAGGGACTAACAGATTTGGCCAAGCTTTATCAGAGCGGAGCAGCTATTTTTGCTAATAATGAACAACCCTTTGTTACTGGTTATACAGCGATGTGGATTACTCAATCTAACGATGCGTTCATGTTCCGACCCGAGGCTTATCCGGATTTTAAATTTGACTTCTCGCTGTTACCTCCACCTGAAGGGCGAGAAGCGGTATTAGCCGGAGTGTCTCGAGATGGGGCTTTCATACCGGTGACTTCGAAGCATAAAGATCTTGCATGGAAACTTTGCAAAGCTTACGCTTCAAAAGAAGCTACGGCGTTACTCTACCAGGGCAAGTATGGTACATTGCCTCCTTTCAAAGATATCCTGGTAACTCCCCCTGCAACTCCAGCATATGAACCTTATCAGAAAGATCCTTTCCTTCGTAAGTTGGCCCAAATAGTGAGTAAAAACAAAATGATATCACCCATATATCACTGGCATATGGAAGGAGAAGAAATTGGAAATATAATGACGGAAGAGTTTGGTCTTGCTGTGAGGGGCGCGAAGTCTCCTCAAGAAGCATTGGATAGCATGACGAAAAGGATTAACGAGATTTTGCAAAGATAAGTAGTGGGGAAGGCAACAAGGTTGGGGGTCTCAAACGTTTGAGACTCCCAACCTTTGCACTGGATCAAGCTCTGGGAAGGCGGGATATAATCTTGAGAGGTGGACTTTCAAGAAAAGAAGCATGTGCAGCTTATCTTTTGTTACTTATTCCTTTCTCGCTTTATATCGTTTTTGTTGTTATTCCTGCGTTTTACAGCGGGTATTTGAGTTTTACTCGTTACTCCGGTTTTGACAAACCAACATGGGTTGGCCTCAGGAATTATCGGTTTCTCCTCAAGGAGCCCTTGAGTTTGAAGAGCTTGTTTAACACTGTTTATTTTGCGTCAGGGACTGTGCTTTTAAGTGTTGTATTATCCCTTGTATTTGCGGTTTTGCTCAATCAGCCTTTTAAGGGAAGAGGCCTCTTTAGGACCATTATTTATTTGCCTGTGGTAACGCCCATGCTTGCTGTAGCATTTGCGTGGAAGTTTATGCTGGATCCTTCTCCCAGCGGGCTGGTGAACTATCTGTTCAGCATGGTGGGTATTGAGAGCAAACAGTGGCTTAGCAACGTTAAATTAGCCATGCCCGCAGTGATATTCGTTTCAGTATGGAAAACTTTGGGTTACAACATGATCATATATTTAGCAGGGCTTCAGGAAATACCAATTTCGTTGTATGAAGCCGCAGAGATAGATGGAGCTACTTTTTGGCAAAAATTTTTCTATATCACCGTTCCCTTGCTTAAGCCGGTTACAATTTTTGTGCTGGTAACCTCTACGATCAGCGCTTTTCAGGCATTTGAGCAAATATACGGGATGACTGAGGGAGGTCCGGCTAATTCTACCTATACCCTGGCTTATTTAATATATGTAAAGGCTTTTAGGAGTTTGAAATTTGGGGAAGCTTCTGCTTTGGCGGTTATGTTGGCACTAATAGTGTTGGGTTTAATGAGCTTTTATATAAAGGCAAGTTTTAAAAAAGATTAAAGTTGGTTTTAACTATTTGGAAAAGGTGAAAAAGGTGCGAAAAGATTCTTTCTTTTTAAAGATTTTAACTTACTCCATAATGATTTTCGTCTCTCTGTGGTTTTTTCTTCCTTTTGCTTGGATGATAAGCGTTTCTCTGAAGCCGAGTGGGCAAGTATATGAGTACCCCCCGCGGCTTATTCCTTCGCCAGCTACTTTTGAAAATTATTTTACTGCCTGGGAAAAGGCGAGCTTTAGTCGTTACTTTCTTAATACAACGATATTCGCGGTGGTGGGGACTTGTGCAACCCTCATTCTCTGCTCCCTTGGTGGATATGTGTTTGCCAAGCTCAAATTCCCTGGGAGGAACTTACTCTTTGTTGTCGTGCTCTCTACCATGATGCTTCCTTTCTTTTCCGTTTTGGTCCCCCTTTTTCTTATAGTTAAAAATCTTGGGCTGATTAATACTTTCGCTGGTTTGGTATTGCCTGGAGTTGTTAATGGATATTTTATATTCCTGTTTAGACAGTTCTTTTCCATGCTCCCTGATGATCTCATCGAAGCTGCACGGATCGACGGTTGCTCTGAATTCAGGATTTTTCTTCAGGTGATACTTCCTTTAGCTAAGCCTGCTTTGGCTACAGTCGCAATTTTTGGCTTTATGAATAGGTGGAATGCTCTGGTATGGCCGTTGGTAGTACTTACGGATCCTGATAAGCGTACTCTACAAGTAGGTTTGGCCATATTTCAAGGTGAGCAGCTTACGGGAGCTCAATGGAATGAGCTTATGGCTGCTTCTGTGATATCACTTTTACCTACGGTAGTTGTGTTTCTTTTGGCTCAAAAATACTTTACCACTGGAATAGCGCTTACGGGGATCAAAGAGTGAAGTTAACGAGTATTACCTTGATTTACGGTTTCTTTTTAAATGAAGAAGAACAAACATAAAGAGTGCGGATAAGGAGGTACCCCACGATGAAAATCTCCATAGTAGGAGCAGGAAGTGTGCGTTTTGCTTTACAGCTGATAGGTGATATAGCAAAGACTGAAAACCTCTCTGGAGCTTTTATCTCTCTGATGGACATAAATCAAGAAAAACTGCATACCGTTCATTTCCTGGCTCAGAAGTACGCAGAGGAGCTTGGTGCTCAGCTTTCCTTTGAAAAAACCACCAGTCTTGAACAGACTCTGGAGGGAGCAGATTTTGTAATCAACACCGCTGCTCCTCTTTATCCTGAACGTTACGAAAAGGTCACCGAAATTGGAGAAAAGCACGGTTATTACCGGGGTATTGACAGCCAGGAGTTCAACATGGTTTCCACCTATTCCTATGTCATCTGTTCTTATCCGGATCTTAAGCTGTCCCTGGAGATTGCCAGACTCATGGAAAAACTCTGTCCTGAAGCCTGGTTGTTGCAAACTGCCAACCCAGTTTTTGAGGTTACCCAATTACTCACTCAGACCACCAGGGCAAAGGTTATTGGTTTCTGCCATGGTTTTTCAGGGGTGTTTGAGGTTTTCCGTGCCCTGGGCCTTGAGCCTCAGGAAGTGGATTGGCAGGTTGCAGGCGTTAATCATGGCATCTGGATGAATCGTTTCCTGTACCGGGGAAAGGATGCCTACCCCCTGCTTGAAGAGTGGATAGAGAAGAATGCTTCTTCCTGGAAACCTCGCACTCCCTGGGATGTCCAGTTGAGCCCGGCCGTGATTGATATGTACCGTTTCTATGGTATGTTGCCCATTGGGGATACCTGCCGCAATGGAAGCTGGAAGTACAACTACAACCTGGAGACCAAGAGAAGATGGTATGGAGAGTTTGGGGGAATTGATAATGAAGTGGAACGCCCTCGCTATCACCAGCAGTTGAGAGAAAGCAAGCGCAAACTCCTGGACCTTGCCCAGGAGATTCAAAAACATCCCCACTCCAAACTCACCGAGATATATCCGGAGCTCTTCAGCAAAGAGAAGATGAGTGGCGAACAGCACATTCCCTTCATAAACGCTCTTTCGGGCGGACCAGAAGCTCGTTTGATTCTCAACTTGCAAAACCAGGGTGTTATTTCTGGTTTACCTGATGATGTGGTGGTAGAGATTCCCGTGGTGGTGAGAAAAGATGGTCTGTATCCAGAGAAATTGGAGCCCGATTTGACCTGGAGAATCAAAGAGATGTATCTCATGCCCAGGATTCTGCGCATGCGCTGGGCACTGGAAGCTTTCCTGAGCCAAGACAAGAGAGTACTTGAAGAATTTCTGGTTAGAGATCCCCGTACCAGGTCCTTTGAACAGATTCAGGCAGTACTTGAAGAGATCATGAGTTTACCCATCAATGAGGAATTAGCCAGGTACTTTGGTTATCGATGAGGGTGGGGTTGATCCTGGAGTCGGGTTTTGCAAGAGATATTTTGTTGCTTATGCTCGGTGAATGATAAATCTTGGGCGTGAGAAGGATATTTAGATGTAATTACAGCAAGGAGGGCTTAAAAGATGCAAGAAAGTTTTAAAGTGGCTCGTGTTTTTTGTGAGTGGATGGAAAACCCTATGGGTATTGATGTGCCTAGGCCACGTTTTTCTTGGGTTTCAACGCATTATAGGCGTGGGAGAAGACAATCTGCTTATCAAGTTATCGTGGCTTCAGAAGTAGACTTGCTTAATGAAGAAAAAGCAGACTTTTGGAATAGTGGCAGGGTGATCTCGGAAAATTCTTTTTGTATTTATGCGGGGCGAAATTTGCAAAGTGAAAAAGAATACTATTGGAGGGTCAAGGTTTGGGATGATCTTGGCTTCTGTAGTCAGTGGAGTTCGATAGGAAGCTTTGAGATGGGACTTTTGAATCCTGGAGATTGGGTGGCGAGATGGATTGTTTCCCCCGACAGAGAAGAAATTGCCCCTCTTTTTCGTAAGGTTTTTCATATCGAAAAATCGGTGAGAAGGGGCAGGATTTATGTGGCAGGGTTGGGTTATTGTGAAGTTTGGCTTAATGGAAAGCGTGTGGGTGATCGCGTGCTTGATCCTGGATGGACTGACTATGAAAAAATCATCCTTTATACAGTTTACGATGTAACTAGTTTTCTTCAGAAGGGCGAGAATGTAGTTGGAGTAATTTTAGGCCATGGTCGTTTTTCTCCGTCCGAAAAAGTGGTTAAGAAAAGCCCCAATCCTTTAAAGAAATATAGTGAAGTACCGACTTTAATTTTGCAGCTGCACATAGAGTTTAACGATGGAAGTAAAATGATTGTTTTGTCTGATGGGTCTTGGAAGGCGAGTAGAAGCCCCATCCTTTTTAACGACATCTATGATGGGGAGGTGTATGATGCTCGCCTTGAAGAAGAAGGTTGGAGTGAGCCCGGTTTCGACGATACAAAGTGGTACTTTGCTGAAGAAAACGATATGCCACCTCGTGGTAAGCTCCTTTCAGGCATGTTGTGTCCTCCTATTAAGCGAAACGGGGCTATTCAACCTGAGAGAATGCTTTCACCTTGTCCTGGTGTTTTTGTTTTTGATTTCGGGCAAAACTTTAGCGGTTGGATCCGCCTCAGAGTTTGCGGACCTCGTGGTAAGGAAATACGTATAAGGTATAGTGAACTTCTAGATTCCAAAGGAGGGATTAATACTCTACCAAATAGGGGAGCTTTAGCGACGGACGTGTATATCCTAAAAGGAGAAGGCTTGGAAATTTTTGAGCCTCGATTTACCTATCATGGCTTTCGTTTTGTAGAGATAACTGGTTTTCCTGGAGTTCCGAGGCTGGAGGACGTTGAAGGTATTGTAGTCCATTCGGCAGTAGAGCCAAGAAGTCATTTTATCACTTCTCATCCTTTGGTCAGTCGCATCCACTCCAATATACTCTGGAGTCAAAAGAGCAATTTAATGAGCATTCCTACCGATTGTCCTCAACGTGAAGAGCGTATGGGGTGGTTAGGAGACGCTCATTTGGTTGCTGAGGAGGCTTGCTTTAACTTCCAAATGATTAATTTTTACAGGAAGTGGTTCCAGGACATGCGCGTAGCGCAAAATGAGGATGGGAGCCTTCCCGATGTTGTTCCACCATACTGGTCTTTGTATCCTGCTGATCCGGTTTGGGGTACTGCTTGTGTGATAATCCCGTGGATAGTTTATTTATATTTTGGAGACAAGAGAGTTTTAGAAGAAAATTACCCTATGATGAGAAAATGGGTGGATTTTCTTTGTGCTTTCTACCGAGAGGGAGTTTTTGAGTTCGGTAAATATGGTGATTGGTGTCCTCCTTGGCATGTTGGTTCCATAGAGACTCCTCCTGAGCTAGTTTCTCACTGGTATTTTTACCAAGCTTTACTCCTTCTCTCACGTGTAGCCACAATACTCGGTGATGGAGAGAGTGCCAAGCAATATGTGAAGAGAGCGAAGAAGGTAGGCGAGGATTTTAATCATGCTTTTTTGAAAGAAGATGGGTATGGAATAGAACAGAAAGAGTGGTGGGAGAGAATAAGTGGGCCTCTTGGGGTACTTGATAGTGAGAAGAAAAAGAGGCTAAAGAGAAATTTTGGAGTTTGGAGTCAAACGGCAAATGTTCTGGCGCTGGCTGGGGGGCTTGCTCCGCCAAGAGTACAGCGGAAGATTGTGCAGCGATTAGTTGAGGACATAACCGTAACTCATGGAGGGCATTTGAATACCGGCATTGTGGGAACCAAGTATATTTTAGATGTATTAACGGAATTTGGCCATCTTGAAACCGCTTTTCAACTTCTTGTCCAAGATTCTTATCCCAGTTGGGGGTACATGATTAAGGAAGGTGCTACCACCTTATGGGAAAGATGGGAAAAACTTACAGGAGAGGGTATGAATTCTCAAAATCACGTCATGTTCGGAAGTATTGACGCTTGGTTATACAAATACTTACTGGGAATCCAGCCTGATCCCGAAAACCCGGGATTTAAGCACTGTGTTATAAAGCCCCATTTGCCAAGAGATATTGATTTTGTTTCTGGTTTCGTAGCTACTCCTTTTGGGGAGCTTGAAGTAAGTTGGCAAAAAGTGGCAGATGGTTTATTGCATATCTGGATAGGCTTGCCTTTTAATACTACGGCTACTGTTTACTTTCCCAAGCTCTTTCCTTCAGACTATATGGAGATTTTTGAAAACGATAAAAAAATTTGGACGAAGAGAGATTCTTGTGTCAATTCTGAAGAGATGGTTTTTTTGGAAGAGGAAGAACGTTATATAGTTTTTCAGATCGGTTCTGGAAGTTATTTTTTCAAGGTATACCGGGTGAAGGAGTAAAAAACGTAATGATACATCTTACTGAAGAGAATATAGAGGGTTTTGAGAGAGTCGCCTTTTCAAGGATTTTGCTTATTGCTTGTAAGTTTGCGAAGAACGGTTAAAGAGTTACCAGTTAATAAAACGATTTAAATAAAATTTAAAAAGTACTGTTTATATTGACAAAAGGGAATATATAGTTAAAAATATAACTAAGGTAAATCGTTTTAAGAAAGGGTAAGAAACTTGCCGGTAACCATTAAAGACGTAGCTCGTTTAGCTGGAGTATCTCCAGCTACCGTTTCTTTGGTTTTAAGCGGAAAAGGCCAAGTTGCTGAGGCAACCCGAAAAAAAGTCCTGGAAGCAGCACGTAAGCTGGGTTATCGCCCCAATATCCTTGCTCGCCATTTGGTCAAGGGCAAAACCAATACCGTTCTTCTTTGCGCTTTCATCAGAGGGGAAAAACTTTCCACTTTTTACGGCAACCTGCTGAATAGTTTATTAACCGCTGTTTCTGCTCAGGGTTACTACCTGCAAATAGTGGTTAAAGGGGAATTTTATAACGGACATCCCTTGGACAAACGAGAAGCTCTTTTGAATATTGCCCACAATCGGCTTTTTGAGGGATTGATTATTCTTTCTCACTGGCCAGTTCATTATTCAGAAGTCAGCGAGCTTGTGAAGGAAAAGTTTCCCTTTGTAGTGGTTAACCAGAGAGTAGAAGGAGATGGAGTGAGTTATGTTGATATAGACCACTACCAGGGAGCAAGGGAAGCAGTTGCCTACCTCATAAAAGAGGGTCACCGTCGTATTGCGCATATTCGTGGTCCGGAAGATCACCGCCATGCTGAAGAGAGGTACCGTGCCTATATGGATACCTTGCTTGAACACGGGATTGAGCTTCGCAAGGAGTATATAGCTTTCGGGAATTTTAGAAGATTGAGTGGTCGGGAAGCTATGGAGGAATTACTCAAGACCAACCCTCTACCTACTGCTCTTTTCGCTGCCAACGATAAGATGGCTATTGGAGCGTTGCAGGTAGCTAAAGAGAAAGGAATCAGAGTTCCTGATGATCTTGCTATTGTCGGTTTTGACGGGATCGAGGCAGTTAAGTATACAGATCCTCCCATTCCCACTGTGGAACAGCCCCTGGAAGAGCTGGGGAAAGAAGCGGCGGAGATTCTGGTAGGCAAGATTAAAGGGGGTGAGGCTAAGAGGGTAATCCTTCCGTGCAGGCTGAAAGTGTGGGATTGATGAGGGAAGGTTATGTGATGGAGGTTTGTTTTTGCAAGAAGAGCAACCACACCATGGAGAAATAAGCCTCAAGACGTTATTTGGTAGTGTCGGATGGTTAAGTAGAAAGTAGAATGTACTGTTTCAAAGCAACATTTGATCCTGGTGGTGAAGGTATTGAGTATTTAGGGTAATTAGGAAAATTTAAAAATTAGGGAGGGGTATGTCATGAGACAGAAAAGTTTGATTATTGTAAGTTTGGTGCTGGCGGTGATTTTTCTGGCTTCAGCTGCTTTTGCCCAGCTTCCAGCGGGACTATCACGAGGAGAAACTCTTATTGTAGATCAACTGTCTCGCAGGGTAAGAATTCCTGGTAATTTCAATCTTTGGTCAGGTTGGAAAACGCCGGATCGAGGAATACAGCAACTCATGCTTGAACCTTTGTGGATAGTAGATTATGCTACGGGTGAAGTAATCTCCGCTCTTGCTGCAGAGTTACCCATTTACAACTCTGATTTCACCCAGATGACTATCAAACTTAGAGAAGGCATCTACTGGAGTGATGGAGTACCTATTACCGCTGATGACGTGGTATTTACTATTGACCTCCATGTACGTACCCCGGGTCTTCTTTATCACGGTCCCATGGCTGAGTTTGTGGACAAGGTTTACAAAACAGATGACCATACAGTAGTTGTGGAGCTCAAAGGTCCAAATTCCAGGTTTCACACGCATTTTCTGGATAGATGGGGATGTTTGCGCATTATGCCCAAGCATGTTTTTGAAAAGATAGAAGATCCATTGGCCTTTGAGTTCAACCCGCCGGTGAGTTCTGGACCTTATGTCCTTTACGATTATGATCCGGCTGGTTTCTGGACTCTCTGGGAGCGCAGGGAAGATTGGGAGAGAACCCCTACCGGGATACTGTATGGTGAACCCAAACCAAAATACGTGCTTGTGCGTGGATTTGAAGGAGAAGAAGCGAGAATTCTTGCTCAAGTGCGGCACGAACTAGACATGGCCCAGCATACCCCCGAGGGCCTTCGGGCGGTTCTGGAAAAAAGCAACACGGTAAGAGCCTGGAGGAAAGAGTGGCCCTGGGTGGTAAACATTGATCCTTGCATTACTGGGATAATGTTTAACAACATGGTCGAGCCCTATGACAACAGGGAGGTTCGTTGGGCTCTGGTTCTGGCTATTAACATCGTCGATTACATGGCGATAGCTTTTGACCTGATGGCCCCAGTTAGCCCCATCCACCTTCCACCGGTTCCTGCTTACCGAGAAGCCTTTTTCGAACCTTTAGAAGGGTGGTTGAAAGAGTTTGAACTCGACTTGGGGAACGGTGAAAAGTTTAAGCCTTATGACCCTGAAGTGCCTTTCAAGATAGCTCAGGCTGCCAAGGAACGAGGCTTCCCGGTTCCTGAAGACCCCGAAGCCATTAAAGAACTTTTTGGCATCGGCTGGTGGAAATACGCTCCCGATGTTGCAGAGAAGCTCCTTAAGAAGAATGGTTTTAGCAGGGGTGAAGATGGAAAGTGGCGTTTGCCTGATGGATCTTTGTGGAAGGTTACTATTGTTTCCTCTCCGGACCCCACACACCATCACTTTAGAAATGCGACTGCTGTTGCTGAAGAGTGGAGGAAGTTTGGCATCGATGCAGAGGTGCTACCAACTGAAAACTATAATACCTTAGTATTCAATGGAGAATTTGAAGTTACGACCCAATGGCCTGCGGCTGAACCCTGGGGTGCAGGTGTAGATTTGTCAAGAACTCTTGATCCCTGGCACTCACGTTCTGTGGTACCTATTGGAGAGACGGTTGCTGTTGGCCCGGGTGGTGCTGCACGCTGGTCCAATCCAGAACTTGATAAGATCATAGAGAAGATGGAGATAACAGATCCCTTTGCAGACATTGAAACCACTCGTTTGCTGGGTATTGAGGCTTTGAAAATTGTAGTGAAAGAAATGCCAACCATCCCCACTTACGGCTATTGCGGTGCTGTGGCCTGGGATGAATACTACTGGACCAACTATCCTGGCGCAGAAAATCCCTATACTCAGCCTTATCAGCACTGGCCGAACTTCAAGTATATGCTTCCTTTCTTAGAGAAAGCGAAGAAGTAAGTAGACTCAGTTGAGTTTGGGGGGTCTGGGGTTCTGTGCCGGACCCCCCTGGGGAGGAAATGGGATGCGATTTTTGAGAAGCTATCTTCTGCCACGGTTAATACAGTATGTGCTGGTCGTTTTCTCAGGGATAACGGCGGTTTTCCTCATTCCGCGTTTAGCCGGCCAGGACCCAGTTCTGGAAATGATTGCTCAAATTCAAGTTCAAGGTAGTACGTTGGATCCCACAGCGGTCAAAAGTTTAACTGAAACACTTAGAGAGTTGTATGGTCTTAAAGGTACAATGTTTGAGCAGTACCTGACCATGTGGAAAAGAGTGCTTCACTTTGATTTTGGTCCTTCTTTTTTCCAGTTTCCGACCCCAGTTTCTGACTTGCTCCGGATATACCTGCCCTGGACTCTGGGTCTTTTTCTAACCTCTACCGTGATAGCCTGGCTTCTGGGAAATATAGTTGGAGCTATTGCCGGATATTTTTCTCACCGAAGCTGGTCGAAAGCGCTTGATACAGCAATTATGTTTGTACGACCAATTCCTCACTACATTTTTGGAGTTCTCCTGTTAATCCTTTTTGCTTATGCCTGGAGGATTTTTCCTCTTGGAGGGCTGGTGTTTGGGAGGAGAGTGGTTTTTAACCTTGCTTTGGTTGTGGCTGTTTTGAAACACTCCTTTTTACCGGCACTTACTTTAGTCATATTGGGTGGTGCAGCCTGGTTTCAGCAGATGAAGCTTTTGGTCCAGAATGTAAAAAGGGAGGACTTTGTTCAGTATGCACAGAGTGGAGGGATACGTGAGAAAACCCTTATTTTCAGGTACATATTGCCCAATGCCATGCTTCCTCAGGTTACCCAACTTGCGTTACAGTTTGGGCAGGCCTTTAGTGGAACTCTAATAATAGAAATGGTTTTTTCCTATCCCGGCATGGGCCTTTTGCTTTATCGGTCAGTTACCAGAGGTGACTATAACCTGGTAATGGGTATCACAGTACTTTCTATCTTAACCATCACCACTGCGGTTCTTTTGCTCGATTTGCTGTATCCACTTCTTGATCCTCGAATTCGGCACAGGTAGGAGAAGAAAACCATGGTTTGGTTAAAAGAATTATTTGGAGATTACCGTTTTACTGTGAGTTTTGTTTTGCTCTCTTTACTTTTAGCGCTGGCTGTGCTTTCCTTCTTTTCACCTTACGATCCTGTCCGCTGGCTTCAGGTTCCCAGAGACAAACCCCCTGCCTGGCCCCATATTCTGGGTACCAATTCCAAAGGTCAGGATGTGTTTTGGGAGGCTACCTTTGCTATTAGAAATTCTCTGATAATTGCTTTCATCGCTGGTATAGTTTCACGGGTTGTAGCGGTGCTGGTTGGCTTTATAGCTGGCTACCGGGGTGGTCTTGTGGACCGAATGCTCATGGGTATTGCTGATGCACTGCTGGTTATACCTCTTTTCCTCATCCTGGTGATGATTGCCATGCTTTTGCGGGAAGCCATGACCCTGATAAACACTGGGTTGCTCCTTGCTTTCTTTGGTTGGGCTTGGGATGCACGAACCATCCGTTCCCAGATTTTAAGCCTGAGAGAGCGGGAATTTACTCAAACCTCCCTTCTTTCGGGTAATGGCACCTTGCCTCTGGTTACCAAAGAATATCTACCCTTTACTATTCCCTTGATACTCTCTACTCTGATTAACAACATTGCCTGGGCAATTGGCATGGAAATCGTTCTGGCCATCCTTGGTCTGGTCAGACTGGAGATACCTACCTTGGGAACTATGCTGAAGTGGGCTATAGATTACCAGGCAATGCTTCTTGGTCACTGGTGGTGGATATTGACTCCCCTGGTATTGACCGTATTTCTTCTGGTTGCTCTGTACCTTCTTTCGGTCAGTGTTAGTGAATACCTGGATCCCCGGGTGCGGATTCAGAGGATAGGGACACGGTGAAAGTAGAATGAAAACCGTACTAAAAGCTGAAAACCTGCGGGCTTTTTATGTCCTTCAGGTTGCGGGAAGGAAAAAGGTGATTCAGGCAGTTAACGGTGTAAATCTGGATATTCAGGAAGACCAGGTTTATGGTATTGCCGGAGAGAGCGGATGCGGCAAGACGACTCTGCTTAAGGTTCTTTTTGCAAAAGCGGACCCGCCGCTTCAGATTTTTGAAGGGGCTGTTTACTACCGTGAAAATGATAGTTTGCTCAACGCTATAGAACTTGATTCTGAGCAGATGAGAAAACTTCGCTGGACTTACATTTCCTACATTCCTCAGGGCTCGATGAGCGTTTTTAACCCGGTGAAGAAGATAAAGTCCACTTTTCTGGATTTTTTGCAAAGTCATGTGCAAAACAGGGTGAAAAAAGAACTTCTTGCGCTTGCTGAGGAGCATTTAAGAAAACTGGGTCTTTATCCACGACTTCTGGATGCCTATCCACACCAGCTTTCAGGAGGCATGCGGCAGCGAGTTTCCATAGCGCTTGCCACCTTGCTTAGCCCCCGGGTTATCCTTGCTGACGAGCCTACTACCGCTTTGGATGTAGTGGCGCAAAGGGCGGTGTTGCAGCTTCTTCAGGAGATACAGAAACAGCTCAAAAACACTATAGTCCTGGTTACTCACGACATGGGCATTCATGCTAACATTGCCACCCATATGGTCATCATGTATGCTGGAAAAATTGTTGAGGAAGCTTCAACCGAAGAAATGTTTACCAATCCCTTTCATCCTTACACCCGTTACCTTATCAATTCCCTGCCCCGGATTGGTGACAAAAGAGTGAGAGAAAGTGCTCCCGGGAATCCACCTTCCCTGGTAGACCCACCTCCTGGCTGCGCTTTTCATCCTCGCTGTCCAGAAGCCACAGAGCTTTGCAGCAGCAAACAACCCGATTTTGTGGAAGTAAGTGCTGGACACAAGGTAGCTTGTTGGTTGTACGGAGGAGCCAACCATGGGACCTTTACTTGAAGTGAAAGGCCTTTCCAAAGTTTTTACTCTGGGTAGTTTCTTATCTCGAGTTCGCATCAAAGCTGTGGATGAAGTTACTTTTTCCATACAGAGTGCCGAAATTTTCACCCTTGCTGGGGAGAGCGGATGTGGCAAGACAACTACTGCCAGGATGATTCTGGGTTTTGAAACCCCTACTTCAGGCAAAATACTTTTTAGGGGAGAGGATGTGGAGGGATTTAGAAACCGGAGGAAATGGTTCCTCCAGGTGCAGGCAGTTTTCCAGAATCCCTTCGAGACTTTCAATCCTTTGCGAAGAGTAGAAAGTTATTTCTTTGAAACGGTGCATAACTTTGATTTGGCAGCTACTCCCCCAGAAGCATACTCTTTAATCGATGAAAAGCTAAAGGCAGTTGGCCTTTCCTTGCAGGAGATTTCCGGCAAATACCCCAGTGAGTTTTCCGGCGGTCAATTGCAAAGGGCTTCCATAGCCCGGGCACTGCTTGCCAATCCTTCTCTTCTTATTGCTGATGAGCCGGTTTCTATGGTTGATGCGTCGTTGCGCATGTCTATCGTTAACCTTTTTCGGAAACTCTGCGACAATTTTGGCGTCAGTGTGCTCTATATCACCCATGACCTTGCTACCGCCTATTACATCAGTGACCGAATTGGAATTATGTTTCGGGGCAACCTGGTTGAAATGGGGCCAACTGAGAAAGTGCTTGGAGACCCAAAACATCCCTACACGAAGCTACTCTTGAATTCCATCCCCCAGCCGGATCCCAGAATGCGGTATAGAACCACTATCCAACTTCTTGAGGAACAAGAGGAGTACCTTTTGGAAGGTTGCAAATTTGCAAACCGCTGCCCGGAAAAGGGAAAGCTATGCTCTGAAGAAATGCCTGCTGAGACCTTTGTTGATGGAAGGATGGTCAGGTGTCATCTTTATGGCCCTGATGGGGATAATCTCCCTGAGAGGCAGGGAATAAAAAGGAGGTAAGTCAAGATGGGCAAAACATCCGAACTGGTACGTGATTTACTTTCTCGAATGACTCTTGAGGAAAAAGTAGCCCAGCTTTGCGCAGTGCATTCTAATCGCCTTACCGAAAACGGGAAATTTTCGCCGACTAAAGCCCGGGAGTTGCTCAAAAATGGCATTGGCCAGATAACTCGTTTGGTTGGCGATCCTGAAGCCGATCCTCGGCAGGCAGTAGAACTTGGCAATGAAATCCAGCGCTTCTTAAGAGAAGAAACGCGGTTGGGTATTCCGGCTATGATCCATGAAGAGTGCTTAAGTGGATTGATGATGAGAGGAGCTACTGTTTTCCCCCAGGCTATCGCGTTGGGGAGCACTTTCTCGCCGGAGCTTGTAGAGAGAATGACCACTACCATCCGTAAGAAAATGCGTGCGCTGGGGGTTCATCAGGGCCTGGCTCCGGTGCTTGATATTCCTCGAGATCCCCGCTGGGGAAGGACCGAAGAGACTTTTGGCGAAGATCCCTACCTGGTTTCCCGGATGGGTGCTGCGTACATCAGGGGCTTGCAAGGGGAAGACTTGCGCCAGGGGGTTGTAGCTACTGCTAAACATTTTACTGCTTACGGCATTTCTGAAGGGGGTCGCAACCTTGGTCCTGCTCGGGTAGGGGAACGTGAATTGCGTGAGGTTTTTCTTTTCCCCTTTGAGGTGGCCGTTCGGGAAGCTGGAGTATGCTCTATCATGAACGCCTATCACGATATAGATGGTGTTCCCTGTGCTGCTTCTTATTTTTTGTTGACCAGAATACTTCGTGAGGAGTGGGGATTTGAAGGCATTGTGGTTTCAGATTACAATGCAGTACGCATGCTTGAGAACTTTCACCGAGTAGCCCGGGATGCAAAAGAAGCAGCCATAAAGGCTCTTCAAGCTGGAATAGACATAGAGCTTCCCGATATTGATTGTTACCAGTTTATCGTTGATGCTGTACGCGAAGGCATGTTAAGCGAAAAAGTCGTTGATGAAGCAGTGCGAAGGGTTCTCAATGTTAAGTTTGAGCTGGGGCTTTTTGAAGAAGAGATGGTTACCGTGCAAAGTGAAAAAGTTGTTCAAGTTTTGGATACCGAAGAAGAGCGTGCTCTGGCCCGAGAAATAGCCTGTGCTTCAATGGTTCTTTTGAGAAACGACGGAGTGCTTCCGCTCAGTAAAGACGTGAAAAGCATAGCAGTGATTGGCCCCAATGCGGCGGAGAAAATTAACCTCCACGGAGATTACAGCTACAGTGCACATATTCCCAGTGTCCAGGCCTGGAAAGGCAAGGAGGCCGTCTGGAAGGAATGGGTTAAGACAGTGAGTGTCCTTGAAGGCATTAAAAACAAAGTTTCTCCTCAAACCGAGGTTTTATATGCAAGAGGATGTGATTTGGGCGATGACTCGCGGGATGGGTTTCAGGAAGCCCTAAACGTTGCCCAGCAAGCGGAAGTGATTATAGCAGTCATGGGTGAACGAAGTGGACTTTTCAAACAGTCTATTTCGGGTGAAGGAAGCGACCGTACAGAGCTTACCCTTCCTGGAGTGCAGAGAGAGCTGCTCAGAGAGCTTAAAAAACTTGAAAAACCAATAGTTTTGGTTCTTGTCAATGGGCGGCCTCTGGAGCTTGGGTGGGAAGCGGAAAATCTTTCTGCCATTCTTGAAGCCTGGTATCCTGGGGAAGAGGGCGGAAATGCTGTGGCTGATGTGCTTTTTGGTGACTACAACCCAGCTGGAAGGCTGCCGATTTCTTTCCCAAAGAAAGTGGGACAAATACCTGTTTACTATAACCGGAAATCCACCGCTTTCAGCGAGTATATTGAAACTGATGCTCGGGCACTTTTCCCGTTTGGGTACGGTCTAAGCTATACGCGTTTTGAGTACCAGGACCTTCAGATTCAACCTGACCGGGTCACTTCTCTGGAGGGTGTTAAGATACGCTTTCGGGTGAAAAATACTGGCAGGATTGCCGGGGATGAAGTGGTACAGCTCTACATCAGAGACGTTGTGTCTTCTTTGGTCCGGCCGAGTAAAGAGTTAAAAGGATTTAAACGTATTCACCTTGAAGCTGGAGAAGAGCGCACCGTTACCTTTACGCTTTATCCCGAGCAGCTCGCCTTTTATGATGAGCATATGCGTTTTGTGGTGGAACCGGGCGTTTTTGAAGTGCTGGTAGGTGCTTCTTCAGAAGATATAAAGTTACAGGGTACTTTTGAAGTTGTCAGAGAGCAAGTGATTACCAAATATCGGCATTTTGCAAGTAAAGTGGAAGTACTTTAAGCGAGGTGAAATGTATGGGCGCTTTATCCTGGAAAGGTTTGCACCACGTGGCAATTTTTACCCGGGATATGGAGGAGAGCCTGCGTTTTTATGGCGAGGTTTTGGGGTTTAAAGTTACAGAGCGCTTTTACGATGAGGGTGAAAAAGCAGATATAGCTTTTCTGGATTTGGGGAATACGTTGCTTGAGATCATTGCACCCTCGGATGATGAGTGGTCGCATTCTTCTTCTTTCCATATAGCACTCCAGGTGGAAGATGCGAGCAAAACTTTCGCAGCGCTCCAAGCGAAGGGGATACCGGTTGTTCTTCCCTTAACTGAGACGCATGGTTTCCGTTACGCTTATTTTGCAGGACCTATGCAGGAGACTCTGGAGATAGTGGAGCCACCGAAAAAACCTTGAGGTTGATAAGGGGCTGAGGCCACGTCTTAAGACGTGGCCTTTTGGTTGTTTTTCTGAGAGTGGAGGATTATACTGGAAGTGCGAGCTGCTGCCCAGTAAGGAGGTTGGTCTGACGTGAAGAGACTGGGCTGGTTAGTTTTGCTTTTGCCTCTTTTGAGTGGTTTCGGGTTGCTTGCCCAGGAGGGGATACCCATTTTCACGCTGAAAAGCGAGGCATTTTCCCAGGGGAGTGAAATCCCACTCGAGTATACCTGTTTAGGGGAAAATCTCTCTCCTCCCCTTTGCTGGGAAAATTTACCCGAGGGTACCAGGAGTTTGGTGTTAATTTGCGAAGATCCTGATGCCCCGCGAGGTATTTTTACGCACTGGGTCCTTTACAACATTCCTCCTTCGCTTTCCGCCTTACCCAAAGGTGTGGGCAAAATCAACGAAGCAGTTATTATGGAACACATCTTTCAAGGTAAAAACGACTTTGGAAAATTGGGTTATGGGGGTCCTTGCCCTCCACCTGGCAAGCCACACCGCTACTTTTTCAGGCTGATAGCCCTTGATACAGAACTGCCCCAAGAAGCTGGTTTGACCAGAAAGCAGGTTCTGGAGCTTATTAAAGGCCATATTCTTGGAGAGGCCCAGCTCATGGGTATGTTTGGCCGGGTCAGTCTGGGCAAGTTTTTGAAAGGCTTCCTGAAAGCAAAGCTTTTGTGACGACCTGAAAGTTCTTTTGCTTTTGGGTTATTTTTTATATTTTTCGGGGTGAGGAGCCTTAACTACAAAGAACTCCAGGGGTTCCTCGCCTTCGTTTTCTATCAGCATTCTGGTATGATAGGGTATCTGAAGTATGCTTCCCCGGGAGTACCGCCCTTTTTCACCTTCCAGAGAGAGGCTCATTTCACCCTGGATGATTATCAGGTAAACGTTAGAGTTACTGTGATGTTCAGGTACTTTTTCTCCTGAAGGAAGGATTATGTGGTTGATTTGTGCTTCTTCCTGGTCAACAATGCGCTCGATTAACTTTCCTTCTTGAGAGGAGAAATGATAAACTTTAGGTTTCATAGGGCACCTCATCTTTAAGTTTTTAAGGATTTTAGCATGTTTTGGACTTTGTAAGGTTAAAGTTTCTGCAAAATTTCTGTCACAGTTCTATTTCAGCTACTGAGGGGACCACCCGGGTTGGACGGTATGGAAAGTGGGAAACGTCTTCAGGTCTGGTCACCCCACTTAAAACCAGAATGGTTTCCATGCCTGCTTCCAGTCCCACCCGAACGTCGGTATCCATGCGGTCACCAATCATCACTGCATTTTCTGAATGCTCGTCGAGGTATCTCAAAGCAGCACGTAGAATAAGGGGGTTGGGTTTTCCTACGAAATAGGGAGCATATCCTGTGGCCTTTTCAAGGAGTGCCGCTACCGCTCCACAGGCGGGAACAATTCCTTCTTTACCCGGACCTGAGGGATCAGGATTGGTGGCAATAAAAGGCACGCCGGAAGCAATGAGCTGGCAGGCGCGGATTATTTTATCGTAAGGATAATGTTCCATTTCTCCAAGTACCACGAAATCAGGCCGGTAATCAGTGAAAGAGTAACCTACTTCATTCAAGGCTTGATAGAGACCAGTACCCCCCAAGACAAAGGCAGAGCCCTTTGGTTTTTGCTTGCTCAGGAAATGTGCGGCAGCCATTGCACTGCTGAAGAAGCGTTCAGCTTCAATGTCAATGCCTGCCCGACTCATTCTGTGCTGCAAGTCAAAGGGGGTATACTGGGAATTATTGGTGAGAACCAGAAACTTGTATTCTTTTTCCCTCAGCTTTTCTATAAACTCTCTGGCACCCGGTATAGCCCGGTCTCCGTAAACCAGCACGCCGTCCATATCGATAAGGAAGGCCTTTTTGTTCATTTTTGCCTCCCGGAAGCGATTTTTGCTTAATTATACTATAGCAGAGTGTTTTAAGGCGCTGGATCGGGGGTAAATGACATGTTGATTAAGATGTAGGAAAAGCAAGTATTCTGGAAAAGGTCAAGTGAAGCCCAAAAGGGAGGTTATCGGAGACTCTGTTTTTTATTGAGATTGGGGAGTGAGTGAGCGTTGTGCACTACATTGCAAGGGGAAACCCACACCAGACGTGGGTTTCCGTTAGCACCTTTTTGCTTTTCTTGGTATAAATTATCAACCAGTTCTACCTCTACTTGATAGCAAATATTTTTTCTTTCTCAAAAACTTCAAAAGGTGAAGCATGTCGTAGCTTCTTTATTGGTGGTCAGCCAGTACCTTGTTCATTCCCGTGAGTTTGCGGTCGTTAGTTTGGTTTGTACCTACGCAATCAATTCATTTTTCTTCCATCCGCCGGTTCTATACAGTCTTTTTAGATGGTCCAGAATAGGAGTATGATTTTTGCAGTTTTCAGGACCGTATGCTTCCTTGAAGATTGCGTTTGGGGGTATGCGGAGTTCGTTTTTGTCAGCACATCTCCTTGAGGAAGGACAACTTTGGGGATTATCTTTCCCCCCTTGTTTTACGCTGTTTATATAGTGTTTTTTTGTTCAAGAATATAAATATTGACAAGTTTAAGCCATTCAAGAAGCACGGACTTGGGGTTTTGGCAACCAAAAAAGAACCCCCAACAGAAAGAGGGCGCTTGCGCTCTCGAGCGGCTTATAAAGCGGGCTTCAGCACTCGCTGGCGCGCCCGGAGGGAGTCGAACCCCCAACCTACGGATCCGTAGTCCGTTGCTCTATCCAGTTAAGCTACGGGCGCACCTTGCGTGAAAAATATACTCCCAAAACCCTTTTTTGTCAACTTGGGTGTTTTTGAGCTGGCACCGGTTTTTTCAGAGTTAAAGATGCGTTAGATAAAAGGGAAGCTATTTTTTTCTTAAAAATTCTGGTCAGGGTTTGGGAATTGTATTGACATATTACAAAAGTGTATTTATAATAAGTTTGTAATGATTACAAAATAGAATTTATTGTAAAGAGGTAACTGGACAGTGTATTCTCAAAAGCAAATTAAGAAATACTTAACTCAAAAAGGACTACGGCCCTCGCATGTGAGGGTGCAGGTACTCAAGTACTTATTGGAACACCGCACTCACCCCACTGCTGATGAGATTTTCTCGTCGCTGGTAGAGGAAATGCCTACTCTTTCCAGAACTTCGGTCTACAATGCCTTGCGAGCTTTTGTTGAAGCCGGTTTGGTAAAAGTGGTTACTGTTGAAGGAGATAAGGCACGTTTTGATGCTGACATGAAAGAGCACGGTCACTTCAGATGTTCTCGGTGTGGTAGGGTCTACGATTTTGGGTTTTCCTTTGAAGGGTTACAGTGGGAAGGCCTGGAAGACTTTGAGGTAGAAAGTAAAGAACTTTACCTCAGGGGTTTATGCCCTGAGTGCAAATTAGATAACAAAAAGAAAAAAGGGGGAAATGGAAATGGAGAATCAAGCCGGGATGCCACTTCTTGGTGAGAAATTCCCGGAAATGGAGGTGAAGACTACTCACGGCATCAAAAAACTGCCCGGGGACTATGCGGGTAAGTGGTTTGTGCTTTTCAGTCACCCTGGAGACTTTACTCCGGTTTGCACCACTGAGTTTGTGGCATTTGCGAAAAAAGCGGAAGAATTCAAGAAGATTAACACCGAGCTTATCGGCCTTTCAGTGGATCAGGTTTTTGCTCATATAAAGTGGGTAGAGTGGATTGAAGAAAAACTGGGAGTAAAAATTCCTTTCCCGGTAATTGCCGATGAGCTGGGTAGGGTGGCTTTTCAACTGGGTATGATTCATCCCCAGAAAGGCACCAACACGGTGAGGGCGGTGTTTGTAGTTGATGACAAAGGTATTTTGCGGTTAATGATGTACTATCCTCAAGAAGTAGGTCGCAGCGTGGGAGAGGTTTTGAGAGCAGTTAAGGCTTTGCAGGTTTCAGATGCCAATAAAGTGGCTCTGCCTGAAAACTGGCCAAACAATGAGCTTATTGGTAACAAAGTCATTGTTCCACCGGCAGCAACCGAGGAGGCAGCTAAAGAGCGCTTGCAAAAAGCGCAGAAAGGCGAGTTGGAATGTTTTGACTGGTGGTTCTGTTATCGGGAGCTTTGATTTGTGCTTCCAACTTTGACTCAATAGCCTTAGCGCCCTCCCTTTTGTGCTAAACTAAGTACAACGTTTTGGAATTTAAAAACAAGGGAGGGCGTTTTTATGACTCCACGCGAGCGTGTTATTGCTTCTCTTGGACACCGCGAAACGGATGTTCTTCCTCTGGATCTTGGTTCTACCTTAGTTACTGGAATCCATGTTTCCAGCCTCCACAAATTAAAAGTAGCCCTTGGCCTTATCAGAGAGGATGAACCAGTTAAGGTTATCGATCCTTTCCAGATGCTGGGAGAGGTTGACGATGAATTACGCAAGGTTCTGGGGATAGATACAGTGCCTCTTTTTCCTCCTAAAAACTTTTTTGGTTTCGAAAATGCTGACTGGAAACCCTGGACTTTTTTTGACGGTACACCCCTTTTGGTTCCTGGCAAGTTCAACACCACTCCCGATGCCAATGGTGATATCTACCAATACCCCCTGGGTGATACCCGTTTCCCACCTTCTGCCAAAATGCCCAGAGATGGATTCTATCATGATGCCCTGATTCGCCAGAAACCCTTCCGTGATGAGGAGCTCAAAGTTGAAGACCAGATTGAGGAATATACTCTGCTCACTGATGAAGAGTTGAGCTATTACGAGCAAGAATCAAAACGGCTTTATGAAGAAACCGATTACGCTGTGGTATCTTCAGGAGTTCCCGGTACCAACTTAGGTGATATTGCCTATGTTCCCGGTCCGGCTCTTCCAGACCCCAAAGGCATCCGAGATGTAGAGGAGTGGTACATTTCTTTGATGACCCGCAAGGAGTTTCTCAAGGAAGTGTTCTCCCGCATGACCGAAATCGGCCTTGAAAACCTAAAAAGATTCCATCAGGCAGTGGGAGAGCGCATTCAGGTGATTGTGATTTCGGGTACGGATTTTGGTTCGCAACATGGTCCTTTTATTTCTCCTTCCCTGTATCGAGAACTCTTCAAGCCCTTCCACAAAAAGATTAACGATTGGGTTCATCAGAACACTTCCTGGAAAACCTTCATTCACACCTGTGGCTCAATCTATGCTCTTCTTCCAGACCTGGAAGAAGCCGGATTTGATATCCTTAACCCGGTTCAGATTTCAGCTGCTGAAATGGATCCCGAAAAACTCAAAGAGGAGTTTGGAAAGGATTTTACTTTCTGGGGTGGAGGTGTGAACACCCAGACCACTCTTCCTTTTGGAAAACCTGAGGAAGTAAAAGAGGAGGTTCGCCGACTTATAGAAACTTTCAAAAAAGGTGGGGGCTTTGTTTTCGCCACTGTGCATAACATTCAGGCCAAAATCCCGGTTGAAAACCTGCTAGCTTTGTTTGAGGCAGTGAATGAGTATCGTTGAAGGACACTCATTAGGCTGACAAGTTATAAGGCTTAGAGAATAAATATCAGCAACAACGGGCGTCCCAAAAAGGAGTAAGAAAGAAGGGACACCCGTCCTGTCTTATTGAGAGCCTGAGAATTTCCGGGATTGCTTTTTTTGGTTTTTTGGAACGGAAGAAGTTTGACTGTTTGTCTACTCACGGGGTTTCTTGATGTTCCGAAATCATAAAATAACCAGACGATTTTTGTGTTTCTCCTGGGTGGTTAAACTTCTTTCGCGTTTTTCGAGAATTTTGGGTAAGGTTTCTGATTTTGTTCGGGTCTGTCAAGTTTTTTGTGTAAACCCCTTAATTGGTAACTAGTTTAGAGGTAAGGCTCAATCCTTTCTTTGAACAGAATTATCAACTGGGATAGAATCAGTCCCCAGTTTTTCACTGACACTGTCCACTTTTCGGTCACATCCATGGTGACCAGGTACAGGATCTTGATAAGGGCATCGTCATTGGGAAGCGCCGCTTTGCTTTTAGTTACTTTTCGCAGTTGGCGGTGAAAAGCCTCGATGATGTTGGTTGTGTATATCAACCTCCGTATCTCGGGAGGATAATTGAAGCAGGTGGACAACTCGTCCCAGTTTCTAATCCAGGATTTTACCGCCAACGGGTACTTGGCTTGCCACTTGTCTTCTAGAGCTTGCAAGGCGCTGAGAGCTTCTTCCTGGTTCACTGCCTTGTAAATGGCTTTGGGATCTTTGACAAACTGAGAACGGTCTTTGTAGCTGACGTAACGCACAGAGTTTCTTATCTGATGGACTACGCATTTTTGCACTTCTGCTTGAGGAAAGATGGCTTTGATGGCCTGGCTTATCCCGGCAAGGTCGTCAGCCGAGATAATCAGTATATCCTCAACTCCGCGGTTTTTTATGTCGCTTAATACCGACAGCCAGAACCTGGCACTTTCGGCTTCGCCAATCCATATACCCAAAACATCTTTCCGGCCGTCAAGATCGATGCCTATTACTACGTAGGCTGCTTTTTTAACAACCTGGCCGTCTTGCCGCACGCTGTAGTGCACTGCATCAATGAAAATGAACGGGTATATCGGCTGCAAAGGCCTGTTCTGCCACTCCCTGACAACCGGAAGTATCTTGTCTGTAATGCTTGATATCAGGGATGGCGAGGCGTGAACCCCGTATATCCTTTCCAGGTGCTCCTGTATGTCGCGGGTGCTCATTCCCTTGGCATACATGGACAGTATCTGGTCTTCTATGCTAGAGATATCTCTCTGGTATTTCTTGACTACTATCGGCTCGAATTCGCCGTTACGGTTGCGGGGAACGCTTATCTCTAAGGGTCCAAGTTCAGTCTTTACCTTCTTTTTGCTGTGACCGTTTCTTGCGTTGTCTGTCTTTTTGTTGCGGTAGTCATAGCGGCTGTAGCCCGGTTCGTTTTCGAGCTCAGCTTCTAACATTTCTTCGATGAGCTTGCCCATGAGGGACTTAATAGCGTCCTGGGCGTCTTGGGCCGTGACCAGGTTGTTCTCTTTGATGAACTCTCGAAGCTGTTTTCTTAATAGTTTTTCCTTTTTCATTTTCATAACCCCCTTGGTAAAAGTTTATCTTTTTCCCAAAGGGGTTTACACAGTTTATTGTACAGTCCCTTTTGTTCCTTTCTGTTTGTTAAGGAAAGCTAATTGATTGCTAAAAAATTACTAAAAATTACTAATTAGTTAGGAAAAAGTTTTTATAAAATTACACTATATTTCTAGGAATTTATATTGCTAATGTTTGGTTATTTAATGTATACTATTAACAGTTTGTCGAGGTGCTCCTAAGTTTCGATGATTGTCGAAGAGCGTCGACTTAAGATTTTAGGGGTATTAGAAGAAAAAAAGACTGTTTCGGTCAAAGAGCTTGTCAAGCTTTTTGGCGTCAGCGAAGATACTATTCGCCAGGATTTAAGGGTTCTCGATAGACAAAGACTTCTACGCCGCACCTATGGAGGAGCGGTACGGATAGGCAAAAGTAGCGCTGAAATACCCTTTTCTTTGCGAGAGATTTCTAACCGAAAAGTTAAAGAACTTATTGGTAGAGAAGCTGTGAAGCTTATCGAAGAAGGGGATTCTATCATTTTTGATGCCAGTACCACTTCCTTACAAGTTGCACGTAGCATAGATCCTGCCAAGCGTGTTACCATTCTCACTACTTCTTTGGATATATGCATCTCACTTGCTCATAATCCGAACTTTAACATTATTTCTACTGGAGGAACTCTCCACGCTCCTTCTTTTTCCTTTGTGGGTCCTCAGGCAGAAAGTGCAATTCGCAACTATTTCGCAGATTGTCTTTTTCTGGGTGCAAAGGCTATTTCTCTTGAACAAATGGCTATTGCCGATGTCTTTGAGCTTGAGGCGCACCTCAAAAAAACGATGATCCAATCAACGAGAAAAGTTGTTCTGGTGGCAGAAAGCAGTAAGCTTAAGGAACAGGCGTTCTTTAAAATTGCTGATCTTTCTGCTATTCATATCCTGGTTACAGATGGCGATGTTGATAAAGAAGCTGTAGAAAAACTTGAAGAACTGGGTGTTGAGGTAAGGATAGCCAGAGATAGCTGAGGAGTAAGGGAGGAGGGTGAGGATTTGTTAAGTCCACGAGAACGAATGTTGAAGGCTCTTCGTTTTGAAGAGCCAGATCGAGTACCGACTTTCACTAATTTGACTCCTCAAATTGCTGAGAAGCTTGGTAGGTTTTTGGGTTTGCCTTCTGAGCCAGAGGATTCTTTCCTTTCTACCAGAATTTCGCATACGGAGATTCTTTTGTCTTTGGGCAATGACGCGGTTGGTGTAGGACCAGGAAGGGGCAAGAGTAAAGAGACTCGTCTTTGTGAGGATGGAACTCTTATTGACGAGTTTGGCTTTGTTTGTAAGGGGACGGAGTTTTATGATGAAATTATCAAACGTCCTTTGGAAGAAGCCGAAACCGCCGATGATGTATTAAATTACCCTCTTCCTGAAGCTCTTGATACCTGGAGGTGGCGAAAAGCGGAGCAGATGATTGCTAAGTATTCTTCTTCCTATGCCATCATAGGGGATCTTGAGGCGACCATTTTTGAGTTATCCTGGAATTTGGTAGGGATGGAAAAGTTTCTTATAGATTTAGTCATGAAAAAAGAGTACGTTTTTACCCTTTTGGACCGTATCCAGGAGGATTACGCTTTTCCCTGTGGTAAGAAATTAGTTGATATGGGTGTTGACGTTCTCTGGATAGGTGATGATTTTGGGACCCAGAGAGGTATGCTTATTTCTCCCGATTTTTGGAGAAAACATTTTAAGCCTCGTTATGCCTCTCTCATTAGCCGCTGGAAAAAGCTTAATCCGGAACTCAAGATTGCTTATCATTCTTGTGGTTCTATTTTTCCTATTATTCCCGATCTTGTAGAGGTAGGGGTTGACATTTTGAATCCCATTCAGCCCAAAGCATTTGGAATGGACCTGGCAAGAATCAAGCGAGATTGGTATGGTATTTTATGCCTTTTTGGCGGCGTTGATGAGCAGGAGATTTTACCTTTTGGAACTCCCCAGGACGTGAAACAAGAGGTTTGGAAAAGATTTCAACAGGCAGGGAAAGGTGGGGGTTACATTATAGCTCCCTCGCATAATATTCAACCGGATACGCCACTTGAAAATGTTCTGGCTTACTTTGATGCAGTAAAAAGCTGTAGGTATTCCTCGTAATTGAAATTTTGAACTTGAGGTTATCGCAAAGAGGGAGGTGATAGAAGGAATGTAAAAGTGCTTTTTAAGAAATATCCTGGGAGGTTGACGTGGGTTTTTTCTGTTGAATTGAAAGATAAGTCGTTAGTGTTTTTTGTGAAAATTTTATGAAAAAAACATTAGGTTTAAGTGAAGGGGGTTTATGAAATGCGTAAATTTTTAGTTGTAGCTTTATTGCTGGGAGTTTTTTTGAGTAGCATGGCTTTTGCAGCAGAGTTTATGGGTTTCGATCCGCTTAAATTCAAAGGAGAAATGCTTTCTTCTGATACGCTTAAGGCCATGGTTCAGGAAGCCATGAAAGTTACTCCTCCTAAGAATGGCAAAAATTACGTTTTTGCTTTTGCTAACCTTCAGAGAGACATAACTTTCTGCATGGCAGTTGAAGAGGGGATTAAAAAGAATTGCGAAGCTGCAGGAATAGAATTGGTAATAGCTGACAACCGCTTAAGCGGTCCCACGGCGCTGGCGAATGCAGAGAGTTTTATTACTCGTAATGTAGATTTCGTCATTGAATTCCAGACTGACGTCAAGTTTGGGCCAGTAATTATGCAAAAGTTTAACGCGGCTGGAATTCCGGTAATTGCTATCGATATACCTATGCCTGGAGCAACGTTTTTTGGCGTAAACAACCCACTGGCAGGTTTTCTTGGTGGAAGCTATCTGGGCCAGGCAGCACTTGCTAAATGGGGACTTGACAAGGTTAAAGAAGGTTATCTGGTAGTTGGCGCTCTCCCCCAGTCAGGTGTAGTTCCAGCTATGAGAACCGAAGGCCAGATTGCTGGATTTTTGGCTTCGGTGCCAGGTTTCCCCGAAGACCATGTTATCACCTTTGATACCAAAAACACACTTGACTACTCACGAAGTCAGATGGTTAACGTACTGGCCAGAATACCTGAGGGTGTTCCCATAATGTGTACTGCTATAAATTGTCAGTCAGCAACTGGCATTGTAAGGGCGCTTCAATTTACCAAGCGCGATAAGGATGCTATAGTGGTTGGGTTAGGTTGCGATGAAACTGGACAGGAAGAGCTTGCGAAAGAGGGAAATATCTACGTTGCCGATCCTGCTTCCTTCCCCGAGCGTTACGGTAATTACTTGATTCCAGCTGCTTTGATGAAACTGGCTGGTATGGAACTTCCAGAGGGCATTTTTGTGCAACACGTGATAGTCACCCCTATGAATCTCTGTGAGTACTATCCTAAGTGGCCCTGTAGCACTCCTGAGGGGTATCCTCAACTTGAGTATAAGTTCCCCAAGGACGGGTATAACGCATTTTTGGAGAGCTTGAGAGAAAAATATCCTGATTATGCACAGCTAATTCCCGAAAATATGGAATAGGGTGGAGTAATGAAGCAAAGCTGCAGGTCTTTTAAGTGAGGCCTGCAGCTTTGCAAATAAAGGGTGATAACGGTGAGCTATCTTGAGATGAAAGAAATTGTCAAGTCATTTTCTGGAGTTAGAGTTTTAGACCAGGTAAATTTCAGCGTGGATAGAGGTGAGGTAGTAGCTCTGCTTGGTCAAAACGGTGCGGGTAAGTCTACGTTGATAAAAATCTTGAGTGGGTTTTACAGTAAGGATTCTGGTTCAATCTTTTTAGGAGACGAAGAGGTTCATTTCCATAGTCCAGCTGATTCCTTGAAGAAAGGAATTCGGGTCATTTACCAGGAATTGGAGGTCTTTCCAGATCTGAGCGTTGCTGAAAATATCTTTGCGGGTGATTTACCTCGGAATAAAATTGTTTTTATGCCTGTGGTCAGCCGAAGGGAGATGTATCGGAAGACCAGGGAGTTGTTGGAGCTTTTGGGAGAGAACATTGACCCCGATGCTCTGGTTAAAGAATTAACGGTTTCTGAAAAACAAGTGGTGGAGATAGCACGGGCACTTGCTGGTAGAGCGAATATTATCGTCATGGATGAACCAACGGCTACCTTGACCCAAAAAGAGGTGGAAAGGCTTTTTGCAGTTATTAGGCGCTTGAAAGCTCAAAACGTGGGTATCATTTATATTACTCATCGCCTTGAAGAAGTTTTCGAAATAAGTGATCGGGTTGTTGTTCTTCGTGATGGAAAGAATACTGGCGATTTTAGGACTGCTAATACTTCGTGGCGGGAATTAGTTCAGTCAATGATTGGCAGGTCTCTTGAAGAGCTTTATCCTGCTCGTGAAAGTAGTATTAGGGAGGGCGAAGAAATTCTTCGGGTTGAGGATTTAGAAGTGGAAGGACTCTATGATCACTTAAGTTTTACTCTGCATGCTGGTGAAATTGTTGGATTTTTCGGCCTTATAGGTTCAGGCATCAATGAACTGGCTTTGGCTCTTTTTGGTGCTCATCCTGCTCGTGGTAAGGTGATGGTGAAAGGACGAGAATTATTTTTACGTTCCCCAGGTCATGCTCGGCGTTTCAGATTGGGTTTCATTCCTTCGGACCGCAAGCAGGAAGCAATTGTTCCTGAGATGAGTGTCAAGGAGAATCTTTCTCTGGTAGCTTTGCCCAAGACTACCCGTTATGGATTTATAAATAGCCAAAGAGAGTTGGATTGTGTGTACCAGTGGGCGAAAAAGCTGCAAATAAAATTTGCAGATTGGGATCAACCGGTTAAGTCCCTCAGCGGTGGTAATCAGCAGAAAGTTGTTCTGGCAAGATGGTTGGCAAACGATCCCCAAGTTTTGATCGCTTCTGAGCCCACACAGGGCGTTGATGTAGGGACAAGAGTAGAAATTTACCACATTTTCGATGAGCTGGCAAAGAGGGGTATTGGTATTTTGATTTTTTCGTCGGATTTGCCAGAAGTTATGGCATTAAGTGATCGCATTTTTGTCATGGAAGGGGGTAAGGTCGTTGGAGAATTTGCCAAGGGAGAGGTCGACCAGCGGACTATCCTCTACCTTGCCATGGGTGGAGAAAAAGAAAAGGTATCCGTGGAGTAGGATCTCTGGGGTTCTGTTCCTTCTGGGTTTTTACGTAGTTTTATGTATCGTGTTCAGTATTCTTTCTCCCTTTTTTCTCACTTTGCGAAACTTTTCCAATATTGCTTCCAACATGGCCTATATCGGTATTATGGCAGCAGCACAAACACCGTTGCTTATCGGAGGAGCCATGGATTTGTCAATGGGGGCCTCGGCTCAGCTTGCAGGTGTGCTGACTGGTATTCTTTATGCGGCGGGGTGGAATATCTGGCTGGCGGCGCTTTTTGCTCTTGGTATTGGTGTGATTGTAGGATTTGGAAATGCTCTTTCGGTAACCAGAGTTGGCATCAATCCTTTCATAGCTACACTGGGAATGCTCAACATTATAGAAGGGTTAGCGTTGGTTTTAACGGGTGGGTTGACAGTGAGTATTTTGGTTCCCGAGTTTCAGTTTCTGGGTATGGGTAGTTTCTTGGGGATACCTTTTCCCATTATTTTGATGATGGCTTTTTTCCTATTTTTCTTTATTCTTTTGGCATATACACCTTTCGGTCGTTCAGTTTACGCAGTTGGCGGTAACCCGACCGCGAGCAAACTGTGTGGCATCAATAATGCAAAAGTACTTACTGTTCTTTTTGTGTTTGGGGGATTTGCTGGTAGCATGAGCGGTATTCTGGTTGCTTCGATGCTGGGTGCGGCGGCACCAGCTGCTTTATCCGGGACTATTTTGACAGTAATTGCTGCTGTAATTCTTGGAGGAACTAGTCTTTCTGGTGGTTCGGGCAATGTTTGGGGTACGCTACTGGGTGTTTTAATTTTGGGTACTTTGACCAATGGGTTGGTTATTCTGAATGTTTCTTCTTTCTGGCAAGAAGTAGTTCAGGGTATTGTGTTGCTCGGTGCAGTAGGAATAGATCAGCTTCGGCAGAGAAGACGTTAGGAGGGTCAAAAAGTGAATGCTCGAGAACGCTTTCACGAAGTTATGCATTTCAACACGGAAGTGTGTGCTTTAAAGTGGGAATTTGGGTATTGGGGTGGTACTGTCGACCGCTTTTATAAGGAGGGCTTACCCCGAAAGTATTATCCTCGAGTTCCTGACAAGGTAAGCACTCCTACTGCCAGCCTTTATGTGCCTGCCTGGAATTCCATTGCTGGAAATAGCCTTCCGGAGGGTATAGCCATTACTGGTGGGGGCTTGTATTGGCCTACTCAAGGCTTTCCGCTTGATTATGATATTAGGAATTATTTTGAGATGGACAAAGGTCAGATTTTGGTTAACGTGAATCTTTTATTTTCTCCTCCTTTTGAAATTGTTATTTTGGAGGAAGATGAAGAACACCTTGTCTATCAAGACATCGATGGCGTCAAAAGGCATTTTTTGAAAACCACAGGTGTTTTACCTTCAGGTTTGGAATATCCAATTAAAGATAAGCAAAGCTGGTTAAGGCTCAAAGAAGAGCGTTTGCGCCTGGATAGCATTGAGAATCGCTTTCCGCCTAACTGGGAAGAATTACTCGTATGGTATAGAGAAAGAGATTTTCCTCTGGTTTTGGGTGGCTATCCTCATGGTCTTTTTGGGACCCTTGCTCATCTTATGGGGTACGACAAACTGTTCCTCGCTTATTATGATGACCCTGACTTGATTCACGATATGTTACAAACCTTTACTGATCTGTGGTGTGCAGTGTACGAAGAGGTGCTATCGCAAGTAGAAGTGGATGCTCTGCATATCTGGGAGGATATGTCTTTTGGAAAAGGTTCTATGATCTCCCCAGCGATCATCAAAAATTTCATGGTTCCTTATTATCGTCGTTTGACCGATTTTGTGAAGGCTAAAGGTGTTGACATTATTCTTCTTGATACTGATGGCTATTGTTTCGATATCATTCCTTTACTCTTAGAAGGTGGTATTACAGGGTTGTATCCCATTGAAGTAAGTTGTGGAATGGACCTTTTAAAAGTACGCAAGGCTTTTCCTCAACTTCAACTGCTTGGAGGTATTCCCAAGGGAGAGATTGCCAAGGGGAAAGAGAGAATTGATCAGATTTTAGAACCAGTTTGGGAAGTTCTTAAAAGCGGGGGATATATACCTTTTGGAGATCACCTTATCCCGCCTGAGGTAGGATTTAGTGAATTCACTTATTATCGGCGGAAACTTAACGAGCTGATTGAAAAATCTGGAAGATACTAAAAGTTATTGCTAAACGGAAATTGTCCAGCTTAAAAAGATTGATTTTCAAGACTTTTGGAAATATTGCCATCCCATATCATGTTTGCAGGGGATCTCTTTCGATAAATTAGATTTTGTAATCATCTTTTATTTTTGCTCTTCGAAAGATTTTTGACAAGCTCGCTCTTTTTCCCCTAAAAAAAATGGCTCTTTTGCCGATATTTAAATTCGAGGACTGTTAGAAAGGGGGATTTGCTGAAATGAGTGCTCAGGAGAGTAGTCGTCACTTTAACGAGGTACAGCTGGTGGTTTTTCAGCTGGGTAAGGAATATTACGGCGTAGATATTCATCAGGTGCAGGAAATAATTCGCTTTCAGTCGCCAACTAAAGTTCCTGGAGCGCCTTCTTTTGTCGAAGGTGTTATTAATTTGCGGGGACGGGTTATTCCGATTATAGACCTTCGTAAACGCTTCCGGTTGTCCGAAAAGGAAGTTACCAAGGATACCCGGGTTATAGTGGTTGAAGTGGCTCCTCATACAGTGGGCATGGTAGTTGATGCCGTTGATGAGGTATTGCGCATTTCTGAGGACAAAATTGAGCCTCCTTCACCCCTTATTGCTTCCATTCAGGAAGAATATATCCAGGGAGTGGGCAAGCTTGAGGACAAACTGGTGATAATTCTGGACCTTCAGAAAGTGCTCAGCAAGGAAGAAAAAGCCAAGCTCGAGGAAATTGAAGAAAACAAAGAAAATTAGGGGAGAAGCTTAAATGAAAAGAAAAAGTAGCCTTAGGGGAAAGCTACTTTTCTGGTTTTTGTTGTTTTCTTTGTTGCCTCTGTGTTTTATTGGCTTTTATGGTCTTTCCAGTTTTCAGAAGTCATTGCTGGATAAGACCAATAGAGAGATAAGTAGCCTGGTAAATCTGGGAGCAAAGTCCATAGAAGTGGTCCTCAAAGAAAAGATACGCCAAGCAGAAGAAGGTAAACTGAGTGCTTTTAACTCTTTTTGGGCCAATCCCAGCGGGGAAGCTACTGATAGCCTAGGCAACCGGGTTGATTTTTCGCAGTATCCGTTCTTTACAAAAACTATTCAACAGGGCACGGCGAACCTCTCTAACCTTTTTATGAATCCAGGAAGCAGTAGGTTGATTTATTATTTAGCTACTCCCAAA